>JAZLLW010000001.1:0-12090 GCA_045598305.1 Acutalibacteraceae bacterium
AAGCCGTCACAAAGTGACGAAATTATGTGAGCTTTATGTATATAGGCAACACCGGTAACGCCCAGAGGCAGGCGGTTTTTATGGACCGCATTTACCACCGAGCGAAACTCGGGTATACTTTTTGCTATGTCGGTAAAACAATTCATATTCTGACTCCGGCCTCCCTGAGACCTTTTCTCATCAATTCAACGTCTCTGCTTTCGTTGCAGTATGCCCTCATTCCCACCTTTTCCGAGCCCTCACAGTTGACCGGCATATCGTCAATAAAAATGCACTCCGCGGGTTCAAGATTAAACTTGGTAAACAGTTTTTCGTATATCTCCCTTTCGGGCTTCAGCAGAAGATAATCCGAAGATATCAGATAGCCGTCAAAAACGTCAAGAGCGGGGATTCCCGTTTTGTTGGTATAGAAGTCGTCGGACGCATTGGAAAGCAGAAAAATGCGGTATCCCGCCGCTTTCAGCTCTCTTACGAGCTTGTTGACCTCATCGTAAGGTGTCATATAGGGGTAAAGGTTATGTGCCATTTCGCTGACCTTTTCGTAGGCATGAGGAGGTATTTTCGGACCCGCGATCCTCATTATTTCATCGGAATCAACGGTGCCTCTGTCTCTTTCCGCCCACAGCTTATTTCTGAATATTTCCTTCAGAGCAATATCTGCGGTTTCCCTGTCAAAAAGAGAATATACGGTTTTTTCGGGGTCGTAATCTATGAGAACTCCGCCCATATCAAAAACAATGTTTTTAATCATAGCTGATAAATACCTCTATGCCCTCACCACGAATGGGAGGGCTGTTTCCTATTATTTTTATAAATGATATCATCATTTCACTTTTCAGTCAATACGGATATAATTGAAAATATAGTGTATTTTTCTTTCAATATGTGATATAATTATGTGGTTACGGAGGGTAAATGCCATGAAATTACTTGCACTTGACGGAAACAGCATAGTAAACCGCGCCTTTTACGGAGTAAAGCTTCTCTCCACAAAGGACGGAAAATACTACACCAACGCCATCTACGGCTTTCTCAATATACTGCTCAAGCTGACTGCCGACGTCAAGCCCGACGCTGTTGCGGTCGCCTTTGACGTGAAGCAGCCGACATTCAGGCACAAAATGTATGACGGCTACAAGGCAAACAGAAAAGGTATGCCCCCCGAGCTGGCATCCCAGATACCCATACTCAAAAATATACTCTCCGCCATGGGATATAAGCTTATTGAAGCTCCCGGCTGGGAGGCGGACGATATACTGGGTACTCTTGCGGCATCCTGCAAAAGCGGTGATTTCTGCTTTATTGCAACGGGTGACAGAGACTCGCTTCAGCTTGTAAGGGATAACGTCAACGTATTGCTTGCGGCAACAAAGATGGGTGCTCCCACCACCGTGGTATATGACAGAGCAAAAATCACAGAGGATTACCTTGTTGATACTCCCGAAAAGCTCATTGATATCAAAGCCCTCCAGGGAGATACCTCCGACTGTATTCCCGGCGTTGCGGGTATAGGTGAAAAGACCGCAAAGGAGCTTGTTTCAAAATTCGGCGGTATTGACGATATCTATGCAAATCTCGAGACCATTGACATAAAGAAAGGCGTTCACGATAAGCTGGCGGCGGATAAGGATATGGCATATCTCAGCCGTACCCTCGGCACAATCAGCACCAAAGCACCCGTTGACACCGATTACAACACCTACGTTCCCGCCGAAGCGGATGCCTTTGCGCTTACCTCAATTCTATCTGAGCTTGAAATGTTCAAGATGATTGAACGGCTTGACCTTAAGCCCGTTACCGTAAAAAAAGAAGCCGCGGCCGACAAAAAAATCAATACCGGGGTTTACGATGCAGAGGACGGAATTCTGCTTTATAACAATCTTCGTAAGTCGGGTGAAGCGTATTTCACCTTTGATAACGGTATTTTCAATATCTGCACTTCCAACGGCGTTGCCCGTTTCAATCCCGAAAACGACGGATATCTGAAATTCTGTGAGGATTTTCTTTTTGATAAGGAAATCAAAAAATACACATATAACGTAAAGGCACTGTATTCGTTCTTTTATGATTACAGAAACGATATAGAAATAAACAATATAGCCGGCGACGCCATGCTGGCGGCTTACGTTGCAAATCCCTCCTCCGACTGCACTCTCAAAAGAGTGTGTGAGGAATTTGCGGGATTCATTTCAAACGAAGACGTTTCCGATTCCGTGTATACGGCATATCTTCCCTCCGCGTTCAGGAGCTTATACAAAACCGTTGACGAAAACGGTCAGCGTGACCTGCTTGATAAAATAGAAATGCCACTTGCAAGAGTGCTTTCCTCAATGGAAAAGGAGGGCTTTCTTGTAGATGCGCAGGGTATTGAAAAATTCGGCGAAGAGCTTGCCGACAGAATCAATACCATTGCAGGGGAAATATACGAAGAAGCGGGATATGAATTCAATCTCAATTCTCCCAAGCAGCTTGGTGAGGCACTCTTTGAAAAGATGGGATTACCCGCAAAGAAGAAGACAAAAAGCGGATATTCCACCAATGCGGAGGTGCTCGAATCCCTGGCGGAGAATTACCCCGTTGTGGCAAAAATCCTTGAATACAGAACTATCTCAAAGCTGAAATCCACATACTGTGACGGCTTACTCAAGGTAATCGGTGAAGACGGACGGATTCACTCCTCCCTCAATCAGACCGAAACAAGAACCGGCAGAATTTCGTCATCCGAGCCGAATCTGCAGAATATTCCCGTACGCTCTCCTCTCGGTAAGGAGATGAGAAAATTCTTTATCGCAAAGCCGGGCTGTGTTCTTGTTGACGCTGACTATTCACAGATTGAGCTCAGGGTGCTTGCCCACATGGCAAACGATAAAAATATGATTTCCGCCTTCAATGAAGGTGACGATATCCACGCAATAACCGCTTCGCAGGTATTCAATATGCCTCTGATGATGGTCACTCCTCTTATGAGAAGCCGTGCAAAGGCGGTCAATTTCGGTATCGTTTACGGTATCGGTGCATTTTCGCTTTCAAAAAATATCGGTGTTTCCGTTACGGAAGCCAAGGAATATATCGAAAACTATCTGAACAATTTCTACGGTGTCAGAAACTTTATGAAAAATGTGGTCGACAATGCCAAATCACGCGGATACGTAGAGACCCTTTTCAACCGCAGAAGATATATACCCGAGATAAATGCCTCAAACGGTATGGTGAGGGCAGGTGCGGAAAGAATTGCCATGAATATGCCCATTCAGGGTACCGCCGCCGATATCATCAAAATCGCCATGGTTCGGGTATGGAAGGCGCTTGACGAGATGAATTTCAAGGCAAAGCTTATTCTTCAGGTACACGACGAGCTTATCGTTGAAGCTCCCGAGGAGGAAGCGGACATAGTCAAAGCCATCCTCAAACGCGAAATGGAAACGGCAGTCAAAACGAGCGTTTCCCTGCAGGCAGACGTAGGCACGGGCAAAACCTGGTACTCAGCAAAGGATTAAGCCATGAATTACATTATAACCGAAATGACTGCCGGCAGCGTCGACGGCATCGCGGAAATTGAAAAGGAATGCTTTTCCTCTCCGTGGATGAGAGAAGGCATCGCGCAGGAACTTTCAAATCCCTCCTCGCATTTTCTTACCGCGGTAACCGATACCGTAATTGCCGGATACATAGGCGTGCAGGAAATCTGCGGCGAAGCGTATATCACCAACGTTGCCGTTCTGCCCTTTTACCGCAGGAACGGTGTTGCCAAAGCACTTCTGACCGCGGCAATCAACGGTGCAAAGGAAAGAAACTGCGAATTCATTACCCTTGAGGTCAGAGAGAGCAATGCTCCCGCCATTTCCCTTTACGAATTTCTCGGCTTTGAAGCGGTGGGCAAAAGGAAGAATTTTTACTCAAATCCCACCGAGGATGCAATACTATACTCTTTATTTTTCGGGAAGGAATAATTATGAAAATACTTGCAATCGAATCATCCTGCGACGAGACAGCCGCCTCCGTAGTTGAGGACGGCAGAACCGTACTTTCCAACGTAGTCGCATCACAGGTCAAAGAGCATATAATTTACGGCGGTGTCGTGCCCGAGATAGCGTCAAGAATGCACGCTCAGGCAATCAGCGGTGTCGTAAAAAAGGCACTTGAGGATGCGGGATGTACCCTTGACGATATTGAAGCAATCGGAGTTACGTACGCTCCCGGTCTTATCGGTGCACTTCTCGTAGGCGTGAATTTTGCAAAGGGGCTTGCCTATTCGTCGGGAAAGCCGCTTGTTCCCGTTCATCATCTGCGCTCACACATAGCCGCAAATTACATTACCTCTCCCGACCTTGAGCCCCCCTTCCTCTGCCTTGTCGTATCGGGAGGTCACAGTCACATAGTGGCGGTAAACAGCTATACGGATTTTACCATTATAGGCAAAACGAGGGACGATGCCGCAGGTGAATGCATGGATAAATCCGCAAGAGCAATGGGTCTTGATTATCCCGGCGGCGTTAATCTTGACAGAGTAAGCAAAGAGGGTAACCCCAAGGCATATAAATTCCCCCACCCGAAGGTGGAGGGCAGCAAATACGATTTCAGCTTTTCCGGTCTTAAAACCGCAGTCGTAAATACCGTACACAACGCAAAGCAGAAGGGTGAAGAAATAATCGTTCCCGACCTCGGTGCCTCCTGCATTGATACCGTAGCGGAAATACTGACAGATAAAACGATGGATGCGGCGGAGGAATTCGGATTTACGAAAATTGCCCTTGCGGGAGGTGTATCTGCCAATTCACGTCTCAGGGCAAAAATGGCTGAACGCTGCGAACGAAACGGATATAAGCTGTATATGCCGCGCCTTGATTTATGCGGCGATAACGGTGCGATGGTCGGCGCGCAGGCATACTATGAATATGTAAGCGGCAACACGGCGTCACTTGACCTAAACGCTTTTGCAACAATACCCATTGACGAAAAAATGTAAAAAAAAAACGGGCATTATTCACACACAATCACATTATTGACCATTATTTAATTTGAAAAGTTATTGATTTATTCACAATTTCGGCGGTTAAATGGTATATCATAATAGTTGAAAGGGAGGAATCAATATGAAAAAAAGATTCGGACTTATTAAGTCAACCAGAGGAAGCGGTGCTTTCGGAGCAATCCTCGGCGTACTTCTTGTTATTGCCGTTGCATATTTTGCTTACACCCAGTTCTTTGCCGTCAAGCAGATTTCCGTCGCAGGCCTTCCCGGTCCTTCACTGAGCAAAGGAACCGGCAGCAGTCAGCGCGACGTAACGGGATATGAAGTTACGTTCAATTATAAAAAGGGATTCAAGACCGATGCCCTTGTAGTCGGAGCCAAAAAATACAACGAGGCGGGAATTAAAAACGGAATCGCTCCCGTAGACGTTATCCTTGCCTGGGGAAGCATTGCCGAAAACAACGGTGAAACCGATTTCGCATGGGCAATTACCGACAGAGCTTATTCTTACAGCTCTACCACAAGCTTTAAGGAAACCGAAATAATCAGACACTCTTCGCTGAATCACCTGATCGGTCAGTCTGACTCCGTTACGTCTCAGATTAAAAAGCTCAGGATCGGTGACCACGTAAAGATTACGGGATACCTTGTTGATGTTTCAGCCGAGCCTCAGATGGGTGACATAGTAAAATGGAACACAAGCACCAAGTTCACGGACAAGGGCTTGAATTCTTCCGAAATCGTCTACGTTACCTCCCTGGAAGTAATCAAGGAAACGGCAGCACAGTAAATCAGACACAAATAAAATGAGGATGCATCGGATGCATCCTCATTTTTACTTTAGTATGATTCCAGTTTATTTTTCATTATATCGGGGTAATCCGTTATTACTCCGTCAGCACCCCAGCTGTATAATTTATCCAGGGTTTCAAGCTTATTGACAGTCCAGCAGGCGACCTTTACGCCCTGCTCATGGGCCTTTTCAATAAGCTTTTTTGAAGCATAGGAGGTATGAGGAAGCAGGAAATCAAAGCCCTGCTCCTTTGCCTTTTTTACGGGGTCAAAAATCTTGGTGACCGCCCAATTGACGGTATTGGGATAAAGATAACCCGTTTTGATGGATGAATCTATTTCCTTCACCCTTCTGAGTATTCCCTCATCAAAGCTTGAAACAAGCAGTTTTTCAATCATCCCGTATTCTCTGACCTTTTCTATTACACGCTCAACAAAATCGTTTTCGTTATTGTTGGGTTTCATTTCAATGTCAAGAATATCAACGGGATTATTCTTCATTACCCCGAGGAAATCATCTATCGTGGGTATAACGGTATTTTCAAATTTTCCTCCGAACCATGAGCCGAAATCATAGTTGAAAAGCTCGCCCAGGTACTGGTCCTTTATCTTACCTTTACCGTCGGAGGTACCGTTTACCGTTTCGTTGTGACAGAGTACCATGTGCCCATCCCTTGTGACACGTACGTCTGTTTCAACACCGTCTGCGCCGAGCTGTGCCGCCTTGATAAACGCGGCTAACGTATTCTGCGGTGCAAATCTGTTTGCACCTCTGTGAGATATAACGAACATAGGTACTCCTTTCTTAATGTTATATTTTATTTTCATTTGCGGTTGAATACTATTTCAAAGAAATTAACATCAATTCCGTCGTCTTTAAGACGGGTATAAACGCTGATATTGTTGAAGAACTGATACACGGTGCCCAGGAAATTCACGATAAAGGAATAGAACAGAGGAAGCTTCTGAGGATGGCCGCCCTGCTGACTGTCCTTTGTAATCGTAAGTGTATTGAATACCTCGCCCGTATCGTATGAATATGAGCTTACCTTAATTGAGTCTTCGCTGAAATCAATAATATTATAAAGCACCTGCTCTTCCTGCTGCTCGTAATAATAGCCGACAGTTTCGTTTAATCCCAGGTCGTCGCTCTTGTCGTTTCTCGGTCTGTTGATTGAGCCGGAAACCATATAGACAGTTCCTTCGGGATTATTCAGTACGGCGTTTGCTCCCGTTTCCTGCTTGATTTTGCCGTTATAAAGCACGTCGGAAACGGTGTAGTAATGGCTGTGACCGGTCAGCACGAGGTCAATATCAAATTCGCTCTGCATGGGACCCCAGATAAGTCTGAGCAGCTCGTTTTCACTTTCTCTGTGAATGATACGTCCGCTGTAAAGGTCATGATGCATAACGGCTACACGCCATTTGACATCCTTGTTGGCATTGATTGCGGATTTAAGGAAATTATGGTGATCAATACCGGAACCGTTGTTTGACTCAAGTACAAGGAAAAGAACGTCGCCCTTTACGAACCAGTAGTCACCCGTATTGTAGGTGGTATTGATACCCTTGGTCTGTTCATTGGGCATATTCTTGAAGGTTTTGTAATCAACGCCCTTACGGTCGTGATTGCCCAGAGCAGTGGCAACCGTCATGGTCCTGATTGCGGGGGAGGCGGTGAAGCCCTTGTATTCGCATTCAAGTCCGGCGCTTGCCTGGTCTCCTGCGGAAAGGAGCAGGTCTATTTCCTGCTTTCCTTCTGCCTGGTCTATAACCTTACCGAAAAGCTCCGCATTATTTTTGAGGCAGTTTTCATCCTCATCGCTGTAAGAAACGTGAACGTCGGTTACATACATTGCCGAGAAATCGCTTCCCTCGGAGGTGGTAAAGGTGTATTCATCGGAGGTATAGCCCTCGGAAATGCACTGATAGGTATAGGTCTTACCCTTTTCAAGTCCCGTAACGCTGACCTTATTGGCATAGTCGCCCGAATAGGTCTTTACGGCCGTACCCGAAAAAGTTTTTTCCGTTCCGGCCTCAACGTCGGTAATTACGACCTCTGATTTACTGTCTTTTTCACTGTACCAGCTGAAATTTCTTCCCGTCTCGTCAGAGCCGGGGAACATGGTAACACCCGCCTGCGCCTCTTCGGTCTCCCAGTAGGTATCCCAGTTCTGTTCCGTTACCGCAAAGGAAGAAAGGGAAAAACTGAATACAAGTGTTAACGCAAGTATTATACTTAATGTTTTTTTCATTTTATTCAACTCCGGTTATCAGAATGATGCTCCGTTGATAAGAGCAACTATCATTTTGGGAACAATCCACAAAAATCGGGGAAGCCAATTCGTAATGGTATAAATTGCAAGGGAAATAAAACTCGGAACTGCGCCTAAGACGTACAGAACGTCAGACGGTGTATTATCGCCGGTATAGGTTGCCTTTCCCTTACCCGTTTCCTTGGTAAGAGTGAAGGAATCAATATTGGTAATCAGTCTGTCGACGTTATCGTCTGTAAGCTCATCTGAAAGAATATACGAATTGAAGGTGAGAGTGCCGCCCTCAATGCTGACATAATTAAAACAGCCGCCGACATTTTCTTCCTTTGTATTTTCCCAGTTTTCGCCGTCCCAGTAGTTGCCGTAGCCATCCCTCTGGATGGTAAGAGCGGCAATATTATCGTTATCAAGGAACTTACCCGCCATAAATTCACGGACTTCATATCTCTTTGAGCCGGCAGTACCTGCAAGAACGTAGGTTACGCCGTCCTCTGCGGGCTTACCGTTTGTAAGGGGCTTCGTACGCACGTACTGATGGTCGTGACCGCAAAGAGCAAGGTCAACGTCGCAGGAATCAAGTACGACTGCAAGGGATTCCTGAAGATAGAGGGCATCGGGCCACTTTCCGTCCTTACCGAGCGTATAGGGTGCCTTGTGCATACAGACGATTTTCCAGTCCTTATCGGAGGAATTCATATCCTTCTTCAGCCAGTCAAGCTGTGATAGAGAAGTGGAAAGCATATCGTTCGTATTTATTACGGCGATATGTGCATTGCCGTAGTCAAAGGAATAATTGACACCGTTAAGCGTCTGTACGGCTTCGCTCACGTCCAGATTAAAGAGATTATTGAACCAGTTCCACACGCCCAAACCGTCGTGGTTGCCCGCAACGGGAGCTATGGTCGTGGTCTGATTGATTGAATCAAAGCTGTCTGCGTAATAATCCCACTCCTCGTTTGTCGAGTCGTTGGTGAAGTCACCGCAGTTTATGTAAAACTCGGCATCGGGGAACATTCCGAGACCTGCTCTGAGGGTATCCGCACCCTTTTCAAAATTCTCTGCCGACGATGCCTGAACGTCTGCTATTGCGATAAACGTGAAGCTGGTGTCACCGTTATCGGTAACGAAAGTGCCCGCTTCGCTTCTTACGTCCTTACTGCCTACGGTATAGGTATAAACCGTACCGGGCTCAAGACCGGTTACAAGGGCCTTGTGGCAGTAATTGCCTTCCCACTCAAAAACGTCATCATATACGATTTCCGGCTGAGAAGCATTTCCGCCTTCAATCTCAATAAGAGAATCCGTATTCTCTCTTGTGTACCAGCAAAAACCTCTTGTTGTTGAGGCATCGCCGTTCATTGATACGGAAATTCTGAAGGGAGTATCGTTGCCCTCCGCAAAAGCGGATACGGGGCAGAGGAGCATACCGAGAATAAGGATTATCGCCGTAATAACAGATAAATTCTTTTTCATTTTTTACTTCCTTCCAGATTCAGACACCTGAATAAGCATTAAAGCCGCCGTCAATGGGAAGAATTACGCCTGTAATGAAGCCGGAATAGGTTTCGTCACAGAAGAACGCAAGAGCACCGCTGAGATCCTCGGGAGTGCCGAATCTTCTCATGGGAGTATGGGAAATGATTTTTTCGCTTCTTGCGGTAAGTGAGCCGTCCTCATTGAAGAGAAGGGCGTGATTCTGATTTGTGGCAAAGAAACCGGGAGCAATGGCATTTACTCTGATTCCCGCCTCGGCAAAATGAACTGCAAGCCACTGTGTGAAGTTGGAAACGCCTGCCTTAGCTGCCGAATATGCGGGGATTCTGGTAAGAGGACAGAAAGCATTCATTGAGGAAATGTTGAGAATACTGACGTTCTCTCTGCCTATCATATCCTTTGCAAAACACTGGGTCGTAAGGAGAGTGCCCAGAATATTGAGATTGAATACAAACTGGATTCCGCTTGCGTCAAGGTCAAAGAAGGTCTTTACGCCCTCAACCTTGTTGTCAAGGTCGCCGTCCTCAAAGATATCCTTCGTAGTGGTACCCTTGGGATTATTTCCGCCTGCACCGTTGATGAGGATATCGCACTTACCGAGTTTTGAATTGATTTCGCTTCTTGCGGCTTCAAGACTTTCGGGTTCAAGAACGTTACATCCCACGGCAATGGCAACGCCGCCGTCAGCCGTAATTTCATCTGCAACAAGCTGTGCTGCTTCCTGTCTCAAATCAAGAACCGCAACTTTTACGCCGAGCTTTGCAAGGTCCTTTGCAAATCCGCTGCAGAGAACTCCGCCGCCGCCAGTAATAACCGCTACTCTGTTTCTTAAGTTTTCATGAGTCATTTTCTGTTACCTCAATTCTTTCATTCTTTGCCGAGGACTCATAGCAGGAGGCAACGATTCTTGCCGCCTTGCCGCCTTCAACGGCATCAATTTCAAATTTTCTGCCTGTTTTGATACAGTCATAGAAATCTCTTATAATCGCCTTGTGACCGTGTCCCCAGTAATTTTTGCCTACGTAATCCTCTTCGGAATTACCGCAGATATACTCGTAAACACCGTCTTCATTCAGCTGATACAAGCTCTCTCCCTCAATACGGAGATTGCCCTTTTCAAGCGTGAGTTCAATCATAACGTCGGAATTCACGGCGTATGCTGTGGTAGCATAAAGAACGCCCTTCACTCCGCCCGAAAGCTCCATTATGACAGAGGCGTTATCCTCAACCTCGATTATTCCCCTGAGGTGGTCGTTGGAAACGTGTGCGGTGAGGGCTTTACAGCCACCGGCAAGATACTGCATAAGGTCTATCGTGTGAATTGCCTGATTTATCAGCACTCCTCCGCATTCCTTATCCGCCTTGCCGTGCCAGTCATCGGAGTAATAATCCTCTCCTCTTGACCAGGTAACGAAGGCACGTACACCCAGAAGCTTTCCCAGACTGCCGCCGTCAACGATTTCCTTCGCGGCGGCGGTGCTGTCGTTATATCTGTTCTGGAAGCAAACACCCACCTGCCTGCCCGTTCTCTTCCGGGCATCCGCAAGTGCCTGCGCTTCGCTTACCGATACGGAGCAGGGCTTCTCAATAAAAGCGTCTGCTCCGCTTTCCATTACTCTGATGGCCATCGGAGTGTGAAGATAGTGGGGAGTGGCAATGTGAACACAGTCGGGATGCTCGTTTATAAGCATTTCATCAAGGTCATAGTAAGCCCTTGCACCGTACTGCTCCGCCTTCATATCGGCTCTTTCGGGTCTGATATCCACCGCGGCGACTATCTGCACGTCTTCAATATCTTTAAGTGCACTGAAATGATTGCGGGATATGTTTCCACACCCGACTACTGCTACTTTCATATCCTTCTCCGTCAATCAATACGTAGACGACATATCTCCCTGGACCTTTGCCGTTACATTTTCTTTTTCTGCATTGCCTGCCGCTATCTTCTTCTGAAGCTCTGCGAAATAAACATCCTCGTCAACGGGAATGGTTACTTCCTTGCCGGTCCAGGAGGAAAGATGAGCTGCATTGGAAATTGAAAGGCCGTTGATGCCTTCCTCACCTCTTGCAACAAGGGGCTCGCCTCTGAGAATTGCAGCTGCAAACTTGCTGACGACCTCGGGATGCTGTCTGTTGACACCGTCTGTTTCAACGTCTTCCCACTCGCCCTTTATCTTACCGAAGCCCTCTTCTGCATTTTTGAGGTGGTCGCTGACGCGTCTTTCAAGTCTGTAAAGACGGATTGTCTCGCTGTCGTCAACTATGATTTTACCGCCGTCCATAGTGATTTCAAGACGGTTCGTACCGGGGCAGTCTCCCGTAGTGGTGATGAACGTACCCGTTGCGCCGTTGGGATATTCGGCATAAATCGTAACGTCGTCCTCAACCTCGATATCATGCCATTTACCCTCGTGGCATACTGCCTTGATTTTTGAAGGCATACCGCAGATCCACTGCCACAGGTCAAGGTTATGGGGGCACTGATTAAGCAGAACACCGCCGCCTTCGCCTGCCCAGGTTGCACGCCATCCGCCTGAATTATAATATGCCTGTGTG
>JAZLLW010000002.1:0-51134 GCA_045598305.1 Acutalibacteraceae bacterium
CGTCTTCTTCCGTGAACCAGCCGATGAACGTATAGCCGGTCTTTTCGGGATCATCGGGATATGACATATCGTCGCCATAGTACATCTCGTCGTATACTTCGTAAGGAGTATCTTCTTCGTCTGCGTCCGTATGGAACGTTAACGTGTACTCAGTGAGTTCCCAATCGGCTACGTATTTGCCGTTTTCTTCTACCCAACCGTTGAATTCAGCGCCGGTCTTTGTGGGCTCGTCATCGAGTTCTGCAATTGCATCCTCAAGAGTCTTGTTATAGGCAACGAATATTTCTTTTGCCGTTGTTGACTCGTCAGTCCATACACCGCCGTTGGGATCAAATGTGAACTTAATGTCATCAGCGTACTGAGCTATGAAGGTAAGATCATTTGCGGGCATACCGTCTTTATAATCAGCGGGTGCCTTGTTATCTGTCTCTTCCTTCCAGCCGGTGAAGGTTGCGCCTGCCTTGGTAGGATTGGTTTCGGGAACGGTAATTTCGTCACCGTATGTTACAGTCTCGCTGTCATACTGTGTAGTACCGTCCATATAGTATGCTGTGTAATTGTTGATTGTAAATGCACCGTAAATCGTTACGTCACTTGCGGGCATCGCACCGCCGAAGGTGTAAGCGGTTGCAAGTGTATCATCGGTCTTCCAACCTGAGAATGTGTAGCCGGTCTTTGTTAAAGCTGCTACTGTCTCGATTGTTTCACCGTAAGCGTAATCTGCTACCTCTTCGGCTTCACCACCGTCAACTACCTGATATAATGTATAGGTGTTGGGGGTGTATTTGCCCCAGAACTGAGTATTGTCGTTAATTGTTACGGGGAAGCTGACGGGAGTCGTGCAGTCTTCATCTGAATACCAGTTGAAGGAATAGCCGGTTACTGCGGGAACTGAGGGAGCATCTGAAGCTTTGATCTGACTATTCTCAACAACATCGTTTATGATATCTTCCGCTGTAGCTACAGTATTGTCAGGCTTCTTGGTTGCATTGAAGGTTACGGTATATTTTTCCGCGGGTATGTCCACGATTACGGGAACAAGATAAACAACAAGGTCGCCATCTTCTTCCTGTATCATGTCATTGAAGTTTTCCTGTGTTACTGAAGAAAGGTCAACGATAACATCATCATCTGACGGGGAGTATTCTTCCTCATAGTCTTCAACTGCAGTCCAACCCTTGAAGTACTGGGCCTCGTCATCATCAGGAATAATTGTACCATAATCGGGATCTATTGATACAGCTTCACCGTATAAAACAGGATCTGCCTCATACTCTTTTCTTGCCTTTGCTCTGGTTATGTTTCCTTCATCATAACCGGACCAAATAACACCCGAGTTATCATAATCCTCATTTGAATCTACCCACTCAAGAGCATAAGGCGGGAAGAAATATACGGTTACTTCTCTCTTAGCAAGACTACCGGTAACAACGTTTGTACCTTCGGGTGCGTTAGCTCCGGCCTGTACACTTGTATTGCCTTTACCGTCAACTACTTTTCCGCTTGAATTTTTATTCCAACCAGCAAATTCATATCCGACAGGAGCAGTATATGTTGACATATTGGGAGTGTTATCGGTAAATGAATCACCAAAGGGAACATTAGTTACATTACTGTAGTCATCATCACCTGTTATTTTCCAGGTAACTTCCTGTGTTCCGGTTACTTTAACGAAAGATGAAGTTACTGTTTTATCCGAGCTATATGTAATTTGTGTGTTTGCCGCTATCTCGGCATCGGTAAAGCCCTGTGCCTTAGCTATTGTCTCTGTATTTACAGAAGAAAGATTATACAGTTCAAAATCCTCTGTCCACGCCTCGGGATTTCCCTGAGTATCGTCATTTATTCTCCACATATATGTGTAGAAATCATCAAAATTCGGCTTAACCGATTCCATCTGACGTCTTGTTTCGGGAGGTATGAACATTGTACCGACAGCTCCGATGGTAGCTGTATCTTTTACCTTAAAATTAATGACATAAAGTTCCTGTGAGCCATTGAGCATGCTCTCTGTACCTGATGTCTCCTGAACATCAAGAACTCCGTATTTACTAAGGTCGCTTGATTCAAGATAACCAGTGTTTATCGTTGCGTTTATCTTGTTGATAGGATCGAAAATCGTACCGTCTCCAATCCAGTTCAAGTCACCGTTACGGGTGGTATATGACTCAAGTGAGTTTGATGATGTAACATCAAAAATACTCTTATCATAGAAATAAAGCAATTCATGTGAACCTGTGACAAAGTCTGTTTCAAGGACTATCCTTGCCTGAACTTGATCGCCGGGAGCTACTCTTGTAGTTTCTTCCCAAATATCATTGCTCGCATCAACAAGTCTGTAAAAACGAACCTGTGAAGTCAATGTTCTCTTTTTGCCATCATTAAGTGTAGCAAAAGCAGACATACTGCTGAGAATCATCAGGGCAGCAAGAAATACTGAAACCGAACGTTTAAGTGTTTTCATATTTTTCCTCCTTGCTGAAAGTTTTCATTCACTGCCTCGGTTTCCCGAGGCAGTTATAAAATTAAGAAACATAACCATTTATTGGGTCAACGGCCTTTGTACGTGCCATAACAGATCTGATGAAACTTACATCGTTAACGGAAATTGAATTATCAAGGTCAACGTTTGCTGCTTTGATAAGATATTCAACTCTTGTTCCTTCAGCCGTCCAGCTTCTGGAAGCAAGTTCTTTTCTTGCTGCAGTAACGTCGTTTACTGAGATAGAAGCATCTCCGTCAAGGTCGCCGAAGATTACTACATAAAATTCTTCGACAACAGTATTGGTTTCGTTATCTGTTACCTTGATTACTGCACCTGTACCGAGGTTAGCTGTACCTGCAAGTTCCGCACCTGCGGTACTGTATACCTTATATGAGCCATTACCTGCAACGTCAACGTAATCTGCAAGTGCACTTACTTTAAGACCTGATGCAAGTCCGTATACAAACCAGGATTCGTAATCTTCGGGTGCTGTATAACTTTCAGCGTTAGGTGTAATTATTGATGTTACACCGTAAGGTGTCTTAGCGCCTTCCGAGAAGGTGTTATATGTTTCAACAACGCCGTCTCTTTCAATCATTGCCGTGCTGGTTGCTGCAGCGGGAACAAGCTTAACGGCTACTCTGTCGTACTTAGCATAAAGACTCATGCTTGCCGTAACTTCGTCGCCGGCTTCCCACTCGTTATCTTCCGAATCAAACCATCCGGCAAATGTAAAGTATTCGTAAGTGGGTGCTGTTGCGGTTTCAAGCTCGCCACCTGCAAGGATAAGCTTATCCTCAACAAGCACGTCGCAGTCACCTGTTGTGGGAGTAGCATCACCGTAGGAATAGAAGCTTACCGTGAATGCGCCCTGAATATAGATTGCATAGACTGTTACGTCATCCGTAACCTTAACCTGTGCAAGCTCTTCCTCTGTATATTCGGTCTCACCGATTACCCATGTTTCTGTGTAATCGTAGGTGTCGATATCGGGAAGTGCGGGGATTTCAATGTAGCTGTCGTACTCTGCGGGAACAACTTCAATAGTATCCTCACCCTTAACAACCTCGTTGCTGATGAGTCTGTACTTGAAGGTAACCTGCTTCATAACGGGCTGCCACTGTGCTGTGAAGACAACGTCTGCCTCACCCATTGTGCCGGGCTCCGTATCATAACCGGCAAAAGTATAACCGGTTCTGACGGGAGCTTCGGGAGCAACGATTGCCTCACCAACATGATAATCGTTGATAATATCGTCTGTTGATTCATCTGCCCACGTTGCGGTATTTGCACCAAGCTTAAACGTAGCAGAGTGGGTAATTTCATCGTCAGATGTAGCCGTGGTCTTTGCATAAACATTAACGTTTCTCGCATTGATATCAACTACATAATCCGCACCGGCAGTAAGTGTATGCTCACCGTCTGCTGTTTCCCAGGTAACTACCTTGATTATGTTGTTATCGTATTCAAGAACCTTGATTGTATCGCCGTAAGCGGTAACAACCTGCTCATAGAATTCATCGTCAACATAGTAGTTAATGGTAACTGTTCTGCCGGCATAAACTGCGGTGTATGTTGCGTCGCCGGTTACGGTGCTTGTTGCGGTAATCTCTTTGCCGTCTTCGTCTGCCCAGTACAGGAAGTAGTAACCTGTCTTGGTGGGAGCAGTAACGTCGTTACCGAGAATCAACTCGTCATAATTACGAACTATGTCGTATGTTTCATCACCGTTATCGGGATCAAAAGTAAGTGTTGCTTCGTTTGCAGTCCACTTAGCATAAACCGTGATTGCATTGCCTGTTGCGTTCTCTGCAATCTGTGACCAGTCTGTAAGAGCTGTCGTGCATTCATCGTCAAGATACCAGCCATCGAAATCATAGCCGTCTCTGTCTGCTGCGGGCTCTTCAAAACTGTCTGAATCGTATGCAACGTAAACTGTTTCGGATTCGCCGCCTCCGTTCATATCATAGGTGATGGCGTATTCGATTGCTTCCCATGAAGCTGTGAAATCTACGTCAGCCATACCCATTGTACCGAGCTCGGGATCCCAACCCTTAAAGGTGTAGCCGAGCTTGGAAACGGTTGCTTCGGGAGCCGTAATTGTTACACCCTCTGCAAAGACTGCCGTCTTTTCACTTGTTGATTCATTATCGCTCCATTTACCGCCATCGGTATAGAAGGTAGCAGTATGCTCACCGGCTTCTTCAATCTGTGCCTTGGAAGCGATAAGAACGACGTTGCCGGGCTTGCCGTTAGAATCAACGGATACAACCGAGGTGTTGATCGTGATTTCCGCCTCGGGTGCATAGGAAGCGTTATCGGGAGTTACCCATACCGCTACGTCGCCGCCGTCAACAGAATAATCTCTGATGGCGTATGTTGAGCCGAAGGGAACGGTATCAACTACTACGCGTGCCGCATTTGCGCCTGTCTTTGCGGTGTTGACTGCTGCCGCATTTACTGCCTGAGCATCAACGAAGTAATAAATCTTGACGTCACGTGCATTCCATACTGCCGTATAAGTAACGTCATCCTCGGGGAAGGTTTCGGGGAAGCTCTGTACGATTTCTCCGCCGTCAACCTGCCAGCCCATAAGAGCGTAACCGGGATATGAAACGCCTGATGCGGCATAGGTGTATTCGGGAATATCATAAGTGGGAACGAAGTTCGTATCCCAGGGCTGACCGCCAACGATAACAGCTACGTCGGGATCATCTTCCTGATAAACCTTTGCTGTCGTTGTATTATCTGACCATGTACCGCCATTGGCATCGATTGTAACTTTAATAAGCTTCTTCCACTGTGCGGTATAGGTGTATTCCGTTGTTTCTTCGGTTGCTGCGGGGTAGTTTACGGGAAGAGCGCCGTTAACAACGCCTTCGCCTGTCCAACCCATGAACTTATATCCCTCTTTGGTGGGATTTGCGGGCTTATTTGCCCATTCAACGCCGCCTTCAACCTCTTCGGTCTTGGCTGTTGTTGAATCGTCTGCCCACTTGCCGCTGTTGGGATCAAGTGTAATGGTTACGTTCTGTCCCCAGTTTGCGGTATATACCTCGTTCTTTGTTGTAGGCATCGTGAAAGTCGTTGCATCAGCTGCAATGTTGTTTTCGGTACCTACCCAGCCCTTGAAGGTATAGCCCTCTCTGGAAACTGAAGGAACGCTGTATGTCTGACCGATGATACCTCCAACCTGTGTGGCTGCGATACCGTCATGATTGGGATCAAATGTGACTGTATTCTTTACAGTTACACTGTTATTTGTAAATGCGGGAGTTTCGGTTAAGTAGTAAGCATCTACTACTGCATATTTATCATCTGTGGATTCGCCGTAAGGAACGTTGATATATCCGTCCATATTTGCTTCTGTAGCAAGGTCTGCTGCCTTGGCGTAAACGGAACCGATGCCGTCGCCTTCGCCTGCAGTATCCTTTACCTTCAGGTTAATCTCAAAGAGATAACTTGAAGCATCGTAGCAAAATGTCGGGGTTCTGTCATCTGTCTTTATTATAGCAACGATTGTGCCCTCTTCGTTTGTCTCCATCTGGCAGTCAAACTTGAGTTCAACCGAAAGACCGTTGCCGTTTGCGGCGCTGTTTGAAGCGTTTACGGCTGCATTACCCGTCTTAATGGTCTTGCCGTTAATGATGGCTGTTGTATAACCGTTTGCCTCAAAGAAGTCGCGGTCATAGTAAAGAATAAGCTGAGTACCGGTCGAATAGAAGTTCGTACCCATGAATATTCTTGCTTTTACACTTTGACCGGGAGTAACTGTGCCTTCATCCGCAATTTCAGTTCCGTCTGAAGTATAAAACTTTGTTGCCAAAGAAACCGAGGCGGGCTTATCGTCTGTGGTATTTACAATCAATTCGTCGTCATCGTCGAAATCAACTGCAGAACCAAGGACAGCCGTTGAACTGAATGCCATCAGAAGCGCAAGTAATATTGCAACGACTTTTTTAGTATTAGTCATCTGCATCTTTCCCTCCTGTATAAATTTTGCTGTGGCAATCCGGGGAGCGGGGTTACCGCCCCCGGAGATAATTCACTGTGTTTACTTATACCTTATAGATAGTGATATATTTCCTGTCTTCGCCGTTGAAGTCATATTCCTTCAAACCGTATACGAAGAGCTCAATATCAGCTGCATCGTCGTTGTTGAAGATACCGTCGCCGTTAACGTCTGCTGCAAGTGTGAAGCAGGCGCGGAGTTCTTCTGCGTCTTCAACTGTATCCTTTACGTACCAATCTCTTGCGGATTCACTGAGTGCGAGCATTTCTTCAACGATTTCAAGGTCGTTGGATCTGCTGATTGCGTCACCCGTAACGTCGCCGCATACGATCATGTAGTAAGTTTCAACAACGTAACCTTCTTCATTGGCTGCCTTTGAAAGGTCAACGATTTCAACCTTGGTACCTGTGCCGCAATACTTACCCTTGAGAGGAGTAACTACTATGTCACTGTAACCTGTGGGCTGGAACATTGCCTTGATCTGGGCCTTTGTCTTCTGGTTACCTGCGTTGTAAATATAACCGTCTACAGGAGGAACGTCGTTCTCAGCGATTTCGGCATTGTCGTCAACAACCTCACCGATTGTGACTTCAATCTTCTGATAGCTGGGATATACGTAGTAAGCGCCGTCCTGTGATGCTGCGGGCATCGTGGAGTCGTTTGTTATTACTACACCCAGACTGTCAACCCAACCCATAAAGTCATAGTAAGCTATAACGGGCTGGCCTTCGGGAACGGTCATATTGCTGTTGTAATCGACGTAATCTATTGAGAATGCGTCTTTGTTATTGTAAGTGATGTCTGCAGCATACTCTGTTTCGTATGTTACATAATCATCGGGCTGTAAGTAAACAACCGTGTATTCGTGCTCTTTCCACTTTGCATAGAGGGTGATGCTCTCTGCGGGCATAGTCGTGAATATGTATCTGGAACCGGAAAGATTCTCATTATCATACCAGCCGTCGAAGTCATAACCTGCCTTTTCAGGTGCTGTGGGAGCTGTTACTGTACTGTTATATTCCTGAGTGATTGATGTAACCGCATTACCGCCGTTGGAGTTGAAGGAAATTGTGTTTTCCTTGATTATCCACTTAGCATAAAGGGTGATGCTGTCGCCGTTTGCGGTCTGAGCAGGTAACGTGTAGCTTGCTGTGCCTACGCTGTCGCCTGTGCAGCCGGCGTTATCAAACCAACCGCCGAATTCGTAACCGGCCCTTGTGAAGTCGGTGCCTGCAGCGGGAAGAGTGATTGTTTCGTTGAACTGAGCGGTCTTGCTTGTTACCTGAGGAGTACCGCCGTTCATATTGAAGTCAACGGTGTAGGTGTGGATATTCCACTTTGCATAGAGTGTGAAGCTCTCTGCGGGCATCGTTGTGAATACGTAAGCAGTGCCTTCGCAATTCTCGTCTTCGAACCAGCCGCCGAAGTCATAACCTGCCTTGGTAGGTGCTGTGGGAGCGGTTACGGCAACGCCGTAATCCTTGGTAATGTCGGAAACTGCCGAGCCGCCGTTCTCCTCGAAGGAGATCGTGTAGGAGTTAACATTCCACTTAGCATAAAGGTCAATGTTTTCTGCGGGCATCGTTGTGAATGCGTAAGCCGAGCCGCCGAATTCAGGATCCTCATACCAGCCGCCGAAGGTATAACCTGTCTTGGTGGGAGCCGTGGGAGCCGTAATCGCAGTGCCGTAATCCTCGGTAATATCCGATACCGCGGAACCGCCGTTTACGTAGAACGAAATCGTGTACTCGTTGATATCCCATCTTGCATAAAGCTTAAGCTCTGTGCCTGCAACGCCGAGGTCTTCAAATACCTTGGCATCCGTATACTGAACGCCGCCTTCTGCTGCATCGGTATCAAACCAACCGAGGAAGTCGTAACCCTCTCTGGAAACGGTGGGCATTGTGATAGTTGAGCCGAAGGTTGCCGTTGCATTTGCGATATCGTTTACGGCACCCGTGTAGTTCTTATCAAAGGATACGGTATAGGTTTCGATAGTCCACTTACCGTAAACGTCAAGGTCATTCTCGGGCATTGTAGTAAATACATAAGCCGAGCCGGAGCATGCCTCGTCAAGATACCAGCCGCCGAACGTATAACCTACCTTGGTGGGTGTGGGAACATCGTCAACTACGTCACCGAAGTTATGATATACGGGAGCGATTGTTGAATCGCCGGTGTTGTGGAAGATAATCTTGTTATTGAGAATTGTCCAGTGAGCATAGAGCTGAAGCTCTGCACCGTAGTCGCCGAGATCGGTAAATACCGTGTCACTTGTGTACTGCGTTCCGCCTTCTGCTGCCGTGAACCAACCGTCAAACTGGTAACCCTCTCTTGTGGAAGTAGGCATTGTAACGGTATCATTGTAGGTTGCGGTGATATCTGCGATATCATTTGTGCAGTCGGGATAGTTCTTGTCGAACTTGACCGTGTACTGTTCAATTGTGAATGCTGCCGTGATTACAACGTTGGTGTTGGGCATCTTGCCATCAGCGGGCATATTGTTCCAACCGTCGAATCTGTAACCGACCTTTGAAGCTGCATCAACAGGTGCGATTGTTGCGCCGTACTTATACTCGGCAACAGGAGCAACTGCACCGTCTATATCCTTGATAAGTGTCCAGACGTTAAGCTTGTACTTAACTGCAAATCTGAGTTCGCCCGTTGCGGGAACTGTTGCCGTAAGGACGCTGTCTGCTGTTGAAAGAGTGTAACCGGTTCTGTCGTTCTTCGTCTTGTCTTCTTCACTTACTGAATAACTCTGTCCCACAGTGCCCGTGTAGGTAAGAGTAAGGGCATCTTCTTTCACATAATTTCCGGTTGCAACATCTTCATAATAGTAGTCAACGTAGTAGTCTACGTCGTTTATTTCCCATACTGCGTAGAACTTGACTGCGTGGTCGCCTGCTGTTGAAAGCTTACCGTAGCTTGTGATTACATCAGCAGAGGTTGCATTTGCCGTTGCTGCCCAGCCTATGAATCTGTAACCCGCTTTGGTGGGATTTGTTGCGGGAGCAACGATAGCAGCGTTAAAGGTGTTATCCTTAGCTTCAAAAAGTTCTGTTGCGCTGCTGTAGAAGTCTACCTTATAGGTATTGGGAACGTAATAGCCGTAAAGTGTCTTTGCCTCTGCACCCATTGTGAAGGAGGTAACCTTTGAAGTCTTATTTGCATAAGTGTTTTCATTGTACCAACCGTCGAAGGTGTAGCCGGTAACTGCTGTTGCCGGTCCGTTTACAGTTACTGTTGAGTTATAAGCTGCAGTTCCTGCCGAACCGTACTGAGTTTCGGAATTGGCAACATCTGTATAAGATGTCTTATATATTACATTATATGATTTGGGCGTGTACTGGGGTACGAAATAAATATCGTAGGTAGAAGCACCGGTAGTCGCGTCAACCGTTCTCTTGACGTTGGTCGTGGGATTAGCGGACGCATTATAGGATGTAACCAGTGTATCGTTT
This sequence comes from Acutalibacteraceae bacterium, assembly GCA_045598305.1. Taxonomy (GTDB): domain Bacteria; phylum Bacillota; class Clostridia; order Oscillospirales; family Acutalibacteraceae; genus CAG-177. The sequence goes on from JAZLLW010000002.1 coordinate 9,962, forward strand.
ACCGCCTGATGCGTAGTGGGATCTGCAACAACCCAGCCGGAGAAGGTATAGCCCGGATTGTCTGCTTCCATAACTGCGGTTGTGGGACCGTTCGTCTTGACAGCGTAGTTTGAGTTGAATCTCATAGCACTCAGTGTCTTTGCTTCGGTACCATCTTTATAGAGCCAGTGAGTATTTACATTGGCACCTACCCACGTTGCGGAATGGGTAACGACCTGATAAACGCCTGCCTTTGCACCGTTACTGAAGCCGTTGTTATAAGCGGCTGCGGTCTGCTTGACATAACCGAAGGGCTCAACCACGCCCGCGGTAGCGGCAAGGAAATCATAAGTCGTATTGTACTTACCTGTAATGGTCCATGTGTACTGACCGTTTTCAAGTACTGCGTCATACGGACCGTTATATTCAACGGGAGTAGCCGTGCCGTTGATTTGTACGGAACCTGCCTTGAAGGTTACGGTTACGGGTGCACCTTCCATTTCAATATCGTAGGTGGTAGCCGCCTGACCTACTATCAGGGTGAAGGGAAGAACAGAGGTCTTGACGTTATAGTTCGTTTTGAGTGCCGACGTGAATGATGAGTTGGCATCAATAAACGCATCAAGATCGGATGCCTTGAGATAATAGGTATACTCGGGCCACGTTGATACTGCGGGAATGTCAGCGTCTGCCGCGATGATAATCGTATAACCGTAGCTTACGTCAACAGGAACGTCAAGAGCCATAAGGTCTGCATGAGAAATCGTGAAGGCCTGGTTTGACGTATTGGTTGTGAAGAAGTTCTTCACGGGTTCGCCCGTCTCTGCATCGGTCGTGTAGTAGAAGGGTCTGATCTTGAGATTCTTCTCTGCAGCAACATACCAGGGATAGAATTCTGCATCGCCTGTTACCTGATAGGTATCCCAGTCAACGATATTCTCTTCCGTGGCAGCCATTCCCTTGGGAATGAATCCCTTAAAGGTACGCTGGCTTGATGTGTATGAAGGCTGACCGGTCGTGAACGTAATTCCGCCTACCTGATCAAATACAACTGCCTTTGTAAATTCAACAGTACTGCAGGTATCATCCTTATAGAAGGTAAGGGTGTGAGCATCAGCTTCCCAGTTGACCGTATAGGTGTTGCCGTTCTGATTGGCATTAGCGAAGCTGTAGCTGTCCCATGTAGCGGCGGAGCCGGAGCCGGCAGTCTTATTCCAACCGTTGATGTGGTAACCGGTACGTGTGGGCTCGGGGAATCCGACCACGTTGGTACCGCTGCCTGTTTCACTGTATGTTACATAGTCGGTCGTGAAGGTGCTGAGAATTTCAGTTTCTTCGGGACCTACGAACGTCTTGGCTGCCGTTCTGCCGTCAGCGAACTGACCGAGAACGTTGTTGCTTGCATCCTTGGGAAGAGCAAGAGTAATGGACGTGGTGGGTCTGGGATCGGGCTGAGTCTTGACCGTACTTACGGGTTCCTTATCAAACTTGATTTCATCAGTCTTTACGTACTGAAGTGAAAGCTCTGCTGCTGAATAAGCAATGTAAGTATCGCCCATGATGTTATCGCCGGTTCTTACCAGCTCATCGGGTATCCATACGGATGCCGACTGCTTTGTCGTGTTGCTCTTGATCTTGAGAACAAGCTCAATACTGTAAGTAGGATCGGAGAAGGAAACGGTCTTATAGCCGTTTGTCATCTGTGTTACGTCGGGGTCGATCGTGACCTGAATGTAAGCAGGATTGGTAATCTGTGCTCCCGTGCCGGGATCGATTACCTTACCGCCTGTCTTATCCATCATACCGTCGTATGCAGCATATACGGTCGCTCCGTTGATTTCGGAAACGTCTGCATGGATTGCGGAAATATAGCCGTTGTTATCGTTTACGGAAGCGGTAACACCGGAAACTGTCTGGAAGAAATCTGCATCGTAAACAAAGATGTATGAGGATGAGCCGGCGTAGAAGTTACCTGCTACGCTGAGTCTTACCTTAACAACGTCACCCTTCTGAGCGGTGGGATTGTCAACGTTGGCTTCATCGTGCTGAATGTCAACGATTTCATCTTCACCTGCAAGAGTTACGTAAGAGGTAAGCTCTGCAAATGCCGTCTTATCGGCTTTTTCCCAGTTTGCAGTGAGCTCCATATCAACAGTGTCGTACTTTTCACCGAGTGAAAGTCCCTGATACTGCCAGCCCTTGAATTCCCAACCGTATCTTCTGGGAGCTGAGGGGAACAGACTCGTGTCGATAGGTGTATCTGCCTGGGCACCGTACTGATAATAGTAATCGGTACCGGGAATGTTGGTGGAGTTGATGGCAGCCGTTTCGCTTGAAGGAATGTTCAGCTTGAACGTAACAAGGATGGGAGCTGCCTTCCATGTTGCATAGCATACGAAACCGGTGGTATCGTTCTGTCCGTGAACGCCGTTCATAACGGGGCTTACGCCTGTTTCACTTGTGCCGTCCGTAACTGTCCAGCCCTGAACCGGTGTCTTGTTGGCAAGATCAAGTACCCAACCTGTGAAGATATAGCCTTCTCTTACGGGAGTGGGATAACCGATTGATGCGGGAAGTGACGTACCTGCGAAATTCAGCTCGTTATTGTTAACGGTGAATATACCGACCTGTGTGCCGTCTGCTATTGTACCGCCCTGAGGATCAAAGATGATCTTGTTGGAACGGTCAACGTATTTTGCATATACGGTAACGTATCCGTAGCCGTCACCGCCGTCTGTGATGGTGTATGCCTGTGAGCCGCTGTAGGAAGCGGTAACGGGCCATGTGACGGGGGTTGAATAAGTGCTGTCTGTATAGTAATTTACGAAACTCCAACCCGACTGTGAGGGAGGTGTTGAAGGTTCATTGAAGGTTACGTTGCCCATCTGGTATGTCTGAGCCGCCATTGAAGGAGTAACGGCACTGACAAGATTTGTTACGGTTGAGCCGTAAGAGGTAATGACTTTGAGCTTAACCGGATTTGCATTCCACTTGATGTAAACATTCTTTTCGGAATTAGGCATATTCCATGTTGAAGCTCCGCCCGTAACGTTGATACCGTCTATGGGTGAACCTGAATACGCAGCGCTTTCATACATACCTGCATATGTGGTATGAGCGGGAATGTTTGCCGCGTAATTTGTGGCAATCGCATTCTTGATAGTTGCAAAGTTGGGGCTTGAACTTGATGAGTTAAGATTCAGTCCGTTTGCAGCTGTCGTGGTGTATACATATTCCTGAGGGTTATCGCCGGTGCTGTAAATGCCGGTGTGAACCTTGAGGTTGATGTTTGCGGGCTCATAGTAGAAGGTCACGCAGTTGCCGAGACTGGTATTGTTTTCATCCGTGAGGGATGCACCCGTTGAGGTGAAGGAAACAGTACCGGTAACGGTTGATACACCGGAAACCTTGTAGCCCTTGAGTGTGCAGTTACCGCTGTTATCAACGAGGGCCTTAACCGTAAAGGAAGCGCCGCTCTTGATAGTATCATTGCCTGATGTTGAGCCGGTGCTGGTCCATGCACCCGTCTTGTAGAAGGTCTGAGCGGGAACAAGCTCTGTGGCTGAATCCTTAAGGCAATGCTTGACCTGGAACGTGCCGCTCTCAACGTAACCGCCCAGATTATTATAAGCAGTAAGAAGAGCTGTTGTTGCATTTGTGATCTGAGTCTGTGTAACGTCAAATCTTGCAATCAGCATTCTTGCGTTGTTGAGTGCGGTTTCAAAGCTTGACCAGCCGCTTGTATACATCCAACTCTGAGGGAACTTGCCCTTTACGAAATTGGACGTAACGCCGCCTACGGTTATTGCTCCGCCGGCGCCTTCATTGATGGAATTGAGAACCGTACGAAGCTGAGCAGTATCATAGGTGTTGAATTTAACGCTCATCCACGCCGTAAACTTAGCTCTTCTGCCGGATTCAAGATTTGCCTTTTCACGGTCGTTCATATTATTCTGTACCGTGTAGTAAAGCTCCCAGACTGTACCGTCCGTAAGAGCACCCGAGCCGCCGAAGGGAACCATGATAAAGTTGGGGTTATCGGTAACGTCATAGTCCTGAACGAAACCGCCCGTACCGTCGGATGCACGGTCATTAAGATATGAGCCGGGGTTATAGGTACCGTTAACGAGGTCAACCTTGCCCGTAACGTTACAGGTCCAGGTACCTGCCGTAGTGCTGCCGGCAGAGGTAACCGAATTCTGGCTGAGGCAGGCGTCCTGATTGCTCTGATTACGAGCGTAAACGCCGACACTCTGAAGTCCGAAGGACCAGAACTTACTGTATTCACCGGGCTTGAAGCAGAGTCTCATGTTAAGACCGTTGGTAAGGGTCTTGCCATTAAAACTAAGACTGCCGGTACCGAGATGGTCATAGCTCTTGTCAATGTAAACAGAGGTCTGTACTCTGTCGCCGTCAAGTCCGTGGCTGAATGAGCCGCAGTCCTTTTCACTGTTTGTTGAAGTGAAATTCCAGTTTCTGACAATCATTCCGCCGGCATCGCTCTTGACAGCGTAGGTACCGTTACCGGTATCGTCCTTACCGCAGCCGGAAAGAGCATCGCCGGAGTTTGCAGCCGTGTTGTTATTCAGATAGCACTTGCTGCCCTTGTTGGGAGTTGCACTGTAAAAGCCGGGAACAGACTGACCGCAGTAAAGCTGTGAAAGAACACAGGTACGGCCATTGATCGAGCCGATAGCGGGTTTACAGTAAATGTAGGTAAGAAGACCGTTGGGTCTTACTACATACTTCGCATAGGAGTATGCATGAGTGGTATATTGCTTGCCTGAATAGGTAAAGGTAATGTTCCAGATGATATTTCCTTCACCGTTTGTCGTCTTACCGATGAGCTGACCTGAAGGCCACGTAACTACGATACCGCCCTCGGATGCGCTGTATGACTTGGAAGCCACTAACTGACCGAGGTTGGAAATACCTGATGTGGAAAGGTTGATGTCGTCGATTTCCTGAGGATTGGTAATACCGTGGATTACCATCCTCAAAACGTAATCGGTAGGAGCTTCACAGCCGTGTGCGAAGTTAACGAATGACTGTGTAACTTCGGCAACGCCTGATTTGTTTGCCCTGACGATAGTGTTACCGTTAAGGCAATGGTTGTTTGCATCGGCTATTCTGATGATCTCAGAGAAGCCATAGGTATCAGCCCAAATTTGAGTGGGGTTCGTAACGCTCGACGTCGTGTTATAGACGTAGTCCGTTCCTTCAACATATCCGTCAAGATACGCAAAGGAAAGCGGAGAAGCGGAAAGAACCATAACCGCAGCGAGCAGAACGCTGACGATCTTCTTTACTTTGCTCAAAGAAATCCCTCCTATATAAAGAATTTGAACATGTAAATAGATGGGCACTATTACACGGTTTAATTATATCATATATAAGTGATTCGTCAATAAAATATTAAATATTTATATTAAAATACTGCACAAAAATATTAATAAAAATTTTACTTGTATATACTGAACAAAATTCCGGTTTTTGATTTATGCACCTTTACTCCCTTGTTTTGAGGGTGTAAAGTAAAAAACTTTTCGGGATTTCCCGATATTTTTTTGCATTCGGTCTGAAAATCAATGAAAATATCAAGATTTTCGCGTATGTTGAGTACCCGGAATCAGCCGGAATACCATATATTGAGTTCTGTTGTGGAAAGGTGAAAAATCCGACTGATTTTTGCATATTTTCCGACTCTTTACCGCCGTTCGAAGCGTCGGAAACGGTTGAACGAAACGCCGATAATACAAGGATTTTCGTCCCCGAAGCGGTGCGAATCCGGTCAGCTCAAAACATGTATATTATTCATTTTTACATTCCGATAAGCTTTGACAATCTGTGCAGTTCAATTGCCGTAACCGTTGTGATATAACGGTCTGTGCATGCTATTTGCGTTATATATCGGCGTGTTCGTTTTTGTATATTATTCATTTTTGCTTATTTACCGGCAACGCGGAATTGCATCCGGCTCCGACCGTCTGATTTCATAAAATCACTCCGCTTCAGTCTGATTTTTCCGTTTTCCCGTCATTCCTTCACGAATACGCAAAGTGCCTGCCCATCGCAAAAAAGCACCGTCCTCGGGCGGTGCAAATCAGGAAAAAATCGGTTTTGAACGGGTATAATCGCTATTCGGACGGCGTCTTTTTTCTTTCGTCTGAGGGCTCCCGGACGTTCATTTTTTACAAAAAGGAAAGCCCCGGAGGTTTCCCTCCGGGGCAGGAATTATGCTGTTTTTACGCTATAAGGACCGTCTGATTATTTAGAAATCGTAATGGTTTCGGAAACGGTCTTGCCCCAATCAAGGCCTCTGCATTCAGCGTTGAAGTCTATATCGCCGAGTGCGTTTTCTGCCTGTGTGGGAACCTTATAGGAAATTGTCCAGGTGATAAGGCCGTCTTTCTTTTCAAACTTGGTAACGTTGGAGGATGTCTCCTGATATGTTACTGTCTTGGTCTTATCTGCACCGTCAAGAGTGTATGCGAAGCCGATACGAACCTTTGAAACGTCATCAGTGGTAATGATTGTGAACGTAACCTTATCGCCGATCTTTGCTTCGGAAGCATCCGCGGAGATGCTTATGATATCAAACTTCTCATAACCTGCTGTTTCGGGAGCAAGTGCCTGAGCTGTACGAGCTATGGTTACGGGTGTAGCATAGTCAACGCCCTTGTCAAATACGCTTGAGCCGTTAACCTTGTAGCTGATTGTCCAGGTCTGGCTTACTCTTGCATCGCTTACGGTGTATGTAAACTTCATGGGAATTACCCATGTTCTTACACCGTTGGAATCACTTACTGTTACGCCGCTTGCTGCATCCATGTAGTTGGAGGCCTTGTAGTACGTAGTGGAAGTCTTGGTATCGCCTGCTTCTGATGTATACGTGCCTACAAATTCAAGCCATGTAACGTCTGTGCTTGTTGTAACGGTCCATGTTGCCTCGTTGCCGCGAAGGATTGATGTCTCGCTGAGAGCTGCTGAAATGAATTCTTCTGCAACTACGTCTTCAGACTTGGTATCGTAAGCAACTGTCATGATGAATGCTGTATCGTCATCATCCTGGAATTCAGCGTCGCCAACCTTACCGTTTACATAAATCTTATATGCATCGCCTTCAGCAAGTGAAAGGTTGAGGTTCCATGTTTCTGCTCCGCCTGCACCGCCGATGTTGGTGATTGAGTAACCTTCTTCATTGTCAAGGATAATGCTTGCCTTTGTGAAGGTATTTGTGATGTTCTGGCCTGATTCGGATGTGTACTTAATGATAATTGCGTTTGCGGAAACGCCTTCCTTAAGAACGATCTGATAATCAGCGGGTCCTCTCTGATAGTAACCCTCGGATACGCGTGCTGCAGTATCAACGTGGCAAGCTGTTGTATCCTGATCCCACTTAGCATAGAAGGAGAGACCTTCTGCATCCATGGTGATATCTGCGCCTGCTTCGTATACGGTACCGTCAGCTGCTACCCAGCCGCCGAACTTCTCAAGTGCTGTATCTTCAAGAGCAGCGGGCGCCTTGAAGGTTGTGCCGAACGTTACGTCGGAAACAGTAGCTGCTACGTCTGTTGAGCCCTTCTTCTGATAGAAGACTGCATCGAACGTACCAGCTGTGAATGAAGCTGTTACGTCAACCGCTTCAATACCCATGCTGTCGGGAATACCGTTCCAGCCGTCGAATGTGTAACCGACCTTTGTGGGATCTGTGGGCTTGTAGGAAGCTTCGATGTCCGCCTTAAGAGTACCGTAAGGTACGTCGTATGACTTAACAACTGCATCGTCAACCTTGTAGTTAAGCTTGTAGCTGTTTACATCGTATAAAGCGTTGAATACAAGGTCGGCTTCGGGACCGAATGTTGCGGGAACTGAAGGAGTCCATCTCTTGAATGAGTGACCGGTCTTTTCAGTTGCTGTGGGAGCGATAATTGCTTCACCGATTGTGCCTCTTGCAGTCTGAGTTGTGCCATTTGAAATGAATGAGTACGTATAAGTGATTGCGGTAAGAGTACCGTAAGCATATACGTCCTTGTCGGGCATTGTCTGAGTCCAGTCAAATTCTGTCTCACAATCAGCGTCTGCATACCAGCCGTCGAATGTGTAACCTGTCTGGGCAGCGGGAGCAAGCTCAATAAGAGTTGCACCGTATGCTACGTCTGTTGCCGTGCCTTCTTCGCCGTCAACAACGGGAATCAGCTTCCATACGTTAACCTTGTAGCTGATGGTTACGAAGAGATCCTGCTGAGCAGTTGCGGGCTTGCCGATTGAAGCGCCGCCTTCCGTTCTGGACCAGGTGTACTTATCAAATGAGTAACCGGTCTTGCCTGCGGGTTCAGGATCGGGAATTTCCTGACCGTGCTTAAGAGTAATTGTGTTGGGTCCTTCGCCTGTGTAACCCTCGTCGGTGATTGTAAGGGTATAACGCTTAAGGTTGAATACTGCAACGATTTCGGTTGAGCCGTCGCCATTGATTGTAGCACTGGCTACTGAATCGACTGCGGTTGCATCGTAAACGTAACCTGTCTGATTAAGGTCGGTCTGTGAGAATGTTGCTGTGTCACCTGTAACGCCTGTACGAATCTTGCTGTCGGACACGTATGTGCCGTCAAGCTGCTCGTACTTGAAGGTAGCGGTATAGTTAACCTGACCTGCCTGACCTATTGCAGTGAACGTCATATCCTGTGCCGTCTGCTTACCGTCAGCGGGAATACCTGCCCACTGAATGCCCTCGATACCTGCATGAACGGGTACGTCGAAAGCGGGAATATCGCTGCCGAACGCAACTTTTGCAGTATGAAGAACGGTTTCGCCGTCAATGTCATACCACGTATCGTCATATATGTGAGCGGATTCTGTTGCTGTGATAATTACGTCTGTTGCACCGAAGGTAGCGGGGATTTCCTTATCCCATGCAGAGTAATCAAAACCTGCTATCTTAGCGGAATCGGGAATTACGTAGCTTGTTGCATTTGTAGCGGTAGCAACCTCACCGGAAACGGTGTTGATTGTTTCTGTTGTGCCGCCGTTCAGGTCTGCGCGCTTAATCTTGAAGATTACGCTGTGTGTTTCAGCACCGTAAACTGCGGTAATAACGATTTCGGAATCTGCGGGAAGTGCGGGAACAGCCCAGGGAGCTGTGATTGTATCTTCACCGTATTTCCATGTAAGGCCATAACCGGCAACTGCAGCATCCTCATCGGGGAATACTTCTATGCTTTCGCCGTATGTTACTGAATCCTGTTCTTCGCTTTCGCCTTCAAGACCGTATACGAATGTAACGTCATAGGTAAGAGCGTTGAAGATTGCATTGATTTCTGCATTGCCTGTTACTGTTGCATATTCAGCATCCCAACCCTCGAATGAGTAACCTGCTAATGTAGGATCTGTGGGAACGGGGAACTCGTCACCGTAATGCTGATTTGTAAATGTCTTATAAGTTTCGCCGTTTGCCTTATAGGTAACAGTGTAGTTGATCCAGGAAGTAGTACCGTTAATAACCATATTATCGGTAACTGTTGCTGCGTGGCTCTCCCAACCGTCAAACTGCTTACCTGTGGGAATAGCGGAATCGGGAACGGTAGGATCGCTGATTGATGTGCCGTAGGTGAGGTATTTGGTGTCGAAAACTTCACCGTCGAGCTTATACTGTACGGTATAAGTAATTGAATCGTAAGTAGCCGTATAGGTAACGTTGCCTGCGGGAACGTTTTCAGATGAACCGTCTATGATGAAGCTGCCGTCGTCACCTGACCAACCTACAAAGGTCTTGCCTGCTTCTACGGGAGAAGCGGGGATGTCAAGTACGTTGCCGTAAGTCTGAGTACCTGTGGTAACTACTTCGCCGTTAAGCTTCTTGAATGTGATTGTATATTCGTTTGCCGTAAACTGTGCCTTGAATACAAGGTCCTTATTGGGCATTACACCGTTGTAGGATTCAAAAGTGTTGCCGTTTTCATCTTTCCAACCGCTGAAGGTATGACCTGTCTGAGCGGGTGTATCGCCGACGTAACCGGGGATAGAAGCAGCGTAATTTGCTGTCTGAGCTGCCTGAAGGACTGAATTGTCATAGTTTACGTATGTAACTGTATGAGGAACTGCATTCCACTTAGCATAAAGGGTAAGAGCTGAAGTGGGCATTGTTGAGAATACGTATGCTGAGCCGCCGAAGTTGGGGTCAACATACCAGCCGCCGAAGGTATAACCTTCCTTAGTGGGTTCAACAGGAGCGCTGATTGTTGAGCCGGCTGCCGCGGTAATGGCATTAACTGTCGAACCGCCGTTTGAATTGAAGGTAATAGCGATTTCGTCGCCAACCCATGAAAGCACGAAGTTGGTATCAGCTGCGGGCATTGTGGTATCGTTGGGAGTCCATACGGGTGTATAGCCCTGTCTTGTACCTGTTGCGGGATAAGTAATTGTCTCGCCTGCCGCATACTGAGCTGTTGTGGTGGAAATGCCGTCACCTGAGAAGGTTGCGGTATAAAGCTTAAGCCATTCAGCTGTGAAGTTTGTATTTGCGAGTACGTTGTAATTTGCACCTGCATCAAGAACGTCGTTGCCGACCTTCCAGCCGATAAATCTATAGCCCGACTTTGTCTGAGCTGCGGGAAGAGTGATTGCACCGGAAACGCCTGTCTGAGCGAGTGAGGTATACTCGGTCGCACCGTCATAGAACTTAACGTCATAGCCGGTAAATACATCGTTCCAGATTGCAACGAATTCAGTATTCTGGCTGATTGTGATTGAAGCGCCTGCAGCGTAGGTGTTAACACCGTCTGACCAGCCGCCGAATTCCTTACCTGCGGGAGCAGCGGGAGCAGCGGGAGCGGTAACTGTTGAACCTGTAAGGGTAGTTACTACAGTGTTACCATCCTTGAAGGTTGCTGTGAAACCGCTGGGGCCGTCGCCTTCAATGATGAAGGTATGGTTACAGTCTTCGGTATGGAAAAGACTTTCGGTACCTGCCGATGCCTTTGTTATAGCGGTTTTTTTGGCATTGCCGTTATCAGTATATCCGATATAACCGGGGCACTTGTTGCCGGCATGCCAGTAATAAGCATATTCCTCTAAACCGAGATGGCCGACTGTACCGACGTCAACGCCTCTGTAGCTGTAGTTGGGGTCGTCGGAAATAATGCCGTTTAACTGTGTATCGGTCGTTCTGACCTTAATGGGGATATCAAACACGTAACTGTCACAATTTGAACCGAGTTCCATAACGTATGTTACGTCCGTGCCGGTATAGAGGGTGGATGTCATTACATCCGTTTTCTGACTCCATGCCAACTGAATACCGGTATTCGTATTGTAGGTATCAGTGGCTTTAAGCGGTCTATACTGAGCAATATTCAATGCAGGGGTCATCGTAGTAGTAACGCCCTTGCTTAATGTTGCAGCATAAATGTTACCGCTGTTAATAGAACCGCCGAGGGTTGTAATATCACCTATGTTTGCATTGTATCCGTTATCGGGCAGACCGTCATTATATTTAAAACCGTTGCCGAAAGTTTTCGATGTGTAAGTAGGACTGGAAGTATAGCTGATATCAAAGAAGGTTCTGTCAAACTGTGTATGAAGAGTTGCAGCATCACCCATATAATCGGGGCCCTTGATATAGTATCTCAGGAGAAGCTCCTGACCGGGCTTAACCTTATGGTCGGTAGGAACGGTGAAATCACCATCTTCATCCTGCTCATACACTTCAATGCCCACATACACCCAGGGGTTGCTCATGGACCATGTACCGTACTTGCTGACCAAATTTGAATACGAATCAATACCGTCCCAGTTATCGGTCTCGCTGAATGCCTTATCCCAGTTATTGCCCACATGCTCATAACCGGTTGCGGCATTATCAGCAAAAGCAATTACCGAGCTGAGGCAAGACATGGTACTGAGTGCCATCAGAATTGCAAGAACAGCACTTAAGAATTTTTTGCTTTTTGCCATTTCTTTATCCTCCTTATTTTATTGAGGTTTCGGCCTCCGGGCGGGCAGCTGCCCGCCCTTTAACCGTTTTTACCTTACTTATAGTATTCGGTCTTTACAGTTTCCTCGTCGTACAATCCGCCGAACTGCTGGTCGATATCCATCATGTACGCAAGGTACATGTCTATACCGCTTACATCAAGTGCTTCGGTACTTCCGTCGCCGTTAACGTCGCCTGCGGCATTATAGAATGTATCAAATGACCACCAGTCGTATTCACTGTCAAAAGCAAGGAACATCTCAAGTGAACCTACGTCCTCACCTGTAATAGTACCGTCACCGTTCATATCACCGCGGAAGACAATTGCGTACGCCGCAAGTAAGTTGCCGTCATTGTCAACGATGAAAGCATAGGAGCCGGTGCCGAAGCCGTTTTCTGTTTCGGTTACGATAACCTCACAACTTTCGGCGTCGAAGAGTGCCTGAATATCCGAATCAACGAAATACTCGGGAACACCGTAAAGAATACCGGTAACGTCACATCCGTAGAACTCGGATTCTTCATCCTCTACCATAGGTGTTATCCAGGTATTTTCTTCATCTATAAAGGGAATATAAAATGTCATTCCCAGACCGCCTGAATACGTCGCAAAGAGCGAGTAAGGATCGGACGTGTCATACTCAACGAGTTCCCAATCGGGCTCGTCACCGCCTGGACCGGGACCGGGAACGTCAGCCCACTCAACAAGTGCTGCGTAAGTGGTGCTGATTGCATCGACAGCATTGTCAATAATATCCTGATCGGATACACCGAGGACTTTGCCATTATTCTTATCGTCGAGGATCTTTTCGCCTGCCTTGACAGCATCAAGATAGGGAACTAACGTTTCTGCCGTGTAATGAGTTTCGCCTTCATCATAGAAGTCCTGATCTGCAGCAGCTGCCGCAGTATCTTCCACGACCTTACTGTTGTCGTAATCCCAGCCGTAGCCGAAGCTGTTAAGGAATGATGCTGCACCGTTATAAGCTTCTTCAAGCTCTCTGTAGTCAGCACTCTGCTCAAGATGCTTCCATGCGCGCAGGTACTTTTCAATAGCTGTTGCGCAAGCTTCGTTTGTAGCGTCTGACTTAGCTGCCGTTGCCTGAGCGAATGTCTTGGCGTTAGCGTAATCCTCCCAGGTTTCAGCTATGTAGCCGGAACTTGAAGCGATATTGAAGGTGCTTCTGTTAAGAACGTTCTGAAGCTTCGTTCTGTTGCCTGCACCGAGGGAGATAAGTCTGTCGTTTGTAAGAGTAAGTCTGTGGATAGCCATGATTGAATCAACGGAGCTGATTGCCTGCTTGTTTTCCACAGCATCAAGGTAAGCTGCAACAACCTTATCCTTCTCTGCGGCTGTAAGCTCGTCGAATTCTTCCGGGGTATATCCGATATACTTATATTCTCTGTCAATCAGGCCGTTGGCGTTGTTAACAGCGCTTCTGAACTGACGGTAGGGAACGCCCATATTGTCTCTGAGACCGATATAGGGATAACCGGCTTCATTATATTCAATGTAATCTTTATAATAGAGGGTTGTGTTGTTGTAAGTGAAGGACTTTCTCTGATAGTCGTGAGGCCATACCTGCTCAACTGCGGTCCAGAGAGCGCCTGCACCTGCACTTTTTTCGTTTCCCTTGACTATCTCTGTATTTCTGTAAAGGTCCTTATAGAGCTTCTCAAACTTGTTGATGTAGTTGCTCTGAGCAATATAGGAGCCAACGTAACCGCCGTTGATACCGCCCTGTGACTTGGGCTGAAGAACGAATTCTGCAGCTGCACAAAGAGCATCATAGTAACCCTGGAAGCCGCCGGAAACCGTTTCAGCTGAACGGTTGGCTGCGATTGCGGAGTTAACAAGTCCGGGAAGACCGAAGTCGCTGTAAATGTGAACTCTTGTCTGGATGTTTGCGGACTGGCCGTTGATGCTGATTGTGGTAGTAACGGTATAGTCGCCGTCTTCTACGTAATATTCGCCTGCTTCAAGAGTCTTTCTTGCGCCTCTCTGAGCAATACCGTCAACGATAATGTCGTTTCCGTCGTTATCCTTAGCTGTTTCGTAAGCTACTCTGTTTGCGTTATCGTCGATAACGAAGGGAGTAAGAACTGCAACCGACTTGTCGGATTCACCGGTAAGTGTACTTTCGGAAACTCTCTTGTTTGCGGGAACGTCGGTTTCATCGATAAGTGAAACCCAGCTCGGACCGGATACGTTTGTAACCTTGACGTTGGCTGCACCGCTGTTGCCGCCCTTGTCGTTTACACGGAAGGCAAAGCCGCCGAAGCCGGAGAGTCCGCCTGTGATATAGTAATCTGTAGGTGCCTGAACCTTGTAACCGTTGATGGTAGTGGTCTGAAGGATTTCATCGTCGCCCTTATCAGTCTCACCAACGTAAGCGTATGACGTAGACGTAAGAATCGTCTCAACGTCATTACCCTGTTCGTTCTTACTTGAAAGGTAGTTACCTGTTTCATCCTTTACCTTATATTTGTAAACGATTTCAAGAAGGTCACCCTTTGCGTAATTGGTAATCGATGCGGTTGCTGAAGAACCGGCGGGAATCGTATCGCCTACACCAACGCCCGAAATGTTACCGTAGTTGGGAGTAGATACACCGTCCTTGATCTGGCTCATACTTACGCCTACGATTTCGTAGGTATAAAGCTGGTCAACAGTCGTCTGATAACCTGCATTCTTATTCTTGTAAGCAGTATTGACACCGCTGGAGCCGTTGAAAATCTGGAACTGTGTCGTAGCTACCGATGAGGAAATCGTCTTGGGAATGTAGTTTTCGAGCTCGCCGAATTCCTGAGAATCGGAAAGACCGAGAACCATACAAACGATGGGAAGAGCGATTTCAGCAATAATCTTACCTCTGCCGGTAATTACACGGCCGTTTGTTGAGGGATAAGTTTCGCCCGCGCCGAGGAAACGGCTGACAAAGGTAGCATCGTCTGTCTTGTAGGTAGAGAGAGTAACGAGAAGGTCACTTACTACCGTTGCAAGAGTGCTGTTGACAAGAACAGAGTCAATCTCGTTTACGTTATCGGGGAAGATGTCGGGGAAGATTAAGTCAAATACTCTGTGGATAGTATCAACAAGAGCATTTTCAAGGGTAATATCGGCAAGAGCTCCCTGAGGATTCTTTGTGAGGAGCTTAAGGATAGGAGCGAAGTTAAGCTCAAGAACGGGATTGATAACGCTGTCAAACAGGAAGTCCTTGATGACAAGCTTTGAGCTGCTGGTGCCGCAGATATCCGAATTAACCCAGGGCTGGTCATTTCTGACACCGCCGTGAGCAGGGTTGCCTGCCTTAATGGGAACGATGGCATTAAGGATACTGTCAAGGTCAGCCCAGAAGGTATCTGCCGTAACAGCGCCGTTACCTGTAGTACCGTTGTAGTTATCAAGGCCGAAGGAAAGGTTAAGTAAGCTGTTGCCGCCGCCGTATTCGCTTGCGCAAGCCCACTTGTAAACTGCCCATGCAGCAAGGATGGCTACCGATACCTTATAGTCGCCGTTATCTCCCTGATAAGGAAGAAGACCGTTATTTGTAAGGTAGCTTGAACCCGTGGCTGCAGTGGAGTTAAGGTTTGTATCCATCTCTGCATTGAGATTGTAAGCCGCTATATCCATAAGGATGGTAAGGCACTTGTCAATCTTTGCGGAGGTCGTTGTAGGAACGCTGTAGGTAAGCTGAGGAAGGTCAAGATAAGCAAGCTGGATAAGAGCATCAAGGCAAACGTCAATGATGGTCTGCTTATCGTTTTCAATCCAGATACCGTTTACATTGGTATTGATAATACTTCTTACAATGTACGCAACGATCTGCTGGTCGGTCATAGAGCCGAGGGTAGCAGCATCATAAACAGCGCCTTTGTTTACAAGAATCTTATCAAAGAAATCTTCACCTGTTACCTGAAGAACGAATCTGACAACATTGCAGATATTCTTGGAAATGTTATCGTTACTGCCGGTAGTCCATTCAAATGAATAGGGAACGGAGGAATCCGTAAGGGTAAACGTATAGGTGTTACCGTTTAAGGTATATGTACCGTTAACGATGGTCTTGAGGATATCAACAAGATTATTATTTAATTCCTCAATAAACGTGCTGCCTGCAGGAACGGAAGCGATAGTGGGAATCTGAAGATTTTCAACGTCAAAAATCTTGAAGATTGAGTCACCGCCGAGAACTTCGGGAGCTTCGCCGCCGTAAAGGTAATCGTAATCGGGGTTGATTACGTACTTTTCATTCTCTGCATCCCAAAGTAAGGGATTTGCTTCAATCTGCTCGCTTGTGAGGCCCTTATACTGTTCAAGATCCTTGGTATAGAGCTCTGTATATTTTTCGTCGAATGTGTAGCCGACCTTCTCGCGGAGCCAGTTCTTTGTAATTCTGTTAAGAACGGGAACAGCGATGTTATTGTAAGCGTGAAGGATGATGGGCTCAACGAATTCGTATACGGAAGCCATGCTCTGGAAATTGACCTTTGTATAAGAAGCGGCAGGTTCCTGTGCACCTTCGGCAACACGGATGAAATCGCCCAGGCCGTTAGTTACCCAACGATTCTCATGGACGTAGCCGTAATAATCATAGTGTGCCGTATCAAGAGCGCCCGTTACAATAGCACCGTTTGCGGAGCCGTCACGGAATACGATTTCGCTGTAAGCGATGTTGGATTCCTTGTGTCCGCTCTCGTAGAAGATATTGTCGAGCTTCTGCCACTTACCGAGTACGAGGGTATTGAGGACGTCCTGCATAAAGATCTTAGCAGTGCCCGTGCCCTGATACTTGGAGGGAATGCTTCTTGTTTCCATATAGTCATACTTGGTAACGGTGCCGTCGGGATTGGTGACGTCACCCATACCGGTGAGACCGTAAAGAAGACCGAAAACAAGTTCTCTTACGTTGAACATATAGTCGGCAACGAAACCGTTGAGAATACCGAGGTCTGCCTGCTGGTTAACGTAAGCCGTAACGATGGGGAACAGACCGCCGATGAGGTCGAGAAGATCCCAGATAACGGTGATGTCGCCGTTTGCTCTCTTGGTATTGGCGATAGCGGGAGTTGCCTTTTTGAGTTCACTTGCAACGCCGAGAAGGCCAAGGTCAAGAAGATTGCCTACGCTGTCGAGAAGGGAGTTGACGCTCTGTACGGTACCGTCAACGCTTGAAAGATTAAGAGTACCGATGTAGATATCAACTACAAGCTGCTCTTCCGCAAGCATACGGTCTACCTCGTCAAGAGCCATGGATGCATACTGGTCTGTCGTGTAATTGGGCTGGTTTGCGTCGTCAAACGTAAGACCGGCACCGTTCTGAATTCTGTAAGTTTTATAACCCTTGGAGTCCCATGAATTGGGAGCAGCCGAAGCAGCTACTGAAACTGAGCCCAGAATCATCACAACAGTAAGCACCAGTGAGATGATACGAAGTGATTTTTTCATATTCTACCTCCTAAAAAATTGACTGCGACTCGTGATTGTATGCCCGGCATATCCGGCCCCCGGATTTTCAACTCCCCCGGGAACGCTCGCCGCGACCGACCTCCCTGAGTTTTTGCCAACGCCGTTCGCCGCGCTTCGAGCACTGGCGAAAGCTGCCGATCATATAATCATCTTGTCGGTTTGACCGCATTCGGGACGAAATAACTCCCCGAAAGGGGGCACTTCACCCAAAGCGGTCTTATGGTCGTATATATAATACAAAAAACCGTTTTCGCTGTCAACAAATAGGTGGCAACTTGTTATTTTTTGGAACTACCTCCAATTTTTCCGTTCCCGATTTGTTCATTTTTCCTCTTGCTTTTTGACGAAAATCCCCCGATTTCTGCAAAATCTATTGCGTAAATGTGATATACTTTACAAATTTTGCTGCCTGCCCGAACCTCCCCGACGGCGTTTTCCGTCCCGTTCAGACCGGAAGTATAATTTTCCCGATTCGAAATAACATCCGGTAAAAATACCGCTCAAATCACACTTTTCCGACAGAAAACCGAAAAAATCCGCCCCGAATGCGTAAAGTATTTCACTTTACATCACATAATCGGAGCGGATATTCTGCATTTGTGTTGATTTTATTGGATTTCTCGTGATTTTCGTGCTTTAGATTATTGCCGGAATCAAGGTATGTAAAGCGGTATGGCTTTACAGAGCTCTGAGATAGATTTTGAAGGAATCTCCGTCGTATGAGGGGTAATCGGACAGGTTCAGACCCGCATTCATCAGCAACGCGCCGGAATAAACCTCTCCGCTCTCATCATCAACGTAATATTTTTCGGGATCGAGTCCCTTCAGCTTCAGATAGTAGCTGCGGTCACGGTTGATTTTGATTGTAACAGAGGTAAGAAGCGCCTCGTTTTTGTCTTCGGTAACAAACATCCACGCACAGCGGTATTCGTTTGTATCGGGAGTAATAAGGCGGTAAAGGTCGCCCTTGTGAATGATATCGTAATATTTGTGGTACTCTTTGACCTGCTCCCTGACAAGCTCGGCATCTTCCTGAGTAAATTTATTCGGATCAAGCTCGTATCCGAACGTACCCCAAAGGGCAATGTCACCTTTTGTTTTGAATCCGGCTCTTCTGCTTGCGGAAACGTGAGCACCCATGGTGGATGCGGGATAGCAGATTGACGTGCCGAACTGAATACTGAGGCGTTCAATGGGGTCGGTATTGTCGCTGGTCCAGATCTGGGGCGAATAATACAGCATACCCGGGTCAAAGCGTCCGCCGCCGCCTGAGCAGTTTTCAAGCAGAACGTGCGGAAAGTCCTTTGTAAGACGGTCCATTATTTCGTAAGCGCCGAGGATTGCTCTGTGTGCCGCCTCCTTCTGTCTCTCGGGAGGAAGACCCGCGGAGCCCGGCTCCGTCATACAGCGGTTGAAATCCCACTTGACGTAATCTATATTGCACTCGCTGAGTACCTTGTACATCTTTGAGTAGATGTAATCCCTGACCTCTTTGCGGCCGAAGTCAATGATATACTGATGACGGCCTACGGATTTTTCTCTGCCGGGAACATGGATACACCAGTCGGGATGCTCTCTGTAAAGGTCGCTGTCCCTCGAAATCATTTCGGGCTCATACCAGATACCGAACTTCAGCCCGAGGGCGTTGATTTTCGCAACAAAATCCTTCAGCGGACCGCCGAGCTTTTCTTCGTTGACATCCCAGTCGCCGAGTGATGACGTATCATCGTCCCTGTGACCGAACCAACCGTCATCCATGACGAGCATATCAATGCCGAGCTCCTTTGCTCTTTCCGCAAAGGAAACAAGTTTATCGCCGGTAAAATCCATACCGGTGGCTTCCCAGTTATTGATGAGCAGAGGTCTCTTGATATCCGCCCACTTGCCTCTGATAAGGTGATTTGAATAAAGCTTATGGAAGGTACGGGACATTTCGCCCAGGCCCTTATCCGAATAAACCATTACCACCTCGGGAGCTTCAAAGGTCTCTCCTGCTTCAAGACGCCAGCCGAACGCCTCGGGATTTAGTCCCATAAGCACTCTCGTACCGCCGTGGGTATCAACGTCGGCGTTGAACATAAAGTTGCTGCTGTATACGAAATTGAAGCCGTATGCGTCGCCGTAATCCTCGTTGGTATCTCTGTCAACGATTGCACCGAAGGGATTGTGATGGTGGCTTGACTGACCTCTCTTGCTCTGTACGCCCTGTCTGGCACGGGAAATCGGAAATCTGTTGAGACTTCTTTCCTTGAACCATCTGCCGTAGAGCGTAATCATATCGTAATCACAGCACTGAAAGTCAACACAGCAGCTGAAGAGACGTTCTATTTCAACGGCTTTGTCGGATTCGTTGATAATTTTTACACTTCTGGTCATTGCACTGTAGTTCTCAAATACGGTATAAATGAGGACTGCCTTGACACCCGTATAATCATCGGACATAAGTATCTCAAGGGTAGTCGCCTCGGAATCGTCCTTTACCCAAAGTGCGGGCATACCTGTGATGCCGGGCTTTCCCTCGTATATTCTGTGGGAAACGTATCTGAAATCCGTTGAATTATTGCCGTCTGCATTTCTGATTGCGACCGCCGATTCTCTCAGGTCACCGGTACCCTCTGCAGGGAATTCGAGAGGAGCGATATCGGGAGTGAAATTATCGTCATCAACATTGATATTCATAGGTGAGAACGAGGCATAATCGCCTTTGTACTTAAAGGAAGTCAGGTTGTAATCGGGAATCTTCGCACCGTAGTAAAGATGAACGAGATAATTCTCCTCATAGACCTCCATAACGTAGCTTGAATCCGCTGTAT
Organism: Acutalibacteraceae bacterium; assembly: GCA_045598305.1. GTDB lineage: Bacteria > Bacillota > Clostridia > Oscillospirales > Acutalibacteraceae > CAG-177. The sequence goes on from JAZLLW010000002.1 coordinate 30,195, forward strand.
CAAGCTTGAAAATCTTCTTTTCGGAATCAAAAGAAATGGGCATCAGTTTTTCTCCTCTGCTATTTTTTTAAGAATTTCCTTATCCGCAGGACAGAAGTCATACTGCGGAATTTCCGACGGTAAAATAAATTTGATATCGTTATGTTCCAGCATTTTCGGCTCGTCGCCGTCTTTGAGACGGGCATTGAAAAGAGTAAGATGGATCGTGATGTCGGGATAAACGTGGTCTACTTCCGTAAAAACGTCGTCAACCTCGACCTCAACGCCGATTTCTTCCATACATTCTCTGATGAGAGTCTGCCGAAGTGTCTCTCCTTTTTCTGCCTTTCCGCCTACAAATTCCCACTGTAAAGCACGGGTTTTTGTTACGGGACGCTGACAAATCATAAATCTGTCTCCGCGCCATATCAAAGCCGCCGCTACCTGCACCATCTGCCGTACCTCCGATACAATTATCCCGTATATTTTATAACCCTTGTCGGTCAATGTCAAGTAATGGGCGATACGATTTATATAATTTTATGATTTACAAAGTGCTGAAACTGTGGTATGATAAATTGATTATTTTTGGTCTCATCCGAAAGGTGATGTTTATGAATTATTTAAGCACAAGAGACACCTCCGTTTCCCTTACCTCCTCGCAGGCAATCGCAAAGGGAATATCCTCGGACGGCGGTCTCTTCGTACCCGACTCGATTCCCGCCGTTTCCCTTGAGGAAATCGCCGCACTTGCAGATGAAAGCTATATCGGCAGAGCAAAGAACATCCTCGGCAGATTTCTTACCGATTTTACCGACGAAGAGCTTGATTCCTGCGTTAAGGGTGCATACGAAACCGGCTTCTCAAGTGAAAAGGTCGCTCCCGTTGTCAGCATTAAAGGAAATATGAACGTGCTTGAACTCTTCAAGGGTCCCACCTGCGCATTCAAGGACATGGCTCTCCAGATACTTCCCCGCCTGCTTACGGTCGCGGGAGGCAAAGCAGCAAAGGGTACCGAAATCGTTATCCTCGTTGCTACATCGGGCGATACGGGTAAAGCCGCACTTGAGGGCTTCAGGGACGTTGAAAATACAAGGATTCTCGTATTTTATCCCAGCGACGGCGTAAGCCCCATGCAGAAGCTTCAGATGTGCACTCAAGAGGGCAAAAACGTTGCCGTCAGCGCAATTTCCGGCAACTTTGACGACGCCCAGAGCGGTGTGAAGAGAATATTTACCGACCCTGCAATCATTGCGAAGCTGAAGGAAAACGGCATGGCGTTCTCATCCGCCAACTCCATCAACTGGGGCCGTCTTGCCCCCCAGATAGTCTACTATTTTTCCGCTTACTGCGACCTCGTAAAAGACGGTAAAATCAACTGCGGAGACAAAATAAACGTAGTCGTACCTACGGGTAACTTCGGAAACATTCTTGCGGCATATTACGCAAAGGAAATGGGACTTCCGGTAAAGAAGCTGATCTGTGCTTCAAACAGCAACTCCGTTCTTACCGAGTTCCTTACAACAGGCACGTACGACAGAAACAGAAAATTTTACACTACGATTTCCCCCTCAATGGATATCCTCATCTCATCAAATCTTGAACGTCTTCTCTACTCCCTTGCAGGCAGCGAAAAGGTTAAGGAATGGATGAAGCTCCTCTCAACGGAAGGAAAGTATACCGTTGACGGTGAAACCCTTGCAAAAATCAAAGAGCTCTTTGCTGCCGGCTGCTGTGACGACGATAAGACAAAGGCAACCATAGCAAAGATTTACAACGAAAACGGATACCTCTGTGACACTCATACGGGCGTTGCCGTTGCGGTATACGAGGATTACGTTGCTTCAACGGGTGACGACATTCCCACGGTAATCGCCTCCACCGCAAGCCCCTTCAAATTCAGCAAGGCGGTACTTGAAGCGGTTGAAGGAAAAGCAAGTGACCTTAACGAATTCGATATGGTCACAAAGCTTGCCGAAATTACGGGCAACGAGTGTCCCTCCCAGCTTGCAGGTCTCAGGGACAAGCAGGTCAGATTTACCGGATGCTGTGAAAAATCCGGTATGGACCGTGTCGTCTTTGATATGCTCGGCATCAATTAAAATCAGGAGAAAGCTATGGCGCTGTTTGCAATTGCAGATACACATCTGTCTATTTCAACCGGTAAAACAATGAATATTTTCAACGGCTGGGTTGATTACGAGCAGCGTCTTGAAAAGAACTGGAGGCGTCTCGTGACCGACAGCGATACCGTCATCATTCCCGGAGACGTTTCCTGGTGTATGGATATGGAGGAGGGCGTTGAGGATTTCGCTTTTCTCAATTCTCTTCCGGGAAAAAAAATACTTATGAAGGGCAACCACGACTACTGGTGGTCCACCAAGAAGAAAACCGACGAATTCTTTGCAAGGCATCATTTTGATAATCTCAGCATGCTTCACAATAACACCTACATCTGCGGTAATATCGCCGTATGCGGTACCAGAGGATGGTTCTTTGATGCGGAAAACGACGCGGACAAAAAAGTGGTGCTCCGCGAAGCGGGACGGCTGAGGACGTCAATCCTTGCGGCTAAGGAAACGGGACTTGAACCGGTAGCATTCCTGCACTATCCCCCCGTTACCCTTGAAAAAAAGTGCAATGAAATATACAACGTACTTCTTGAGGAAGGAATAAAACGCTGTTATTACGGCCATCTTCATTCCTACTCACATCTGACGGCCATGAACGGAACAGACGAAAACGGTATCTGCTTTTCCCTGATATCCGGCGATTATCTGGAGTTCTGTCCCGTTTTTGTACCGGAAACCGTGTTATAACAGTTGAAACCGCGGTCGGATTACGGAATATACCCGCTTTTTGGATAAAAAATAAATAGTTGTTGAAATCCGTATTTCTTTTTGTTATAATCATCAAGTTAAATATTCCATTTTGGAGGATAAATAAAATGAGTTTAGTATCAGCAAACAAAACAGAAACCAACACTTACACAATCGAAATCAGCGTTTCCGCGGAAGATTTCAAGGCAGCTGTTCAGCAGTCATATCTCAAGAACAGAAAGCAGATCGCCATTCCCGGCTTCCGCAAGGGCAAGGCACCCAAGCACATGATTGAGACTCTCTACGGTGAAGATTTCTTCTATGAGGATGCTCTTGAAGCACTTTTCCCCGGTGAAATTGAAAAGGCCTATGCAGAAGCTTCCATCGAACCCGTTGACCAGCCCAAAGACCTTGACATAAAGGTTATGAACGTTACAGAAGGCCTCAACTTCACCGTTAAAGTAACGGTAAAGCCCGAAATCACCCTTTCCGCTTACAAGGGACTTGAAGCAGAAAAGGCAGAGGCAGAGGTTACAGACGAAGAGGTTGACCACGAAATCGAGCATATGCTTGACAGAGGTTCGCGCCTTGTTGACGTCGACGACAGAGCAGTTGAAAACGGCGATATCGCAATCATTGACTTTGAGGGCTTCGTTGACGGCGTAGCATTTGAAGGCGGTAAAGGCGAAAAGTATAATCTCACCATCGGTGACGGTCAGTTCATCCCCGGCTTTGAAGAGCAGATTATCGGTCACAGCATCGGTGAAGAGTTTGACATCAACGTTAAGTTCCCCGATGATTACGCTGCAGAGCTTGCGTCAAAGGATGCTGTTTTCAAAATCAAGATTCACGAAATCAAGGTCAAGGAAATGCCCGAGCTTGATGACGAATTCGCAAAGGACCAGGATTACGACACCGTTGACCTCCTTAAGGAAGGCATCAAGTCAGACATTCTCGCCCGCAAGACAGAGAATGCTCAGCACGCTTTCGAAGATGCTGTTATCGAGAAGCTCTGCGAGAACGTAGAGGGTGAAATTCCCGAGTGCATGTATGACAACAAGACAGAAGAAAACGTAAACAATTTCGCTCAGAGAGTTGCTTCTCAGGGTATTGATTTTGAAACATATCTCATGTACATGGGTATGGATAAGGAATCTTTCAAGGCAACAATGAGAGAGAGAGCAGTCAACGACGTCAAGTATGACCTTGCCGTTGAAAAGATTATCGAGCTTGAAACTCTTGCAGTCGAAGAAGCTGCTGTTGAAGAAGAATATGCAAATATGGCCGAGCAGTATAAGCTTGACGTAGAAAAAATCAAAGAAATCGTTCCCGCTTCGGCAGTTGAAGACCAGCTCAAGAGACAGGCAGCAGTAAAGCTTGTTCTTGATTCCGCAGTTGCAACCGCTCCCAAAGCAGAGGAAGCAGCTGAATAATAAATACACGAAAAGAGGTAGGCAATATGGCACTTGTTCCCTATGTTATTGAACAAACAGGTCACGGCGAACGTTCATACGACATTTTTTCACGACTTCTCAACGACAGAATCGTCGTTCTTTCCGATGAAGTGAATGATGCTACCGCAAGTGTTGTTGTAGCTCAGCTTCTTTACCTTGAAAGCCAGGACCCCGACAAGGATATCAGTCTCTACATCAACAGCCCCGGCGGCTCTGTTACCGCAGGTATGGCTATCTACGATACGATGCAGTACATCAAATGTGACGTTTCCACAATTTGTATCGGTATGGCTGCGTCCATGGGTGCTTTCCTCCTTTCATCAGGTGCAAAAGGCAAGAGATATGCACTTCCCAACAGTGAAATCATGATTCATCAGCCCCTCGGCGGTATGCAGGGTCAGGCAAGCGATATGCAGATTGCCGCTGCCCACATACAGAAGACCAAGGAAAAGCTCAATTCGATTCTTGCCGCCAACACAGGCAAGGATATCAAGGTTATTGCAAAGGATACCGACAGAGACAACTGGCTTTCCGCAGACGAAGCTGCCGCTTACGGCCTTGTCGATAAGGTAATTGCCCACAGATAACTTTTAGGAGATATAAGTATGGCAAAAGGTGATGAAAAGCGTTATAAGGAGTATTGCTCCTTCTGTCACAAGAGTGAGGACGAAGTGGGCATGATGCTCAACGGCGATGACGTCAATATCTGTAACGAATGCGTCGAATTCTGCTACTCCCTCATCAAGGAAAACAGACAGACCGTATCCGAAAAAGAAAAGGTCAAAGCTTTTGATTCTCTCCCCAAGCCCCGTGACATCAAGGCAAGACTTGATGAATACGTAATCGGTCAGGAAAGAGCAAAGGTCACTCTGAGCGTTGCGGTTTACAATCATTATAAGCGCATCATGGCAGTAAGGGATACGGATGTTGAAATCAAGAAATCAAACATCCTTCTTCTGGGCCCCACGGGTGTAGGCAAGACCATGCTTGCCCAGACTCTCGCGGGTATACTTGACGTTCCTTTTGCCATTGCCGATGCAACCACGCTTACAGAAGCGGGTTACGTAGGTGAAGACGTTGAAAACATTCTGCTTCGCCTTATTCAGGCGGCCGATTTTGACATTGAAAAGGCAGAGAGAGGTATCATCTATATAGATGAAATCGACAAAATTGCCCGCAAGAGCGAAAATCCCTCCATTACGAGAGACGTAAGCGGTGAGGGCGTTCAGCAGGCATTGCTTAAAATCGTTGAAGGCACGGTTGCCAACGTTCCTCCTCAGGGCGGCAGAAAGCATCCCCAGCAGGAATTCATTCAGATTGACACGTCAAACATTCTGTTTATCTGCGGCGGTGCATTTGACGGCATAGAAAAGATTATTGAAAAGAGATTTGCCGGCTCGGCTCTGGGCTTCGGTGCAGACGTCAAGAGCAAATCAGAATTCAGTAAAGAAAATCTTATGTCTAAGGCAGTTCAGCAGGATCTGACAAAATTCGGTCTCATTCCCGAGCTTGTCGGCAGATTCCCCGTAATCACAGCCCTCAGTGAGCTTGATGAAGAGGCACTCGTAAGAATCCTTGAAGAGCCGAAGAATTCAATAGTCAAGCAATATAAAGAGCTGTTTGCGCTCGACGGCGTTGAGCTTGTATTTGAACAGGACGCCCTCAGAGAAATTGCAAAGAAAGCAATCGAAAAGCATACAGGCGCAAGAGGACTTCGTTCAATCACGGAAAATGTGCTTATGGATACAATGTATAATATCCCCTCCGACGATACTATCGGCAGAGTTTACATCACTCCTTCGTGTATCACGGACGGCGCGGACCCCGTAATTGAATTCAGAGACCTTACGGCAAAATAAAGGATGACCGATGAGAGTTTATGCTTTCATCGGTCTTTTGCTGTTATTTTTGTTGTTTTTTGTTGTTATGTTTTCGTATTTTTTGAAGAACAAGAGAATTATATGTATATGCCGAGCGTGTTGACACGGATATTTGAGCGGTATGGTTTTTCAGGCGGATTTTTTGAAGAACAAGGAAACACACGAAGACAATATTCTTATATGGCTGAGTGGGTTGACAACGTTATTCGGAAAATCCGCCGAAAAAATGCCGCCCGGTAAACCGGACGGCCTTCTTTTTGTTTGGACTGAAAGCTTATGCTTCTTCCTGCTGCTTCTTAGCGAAACATTCGCTGCAGTAAACAGGTCTGTCCTCACGCGGCTTAAAGGGAACCTTTGCAACTCCACCGCAGGAATCACAAGTTGCCTCAAACCATTCACGCTCTCCACGGGTTGCGTTTTTGCGTGCATCACGGCAAGCCTTGCAACGCTGGGGCTCATTAACAAAGCCTTTTTCAGCGTAGAATTCCTGTTCACCGGCGGTGAAAGTGAATTCGTTTCCGCATTCCTTGGAGATGAGAGTCTTGTCTTCGTACATGATTTTAACCTCGCTGTAAATAGATTTTTGCCCTTGGACGGAATCGCACCATCACCTATGTTATGTACATCGCTCTTCTTTAAGCTACGGGGGCATATATAAAGCCGTGCGGCTTTAATTATAATGTGAACGGAATTTCTTCCTTATGCGCTGAACGGCATTATCAACGGTCTTTTCGCTGCATCCCAAATCCGATGCAATATCCGAATAGCTTCTGTCGGCAAGCCGCAAAGCAAACACCTTTTGCTCAAGGGGAGAGAGCAGAGTGGCGGCAAGCTGATTGATACGTGCCATTTCTTCGCCGGATTCGGCTATGGCAACAGGGTCGTCAGACGTAATCTCAACCTTTTCGTCAATGGAAACGGCGTTTGACAGAGCCGCATTGCCGGAATTGGAATTGAATCTCAATGCGGACAGAATCCTGCTTTCAATACATATACTTGCGTAAGCTCTGAAGGGGACCTCCCTGGCGGGGTCATATTTTTTGACCGCCTCAAGGAAACCTATCATACCCTCCTGAACAAGGTCTTCATCGGAAATCCTGGAATAACCGGAGTTAAGCGCCGAGGCCTTGGCACCTGCCGCAGGCATAATAACCGCAATAAGCTGAGCCATTGCCTTGTCATCGCCGGCAGCGGCATCAGCCACCAGTCGGTTGATAATCATATCGTCGTTTACCTTTGCCATTCCAAGCTCCCTTGATACCTATTATGTGAAATAATAACAATATTTATTTATTTTGTCAACATATTTTAATAGCAAATGTGCCGCTTTTTTGTCTGTTTTACCATATTTTTACTAAATTTCAGCCATTTTACCAATTTTGTCAAAATCTTTTTGAACAGATTAAACAATACTATATTGTCATTTCGGCAGTATTTACGTCAAATTTTTATTGCAGAATAGCGTTCCGGGTCAAAATTTCAATAAAAAAGCAAAAGCCGCAGAAGTGCGGTGCAAATCTGCGACTTTACTGTATAAGCACTTATTACCTGAAATCGTAGTTATTTGCGAAATACTGAAGCACGGTATTTGATACGGTTGAGGCAACGCCCGAGCCCCATCCCGCTTCCTCGGCAAAGCAGATTACCGCAAGCGGCAGATCGCTTCTCTGAGAAAATCCGGCAAATACGGAAGTAGAGGTTTTGCCGTCGATTTCCGCCGTTCCCGTCTTTGCACAAAGCTCAAGTCCGGGATATTTATAATCTCCGTATTTGTCAACCACATCGGAGCGCATCATACTTTTCAGCGCAGAAGCCGTTTCGGGATTCATGGTTACCATCACGTCAATCTTACGGGGAACAAGTCTGCCGTAGGTACCCATGGTCAGTATTCTGTCGGGGGCATATCCCCTGCCTCCGTTTGCGATTGCCATAACGATTGAAAGAAAGTGAGAGGGGTTTATGAAGGTCGTGGACTGACCGATACCTGCCCAGCCCAATTCCGAATTGCTGACAGTGGAGGGATTGAATTTACTCATCGTAAGGGGAATTTCCTTCGCTTTGAGCTTTTTATTGAAACCGAGCGATTCCGCGGTTGCACGGAGTTTGTCTGCTCCGAGCTCAACGGCAAGCTGTGCAAATGCACAGTTGCAGGACTGATTCAGCGCCTGACCGAAGGTTATTTCTCCGTGAACGCCGTTACAGATAACCGTTCCGTCGGTGGTCTTGTATTCACCGTCGCAGGTAAAGGTCCTGTCATATACGTCGGGCATATTTTCAATGGCGCAGGCGGCGGTAATCAGCTTCATTATCGAGCCGGGAGTATACTGTCCCGAAACCGCTTTGTCAAGGAAAACGCCCTCATATTTCGGATTTGTCTGCAAATCCTTCGGAACGTAATTCACGTCATAGGCGGGCTTTGAAACGCTGCAGAGCACCTCTGCTGTCTTATAGTTGCAGACGATAATCGTTCCTTTATAGCTGCCGAAAGCGTTATATGCGATTCTGTTGGCTTCCGAGTCAATATTCAGTACAACGTCAGAGCCCTTTCCGCTGGTTTTCAGACGGTAAATTCCGTCAATCAGATTGTAGCCGGAAAGCTGACTTCTGTACAGATTGTGAGCACCGGTTGAAATAAATCCCGAGGTATCCCCCACAATATGAAGTACGGACTTTCTGAGCACCTCGCCCGAAGCGAAATGACGCTCATCATCCTTGCTTTCCGCAAGCACGACACCGTTTCTGTCAAGTATCCTGCCTGCATTTACGACTGTACCGCTGCTGTAGATATGGGCATTGACTTTATTGGTCGCCCAGCTTGAACCCTTGGTTACGAACTGAGAAATGAGTATTCCCACACCCACGAGAAACATAATGATAAACACATATACTACGGAAGCACGCTTTATGGTTTTTCTCATATTGCGGCACCTCCGTTTCTGCTGCGTGCCTTACGGCTGACCGCGATATCCGGAGCAGGAAGCTTAAAGGGTGCTCCTGCGGCTCTGATATAGGCCAGCAGGCCCCACGAACAAATTATACTTGAGCCGCCTCTGCTGACAAAGGGCAGCGTAACACCCGTAAGGGGAAGCAAATCCGTTACGCCGAATACATTGAGGGAAAGCTGGAAAATCAGCAGACTCGCCGCCGCAACTGCGGCAATGGCATAGAATGAGGAAGCGGAGCCCTTTGCGGCTTTGATTGCAAAAATGCCGATGCAGGCAAATGCGATAAGAACCGCTATACCGGTTGCGAGTCCCATTTCCTCGCATATCATACCGAAAATAAGGTCCGTGGAGGCGGCAAAAACGTTTCTCAGTTTTCCTTCTCCGACACCGAGACCGAAAAGTCCGCCGGATGCGGAATACATCAGCACTCTTGTCTGCTGATAGCCGTTTGTATCCATATTTTCCCATACGTGACGGTAAGCGGCAAAACGGTTTGCAACGTATGGCTTGAAATAGATTATGAGGATGGCACCCATAAGCGCACCGGCACAGATAAGGAACAGAGTACGCACGTCACCGGACCTCATGTACGCTATGATAATAAAGGTAAAGAAGAATATAAGGGCCGTACCGAAGTCTCTCATAAGGAAGAGAAGGCCCACACAGCATAAGCTGTAACCGATAAACAAATAAAGATATTTCTTTGAAAGCAGTCTTTCAAGCGAAACCGCACCCACAAAGATGAACACCACCTTGACGAGCTCTGAGGGTTGAATGGAAACGGGGCCGAGTTCAAGCCAGTTACGGGCACCGTTTGTGACCTTTGCAAGTGCAAGGTTGACCACAAGCAGCAGAAGCGAGCCGATTGCGGCAGGATATTTGAGGGCGTTTACCACTCTCATATCCTTTATCATCAGAAGCAGTACAAGATAGGTGACAAGACCCAGGCAGATGCATATAAGCTGTTTTATCGCATACGATTCGCCGATTGTGGCGCATACCATAAGACCAATTCCCGAAAGGAAAAATGCTATTGCTTCCAGTTCAAAATAATCCTTGCCGGTAATAATGACGTTAAACATCATATATATCCATTCAAGAACGATATAACCAAGGAATACGTAAACGGTATTCATGCTTGTTTCTTCCTGCTTTGATATAACGGCAAGCATACTCAGAAACTGAAAAATACTGATAAGCACCATTACCGTTACCTGTCGGAATTCCGGCTGCTGTTTTGTCTTCGTATTCAAGTACATTCTCCTTTCTCATTTTTTGGATATGATTCTGCCTCCGCCCAGAACCGTGTCGCCGTCATAGATAACGACACTCTGACCCGGTGTGACGGAGCGTTGGGGTTCGTCAAAATCCACGGTAAAACCGCCCTCAAAGGGAGTTATGAGAGCGGGAACCTGCTTTGCTCTGAATCGGATTTTGACCTCTGCCCTGAAGGGCTCTGTCGGGATGTCCCCGATAAAACTGATTCTGTCTGCGGTAAGGGAGCTGCCGTACTGCTCTCCGTTATCACCGATCGTGACGGTGTTGTCGGATGCGTTTATGGCCGTAACGAACATGGGTCTTCCGTAAGCGCCGATACCCTTGCGCTGACCTATTGTATAATTGATAATGCCCGAATGCTTTCCCATTACGGTGCCGTCTTTGCTTATGATATTGCCTGCGGGAGAGGTGATACCCATTGAGGCAAGATAACCGACGTAATCATCATCGGGCACGAAGCAGATTTCAAGACTGTCCTTTTTATCCGCTACGGGAATACCCGCCTGCTGTGCCGTTAAACGGGTATCCTCCTTGTCCTTTGCAATGACGGGAAAAATTATTTTTGAAAGCTGAAATTCATTCAGCCGATAAAGGAAATATGACTGATCCTTGGGGGAGCCGGATTTTTTCAGCAGATATCTGCCGTCGGTAGATTCGCACGCCGCATAATGTCCCGTTGCCAGCTTATCACAACCGTTTTCAAGGGCATAATCAAGCATGGTGCCGAATTTGATGACCTGATTGCATTCAATGCAGGGGTTGGGAGTACGGCCGTTTACGTATTCATCCGCAAACGGATTGATAATTTTATCCCTGAATAAATCCCGTCTGTCCAGAATTTTATGCTCAATACCCAGCGACTTTGCAACGGCAATCGCATCGGATACGTCTGCATCGGATTCGCCGGGCTTAAGTAAGAGCGTAATGCCCATCACTTCGTGACCCTGTTCTCTGAGCAGATAGGCGGCAACAGCACTGTCAACGCCTCCGCTGAGACCTACCGCAATTTTCATCTTTGTCCCCCTTTCATGCAAAGTTACGGGTTATGATACCACAAATTTATGAATTTTCATAGCATTTTGTAAATTTTAAAAAATTTTACATTGTTATTTGTTTTTTGTAAAAATCACTTGCATTTTTTGAAACGATAGTGTATAATGTCGAGTATATTGAGGGTATATGCGTTTTTGAAGGAGTTTTCACAGTATGTTAGGAGATTTACATTGCCATACAAAGCTTTCCGACAGTTCAATGGGTATCGATGATCTCGTTGTTCTTGCCCAGAAAAGAGGGCTTGACACAATCGCAATCGTTGACAGAGACTGTCAGGCAGGCACGGTACGTGCAAAGATTACAGGCGAGAGAAAAGGTATAAACGTCATCCCCGGAGTTGAGCTTTCCTGCTACGATTCCAAGAGGAACGCTTATGCCGAAATTATCTGTTATCTGCCTGATTCTCCCGATAGACTTGAAGGACTCTGCCACAGAAATATCATAACCCGCAAAAGAGCAAGTCAGATGATGACTCTCAAGGTTGCCCGTAAATATTCCATCACTCCCGAGCTTGTTACCAAATGTGCCTCCGGCTCCACCGCCGTTTTTGAGCAACACATTATGCACGCTCTTATGGAATGCGGATATACGGACAAGATTTACGGAGACCTCTACTATGAGCTTTTCTCCCCCGAGAGCCCCGACAACGTGCTTGTTCCCGCAAAGTATCCCGAGCCGGCCGAGGTTATCGATGCCATCCACGAGGCAGGCGGCATTGCCGTCCTCTCTCATCCCGGTATCAGAAACAGTTTTGAGCTTCTTGAGGAGCTGATTCCTCAGGGACTTGACGGTGTTGAGGTATGGCATCCCGATAATACCGAAGAGCAGCAACAGATGCTCAGCGAAATCGTAAAGAAAAACGGCATTCTTGCTACCGGCGGTACCGAATTTCGCGGTATCTACACCCACCCCACCACGACAATCGGTGAAACGGGTGCTCCCGAAACAGCGGTCAAAGCCCTTCTGGGATATAAAACGAAGATGAAAAAGAAAAAAGCAAGTGCAAAATAAATTGTGAGGTGAGACCATGAGCAGCGACAGTCACGTGCGATTATGTATTTTCAAATTAAATAATCGGTTGTGCAGTGCTGTTCGGGTTAATCCTTAACGGTATAGTCCTTATTTCTCCTACGCCCTGCCTTCCGAGGAAAGGGTGTTATTTTTATGGAAAATTCGACTTTACTTGATATTATTTCCCGTATGCTTGCGGAAAATAAATTTTCCACCATCAAGGATATTCTGCGTGAAATGAATATCGTTGATATCGCTTCCGCCATTTCAGAGGCGGAGGAAACCGACCAGGTACGCATTTTCCGTCTGCTTCCCAAGGACAGCAGCGCAGACGTTTTTTCGTATCTTGATTCCGACACTCAGCAGACAGTCATCAATTCAATCACCAACGTAGAGCTTCATAACCTTATTGAAGATATGTTCATCGACGACGCGGTAGACTTTCTCGAGGAGGTCCCCGCAAACGTCGTAACAAGAGTTCTTTCCCAGACCAGTAAGGAAACGAGAGAAATCATCAACAAGTTTCTCCGTTATCCCGACGATTCCGCCGGCTCAATCATGACGTGCGAAATGGCGGCGTTTCACGTTGACTCCACCGTTGACGATGCGATCAGGGACCTTCGCCGTACCGCCCAGGATAAGGAAACGGTTGAAACCTGCTACTGTATCGACGAAAAGCGTCATCTTATCGGCTCGATTCCTCTGAGAAAAATCATCATTTCCGAGCCGGGTACCGTCCTGCGTGACATAATGATGGACGACCAGCAGCTCATTTCCGTCAATACCCACGACGACCAGGAAACAGTTGCAGCCGTGGTACGTAAATACGACCTTCTTTCCGTTCCCGTTGTTGACAACGAAAGCCGTCTTGTAGGTATCATCACCGTAGACGACGTCGTGGACGTCATCCAGGAAGAGAACACCGAGGACTTTGAAAAGATGGCATTGCTTCTTCCCTCCGAGGAGGACTATATGCACACCGGTGTCTTCCGCCTTACGGGCAACCGTATAGTATGGCTTCTCATACTTATGATTTCCGCCACTTTTACGGGCAAGATAATAGAATCCTTTGAGGTTTCCCTTGCCGGCATAGTCGGTCTCACCGCATGCATCCCCATGCTGATGGATACCGGCGGTAACTCCGGCAACCAGGTATCTACCCTTATCATCCGTGGTCTTGCTCTGGGCACGGTCACACCGAAGGATTATTTCAAGGTACTCTGGAAGGAAATCCGCGTTGCCGTCCTCTGCGGTCTTGCACTCGGTGCGGCAAATCTTATCAGAATGTTCACTTTGTCGGCAGTGGGCTTTTCCCACTCGGACACTCCCGTTATCTTCGTTGTTTCCCTGTCCATGCTCTGTACGGTCATACTCGCAAAGGCAATCGGCTGCTCCCTGCCTATACTGGCAAAGCTGCTTCATCTTGACCCCGCACTTATGGCAGGCCCCATGATTACCACCATCGTTGATGCGGTTTCCCTGCTGATTTATTTCGGCATAGCCACAATATTCATCAACGCCGGTATGCTTCAGATGGCATAAATCCGTTTAAGCACTCTCTGCCCGTAATTTTTACGGGCATTGTTCTTTTTTCAGAATATTTTGTTTTTTCAAAAATAATTGTTGATTTTTCGGATTGATAGTGGTATCATTGCCACAGTAAGAATATGTATGATGAAAGGAGAAGGGCGACCTTCTCTTTTGTTTTTGCAAAAAGGAGGCAAAATATGGCAAAGGGTAAAGGCGGCAACGTAGTAGCCGCAGTTGCGGAGCTTGCAAAGCCCATAGCAGAGGAATTGGGGCTCGAGCTCTGGGATATCCGTTTTCTTAAAGAGGGTACCGATTGGTTTCTGAGAATATTCATTGACAAGGCCGAAGGCATAAATATTACCGATTGCGAAGCATTCAGCCGTGCAATCAACGACCCCCTTGATGAGCTTGACCCCATCGAGCAGAGCTACTGCCTTGAGGTGTGCTCCCCCGGTCTTGAGAGAGACCTTGTAAGACCCGAGCATTTCATCAGATGCACGGGAGAAAAAATCAAGGTCAAATTCATCAGGCCCGTCAATAACGTCCGTGAATTTTCCGGAGTGCTTGAAAGCTCCGACGGAAACAGAATAGTTCTCCGCCTTGAGGACGGCAGTGCAATGGAAATAGATAAAAAAGAAACGTCTTACATCAAACTTGACGACTTTGAATAAGAAAGGGTTGACAGGAAAAATGAAAAACAATGAATTTTTTGAAGCTGTTTCAGCAATGGCACACGAAAAAGGAGTTCCCGAAACAGTTCTTTATGATGCAATAGCAAAATCAATCGTAACCTCCGTTAAGAGAGATTACGGCGACAGAGACATAGCTTTCTGTGAAATCAATCCCGAAAAGAATTCCGTTAAGGTTTTCATCCGCAAGACCGTTGTTGAAGAGGTTGAGGATGAATATGCGGAAATTACCCTTGAGGATGCTCTCAAGCTCAAAAAGAGAATCAAGATAGGCGATACAATTGATATCACTCTCGATACGAGAGAGGTCAGCCGTATCGCAGCCGTAAAGGGCAAGCACCTTATCCGTCAGAATATCAATGACGCAGAGCAGGAGCGCAAGAGAATTGAGCTTCAGGACAAGAATCAGGAGCTTGCAAGTGCAAAAATCATCAAGGTCGATCCCGAAACGCTTGACGCACTTATTGAAATCGGCAAGGTCGTTGAAAGACTTCCCAGAGCCGAGCAGCTTCCCACCGACAGATTCAGCGAAGGCGACTATACCAAGGTCTACATTTCAGACGTCAAAGAGGGAACAAAGGGTCCCAAGGCAATGGTTTCCAGAACTCATCCCGGTCTCGTGAGAAGACTGCTTGAAATCGAAGTTCCCGAAATTCTTGACGGTACAGTTGAAATCAGATCCATTTCCCGTGAGGCCGGCTCCAGAAGCAAGATTGCAGTTTACTCCGCAGACGAAAACGTTGATCCCGTCGGTGCCTGCATAGGTCAGAAGGGTGTCAGAGTAAACAAAATCGTTGAAGCACTCGGCGGAGAAAAGCTTGACGTTGTCAATTACAGCGACGATCCCGCTAAGTACGTTGCCGCTTCACTTGCTCCCGCAGATGTTATTTCGGTTGAAATCCTTGATGCGGACGAGCATTCATGCAGAGTAACCGTTCCCAACAGCCAGCTTTCACTTGCCATAGGCAACAAGGGTCAGAATGCCCGCCTTGCCGCAAGACTTACCGGCTGGAAAATTGACATCAAACCCGAATTTGAAGAGCCCGTTATTAAATTTGACTGATAATTGAGGAGTTAAATCAATGCCTACACATCGCAGTATTCCCATGAGAAAATGCACAGGATGCAATGAAATGAAGCCGAAAAAAGAGCTTGTCAGGGTCGTACGCAGCCCCGAGGGTGATGTCTCGCTTGACCTTACGGGAAAGAAACCCGGACGGGGTGCCTACGTATGCCGTAATGCAGAATGTATGGCTAAGGCAAAGAAGGCAAAGAGATTTGACCGTGCATTCTCCTGCGAAATACCCGATGAAGTTTACGACAGAATGGAGCAGGAACTGAAAAATGGATAATCCGAAGCTTCTCTCTCTTCTCGGGATGTGCCGCAAGGCCGGCAAGCTCAGCTGCGGTCACGATGCTGCCGTAGGCGCAATAAGAAATAAAAGCGCAAAGCTTTGTCTGCTCAGCAGTGACTCCTCCGAAAGACTGAGAAACGAAATAGATAAAGAAACGTCCTACGAAAAATCGGAAATTCCCGTAAAAATACTGGAATCCGATATGACGGAAATCGGAAGAGCCACCGGCCTTAAATCCGCCGTGCTGGCAATCAATGACGATGGCTTTGCAAAGGCAATGCTCTTACTTCTTTAATCACCGAGGAGGTTAACGAATGATTGAAAAAATTAAGATAAAAGATATAGCGAAAGACCTGGACGTCAAGGCAAACGAAATAGTTGACGTACTCGCTCAGTTCAGCGGTTCAAAAAAATCAAGCTCCGCAATCGTTGACGAAAACGAACTTGACCTGATATTTGAGTCGTTCACCAAAAAATTTGAGGTTGAATCCCTCGACGGCTACTTTGAAATGAAGTCCGTTCCCGACACGGAAACAGTACCCGAGGAGAAGCCCGAAGAAAAGAAAGCGGAAGAAAAATCCGAAGAGAAAAAGCCCGCTGATAAGAAAGCCGAACAGAAGCCCGCTGAGAAAAAGCCCGCGGAGAAGCCGGCTGAAAAGAAGCCCGAGCAGAAGGCAGAAGAAAAGAAGCCCGAGCAGAAGCCGCAGGACAGAAAACCCAAGATGCCCGCAATGCCTCAGCAGAAGCCCGCAAACGAAAAGAAAAAAGAAAATAAGCCCATGCAGTCCAGAACGAAGGGCGAGCAGACTACCGTCAATCTCAGAAGCGATAACATCGACCTTGAGAAATATAACGAAAAGTATGAGAACATCGCTCCCGCAAGCAGCTCAAGCGTAATGGAAAAGGGCGTTTCCAAGCAAAAAATCAACCAGAAGAGCAAGCAGTACAAGAAGCAGGGCATGCGTTCCTCAAGAAGAGAAACCGAAAAGGAAAGACTTGCCAGAATCGCCGCCGAAAGAGCAAAGAAGCCCCAGATGGTACTCAAGCTTCCCGATGAAATCACCGTAGGCGAGCTTGCTTCCATGCTGAAGATGACTGCCGCAGAGGTAATCAAAAAACTCTTCTCACTCGGTCAGATGGCTTCCATCAACGACAATCTTGACTTTGACACAGCCGCCATTGTTGCGGAAGAGCTCGGTGCAAAGGTTGAAAAGCTTGTCGTTGTTACCATAGAAGACAGAATCATAGACGACAGTGAAGACGATGAAGCTAACCTCATCAAGAGAGACCCCGTCGTAGTTGTAATGGGTCACGTTGACCACGGTAAGACCTCAATCCTTGATGCTATCAGAAACACCTCCGTTACAGAGGGTGAAGCAGGCGGTATCACTCAGCATATCGGTGCTTCCAGAGTTACCATTAACGGTCAGAACATCACTTTCCTTGACACTCCCGGCCACGCCGCATTCACGTCCATGAGATTGCGCGGCGCCATGGCTACCGATATAGCAATCCTTGTTGTTGCCGCAGACGACGGTATCATGCCTCAGACGATTGAAGCAATCAACCACGCAAAGGCAGCAGGTGTTCAGATAATAGTTGCCATCAACAAGATGGATAAGCCCACCGCAAATCCCGACAGAATCCTTCAGCAGCTCACCGAATATGAGCTCGTTCCCGAGGAATGGGGCGGCGAAACGATCTGTGTTCCCTGCTCGGCAGTTACAAAGCAGGGTATCGACCAGCTTCTTGAATCCGTGCTTCTTGTTGCGGAAGTTCAGGAGCTTAAAGCAAATCCCAACCGTTCGGCAAAGGGCGTTGTTATTGAAGCACGCCTTGACAAGGGCAAGGGCCCCGTTTCAACCCTCCTCGTTCAGAACGGTACGCTCAAGACAGGCGACATTATCGTTGCAGGTACGGCAGTAGGCCGTGTCAGAGTTATGACAGACGACAAGGGACGCAAGGTTGATGAAGCAGGTCCCTCCGTTCCCGTTGAGATTATGGGTCTTGCCGAAGTACCTCAGGCAGGCGACGGTTTTGACGCAGTTAACGACGAGCGTCTTGCAAGAGAGCTTGTTGAGCAGAGAAAGGCAAAGGCCAAGGAAGAGCAGTTCAAGGAATTCCAGAAGGTTACCCTTGAAAATCTCTTTGATTCAATCAAGGAAGGCGAGCTGAAGGACCTTGACATTATCGTTAAGGCCGATGTTCAGGGCTCCGCAGAAGCAGTCAAGCAAAATCTGCTTAAGCTTTCCAACGAAGAAGTAAGAGTAAGAGTAATCCACGCAGGCGTAGGTGCAATCAGCGAAAGCGACGTTATGCTTGCCACCGCATCCAATGCCATTATCGTCGGCTTCAACGTAAGACCCGATAACGTTGCAGAGGAAAATGCAGAGCGTGACGGCATTGAAATCAAGTGTTACAGAGTTATTTACGACTGTATCAACGAAATTGAGGCCGCTATCAAGGGTATGCTCGCTCCCAAGTATAAAGACGTTGACATCGGTAAAGCCGAGGTCCGTCAGGTTGTTAAAATCTCCTCAGTCGGAAACGTTGCCGGCTGTCACGTTACAAACGGTAAGGTTACAAGAGACGCCAAGGTAAGAGTAGTAAGAGACGGTATCATCGTTACCGAAGACGTTATGGCATCCCTCAAGAGATTCAAGGATGACGTCAAGGAAGTTGCCCAGGGCTATGACTGCGGTATCGGACTTGAAAAGTTCAACGACATCAAGGAAGGCGACGTCTTTGAATTCTACGTAACCGAGGAGTACAGGGACTAAGAGGTAAATTATGGCAGGTTACAGAATTGACAGAGTGTCCGAGGATATCAAGCGAGAGCTTGCGGCAATCATCCGTGAGCTCAAGGATCCCCGTGTTCAGGGCAAGCTGCTTACGGTCGTTAACGTAGACGTCAGCTCGGATGCTTCATTTGCAAAGGTATATATCAGCGCAATGGAAGGCATTGAAGCGGCAAAGACCGCCGTCAAGGGCCTTGACTGTGCTACAGGATTTATCCGCCGCGAGGTAGGTAAGCGTCTGCATCTTCGCAAGACACCCGAGCTCAGATTCATTGCCGACGATTCAATAGAAAAGGGTATGCAGATTACGGGCATGCTCAATTCCATCATAACCGAGGATGATTCAGATGATGATTAACCTGAACCAATGTGCAGAATATCTGGAAAATAACGATAATTTCCTGCTTCTGTGTCACGTGTCTCCCGACGGTGATACGGTCGGCAGTGCCACCGCACTGGCAAGAGGACTTGTTTCCAAAGGCAAAAAAGTTATGGTAAAATGCGGTGACCCCTTCACAAGCGATTTTACGTTTATGTTTGAGGGACTGGAACTGACGGAGCAGGACGACTATAACTGCGTAGTCGCCGTTGACGTTGCAGACCCCAAGCTTCTCGGTGAAGAACTGAACGAAATCTACGGCAGGGAGGTTGACCTCTGCATTGACCATCACGCATCAAACGTGATATATGCCGAAGACACCCTGCTTGAAGGAGATTCCGCTTCAGCGGCGGAAATCGTTTATCTGCTTCTGAAAGAAATGAAGGTTGAAATCACTCCCGTTATCGCATCCTGCCTTTTCACGGGCGTTTCAACGGATACGGGCTGTTTCAGATTTTCAAACACCACCACCCGCACCTTCAGAATCGCATCGGAGCTTGTTGACGCGGGAGCGGATTCCTATAATATCATTCAGGTGTTCTTTGAAACAAAGACAAAAACGTACGCCATACTTGAAAGACTTGCTCTTGAAAGTATGAGATTCTATTACAACGACCGCTGTGCGGTAATCTGCGTTACGCAAGATATGCTGAAAAGAAGCGGCTCGGACGAAACCGAAACCACCAAGCTCGCAAACCTGCCCCGTATGGTTGAGGGCGTGAAGGTAGGTGTACTGGTCAAGGAGCTTAAGGACGGCAGTTTCAAGGCATCAATCAGAACACACGGAGAGATTGACGCCTCCGCCATCGCTTCAAGACTCGGAGGAGGCGGGCATGCAGGTGCCGCCGCCTGCACCGTAAACGCATTAAAAAATGAGGCAATCAGCTTGATCCTCAAAGAGGTCAAGGCAGAGCTTGACGGTTAAATCACAAAATATGCGGTGTCACTCACCGCATTATATCCGCCGGTAGCATGGCTGGATAACGCATCAGATTCCGACGTTGTGGCGTGTATCTTGAGCCAATTTACCAAGAATTCCTTATATTTCACAGTTTTTCTTATTTTTCAAGGGGTTTCAGTGATGTTTTGGATTTTTCAACACGTTATTTAATGCTGTCTGACATTTTTAACAGTCATCCGTATTCATCAAAAAATCATCGAATTAGTTTAAGCATCATCAAAAATTATCATTAAGGAAAGCTAAAAATTAAACTAAAAAAGCTCTCAAGTATGCATTTAACTACTTGAGAGCTTAACTTTTTATCTTTAGGTTCAATATTTGTGTTTTTCATAATAATAACCGCCGTAAATTTAGTGTTTGTTTTTGTCTTACGTCTGTTTATACGAAGCAACACTTGCAATAAGAAAAAATTTATATCATTTTTAAAATAGTATTAGCCCTTTTTTCAAAACCATCGTATAAACAGATGTAAGACAACGAAAGGAGTTGAAAAATATGATATTTGGTTGTTGTTTTCTTGAATATTTTTACATTTAAACTAAATTAAACTAAATTAAATTTTAAATTTTCGGAGGTAAATGTTATGAATAAAGATAATAGAGAGCTTAACGACAACGAACTTGAAACAGTAAACGGCGGAATGAAGGTTGTTGTTGAAGAACCGGAAACCGAAGAAGAAAGCTGGTGGCAAACCATAGTTAACTTCTTCTTTAAAACTAAAGACTAATTCAAACGGAGGTAATGTTATGAACATTAAAAACGAAAAACCCGTAATTAATGATAAAGAGCTCGATGCCGTAAACGGCGGC
>JAZLLW010000003.1:0-142021 GCA_045598305.1 Acutalibacteraceae bacterium
TCAATACGGTTGACATAAACCTTTTCGCCTTCTGCATTTACGGGAACTGCATTTATTCCGCCCGTTGAACATACACAGGCATTCTCGCTGATAACGAACTTACTGTTCGGACTGCTGCTGAATACGCCTATGCCGTAATAATCCTTTGTGTACGGCTGATAACAATCGGCATTTATCTGACCGCCGTTGATGATTGTGTTCATGCCCGAAGCATATACAGCGCACGCATTCTGAGCACTTGCAGCAAGAGAACCGTTACCGTCGATGATAAGGTTTCCTCTTGCCGAAATCGCATTCTGATAGTTGGTACCGTAAACGATGTTTTCCGTACCGTCAACCAAAGTCAGGTGACAGGTGGTGTTGCCTGCGTCAATTGCGGGCAAAGCGACGTATGTTGCATTCTTTACGCCTGCAAAGCCTATGCTTACAACGACGTCATCGGCAACCGTTATTCTGTTCCTTGATACGGTGGATTTATCGGTATTCTCAATAACGTACACGCCTGATTCTTTTACTGTTACGCAGCCGACGTAAAGCGCGGTAACGGTATATTCAACAGCAGAGTCTTTATCTTTCTCACACCATACGGTGAAATCACCGGCTGTTGTCGGATAAAGGACGGCAGAATAGCCGCACTCCGTGCACTCCGCATAATAGTTTCCGAGCGCATTTTTAGTAAATTTACAGCTGTGACCGAAGGCGGGAATCGGCTGACTTTCTTCTTTATAGTCGCATATATTACAGGTTCTTTCTGCCGTTGAGCCGTTCTGTGTGCAGGTGGGAGCAATGTATTCGGCTGCGACTTCAAAGTCGTGCTCATGGTCATATTCCCATACGGCATACAATGTCATGCCTGCGGAAACTGTTTCTTTATTGCTTAAAACCATATTGCCCGACTCACTTAAGCTCCAGCCCTTGAACTTCTTTCCTTCGGGAGTCGTGAACGGATTGACGACAGTTGAAACTGAATCCCCGCTTACGACAACCGCAGTTTTTTCTTCGTTTGTTCCGTCATTCTTTTTTAATACGATCTGTGTGTCTCCGAAATAGCCGCCGTGCCATTTATCTGTAAGAGAGCCCGTATCAAATCCCTCGGGAACTACGAGCAGGCAGCGGTCGTTTATTGTTCCGACTTCGGAAAAAGCATTATCGCCGATTGTATCGGGAATGCCTTTGAATACTATCTTCCCGATAAGTATATCGCTGCCGAAGAATTCGTCGGGAACGTTCCTTGTGCTTTCGGGGAAGGTGTATGAATTTTCTTCGGACGAAACAAGCATTCCGTAGTCCGCGCTGAATTCGGAAACTACATCAAAATAACCTTCATGGTCTTCATAATAGACTATTCCTCTGTCTTCAACTTCCGCCTTTGAAAGAGTGGCTGTGCTGTTGCTGCAATTTACCGTGGCAAAGATATACATTTCATCCGTAGAGAACGTATTTGATTCGCCGTAAAATGCACGGGCGGCAAGACGGGCGTTTTCATCAAACGTGCCGTTAACTGTGTTAAACAATCCGCCTGTTGCCTGGTCACGGATATGGAAGTACTCATCATCGCATTCATCGGAGGTATCGGTATTTACAGCGTAAGTCTGACCGTCGGTAAAGCTGTAAGATCCTCTGTTTACGGGAAGATAACACTTCATTCTTATACCGCTGTTCAGTGCAAAATCGCTTGTACTGTATGAAGTGATTACCTGATTTTCGATATTTCCGGCATCGGGAGTTACACAGTTCGCGGCAAGATAGTCGGCAAAAGTGCCTTCAACACCGCTTGACTGATACATTGTGTAAATAAGCTTTGCTTCCTTGGTGGAAACACTTCTCTTTTTCAGGTCTTCGCCCGAGGACATCCTTTGACTTAATTCCTCTTGCTTAACCGATGAATATACGGCATCCCTTTCGGAAAGAACCCACGGACTGCTTCTGTAGTATTCCTCATACATTTCCAGGAGGTCGTGTCTTTCATTATACTTTGTGCCGTAAGTAAAGCTGAACTCGGACGTAACGGCAACGTTTTTATACTCAATGTTCTTTCCCAGCTGATAGCAATAGTTGGGATTTCCCGTAAGAAATGTTGTAAAATCTCTGATTATGCTTGATTCGGAAGCTGTCCACCGATTCTGTATATCCTCGCCGTCATCTTCGCCGTGAGCCTTGGATAACGAAACGACCGTCTGGGCGAATGTTCCGAAGTTTACATTCATAAGCATAAGGTATGTGACAACGGTTTCCGCCTGTTCTCTGATTTCACCCTCAAAGCCGTGTGTCAGAGCAAGCATTTTAAGCTGTGCGTAGGCAGGCGATGTGAGAGACTCTTCGCCCTGGATCCATTTTGTAAAGTTGTCATAAGCGGATTTAACGTTTGACGCAAAACGTCTCTCGTTTGCCGCATTATATGCACAGGCGAAAGCAAGCGAATCCGCAAGATCAGCCGCAAACTTCTTCGCCGTTTCGCGCTTTTCCGTCTCCGTCAGATAGCTCCATTCGGCATCAAATCCACCGTAAGCAGAAAGCTTTTTATCCTGTGCGGCTTCGTAAACACCCTTTTCAAGAGCTTCCGTCAGCTTATCAATACTGTTATCTGTCGAAAGAGCTGTTATTTCATCAAGATTTGCACTTATATATTCTGAGGGTAATGTTACCGAATATTCAACGGGATCGGAATCAACCGAAGACTTCGGCTCGCGGGGGAGCTTTTCTCCGATGTCCCCGAAGTTTTTTCCCGAATATACCTGAATATAATTGCCATCGTCATCTTTACCGTAAAGGGCACGAAGGTCCGTCGGACAATCGCCGTCTGCGCCCTGCCACTGCTCAATGTAATTCACAAGCAGCCAGTTTACATCGTCGTTATACTCATTCTGATAATTCAGGAGAGGAAGCACCGCATTTGAATAAAACTGCGCCCACACTTCGTTCTTATAGTGATTATATTCCTGCTCCTGGAATTTTATGTCAAGCTCGCTGAACTCGCTTACAAGTGTTTCCTGAATCTTATCAACATTTTTGTTGATTTCGTTAACGCTCAGCTGAATACTGTTAATTCCGTCAAGAATACTCTGAGTTTTATCCTTTTCGCCTTTGATAACGCCGAGATTCTGCAAAAGATTAATTGAGCCGTTGATAAATGTGATTACCGAACCGATATTTGAAACAACGCCTATTACCGGATTGAAATAACTGTTTGCAATTCCTATCCAGCTTTCCGCATATTCTTTTGCCTTCTTTTCTTCGTCACTGAACTTTTGCATAAGATATGAGAGTGTCTCGAAAACACGGTCCGCATCGTTCCTCAAAGGGTCACCTTGAATGTCATTAACCAAACCTGCATAACTGAGCCTTTCTTCCATGGCAAATGCCGGTACGGCTGTGCCGAAGAAAACAAGAATACTCAGTAAGACCGCTATAATGCTTTTTCCGAATCTGAATTTACTCCTCATTATTCTACCTCGTTTCTTAACGAATTTTATATGTCAAGCACATTATTAACGACCTGACGAAAATGTCAGTATCATATCTATTACCAACAGATGTGCCGGATAGAAAATATAGAAAAACCATTTGCCGAATTTACCGCCACTGCCCTTTTTGCCGTTATAGCAAAGAGTAATAAGCGGAACAATCAAAAGCAAATCAAGATGCACCGGTTTGAACGAATATGAAATATCGAACAGCAGCGGATTCTGAAATGCCTTGAAATAGAAAACGCAGGAAAGCGAAACAAGCGAATACAGCACCCATTTCAGAATTTGCTTATCCCGGAATTTCCAGAATATGAAGCTCATCAGCACACACCAGTAGCCCCAGTCACAGCTCGTTGAAAGCCAGCAGACCGCGGCGGTGATAATCACCTTGAACGGAATGGGAATTTTTAATTTGTCCCACGCAATAATGTTGACGAGCGAGAGCAAAAGGTTAAAAAGGAAATTCGCTCTGTAAATCACAAGAGTGTCGCCGCCCGAAAGCGGAATACCGATTGCCGAGGAACTTGCCGTGCCGCTCACGATTTCAACAGGCATCCAGCCGCCGGTTGAAATATAACAAAACGGAAGGATTGACAACACGGCAAAGATGAAAATTCTTGCGGCGTATTTTTTAACATCCCTTGTGTGAATATAGCCTTCCGCAAGGAAAAATGCCATAATCGGCATCGTCAGCCCGCCGAGAAAAGTCAGCACCGTTTTCAGCGGTTCTTCACTGACAAATGCAACCGCAATGTGGTCGCATACCATACATGCCACCGCAAAATATTTAAGTGCGTTTCGGCTTAAGAAGCCGTGACCGGAATCATATCCGGGCTTTACCGTTTCCAATTCGTCACCCCTCTTCAAAAAACAAAAGGTTACAAGAATCCGCTAAACTGCACTATACTTATAATAATAAAAAAAGAAAAACTGTCAATAGATTTTCGGATTTTTTCCGATTTTTCAAGAAAGTCCGACAAAAATCGGCGATAAAGAAAAGAATTAAAGAAGGTATTATTGCTTTTCTGACCGAATACCCCGAAGAAAAAACATCATAAGAATGTCGGAAAATGCAGTTCATTTTAACGCTTCCGGATATTGCCTCATTTTCTCATCGGATAAAACTTTCGGGTCTCAAACAGGTCTCAACCGGAGTTCAGCGGATGTGGCACCACCGATTGATGATGACCTCAATTATATGTATTCACAAGGCTCTGTTCTTACTTGTATGGCCTGTGGTGAATATTTCGTTCGTCATTCCAGTAGACAGCGATATTGTAATAATCCGAACTGCCAAGCTGAGCGGAATAACCGAAAGGCGCGAGCATACTATCAGCGGAAGAAAAGCGAATAGCAAACCCTTGTGTGATCGCTGTTTTATACTGGATAATACAGAAAATAAAATTTTCTACGCATGGGCGAAATGTAGATAAGCGACTAAATTTTAGATTATAATCTTGAATTTAGTCGCTTAACGTGCTATTCTTATTCTATCATTTATTCTGGAGGCCACCTATGAACGCAGGAGTAGATTACAAACTTTTTTATGAGATTCTTCTCGGCTTACGCGAGGATTTTCATAGTTATGGAAGAATTGACGATTCCAACATGAAACTTGATGAGATCGTAAAGCTGATTATGCTGTCTTATTATCAAGCTACAAAAAGTAAACGTTTTTCATTAGCTGCAGTAAAAATATTCGCAAAAGAAAAACTTGGAAATGAGAAATCAGTTGCATTAGCTCTTAGAGAAATGTTCGAGGAAGCCGTTGACTATCCACTATTCAAGAATGTTGATGGAACAAGTATTTTTGGTGCTAATCCATCTTTAAATATTCAGCCATCTGAAGATCTCTTTGCTGAGAGAATCATATCTGAAATTGAAAAAATTGATTTTGTCAATCTTATTAGGGACACTAAAGAGTCCAATTTTGACATTTTAAATGAGTGTTTTGGGCATTTCGTTCGTGAGAATTTCCGTAACAACAAAGAAGATGCACAATATATGACACCCGCAGAGATTGCCACACCGGTCTTGACGATTGTTTTCGATGATTTTATTAAAGAGCATTATTTTGATAACATTGACCTTACTTCTTTTACTGTAATGGATCCGACCTGTGGTGTCGGAACATTACTTATCGAGGCAGCAAGAAAGTACATAGAAATAATCAAAAGCATCGAAGTCTGCGATAACAATTACATTATTAATAGCTTTTTATCAACATCGGTTGTTGGACAAGATAAAGTTGATAGGATGGTGCGTTTATCAAAGATAAACACTTTGCTTCTTGGAGCAAACAGCCAGAATATCTATATTGGAAATAGCATATCAGAGGATTCATCCATTGATTCCTATAAAAGAAAAGTAGATTTCATCTTTACAAATCCACCCTTCGGTGCAGAATATTTATATTCCACTTTAAGAAAAGAAAATTTCGCAGGATTAAATGAACTTAATGATCCCGGCACAGTAATCTGCTCTGAAATATTGATGCTCTTAAAGTGTCTGTCCTTATTAAAACCCAACGGGAAATTAGCAATAGTCCTTCCGGATAGTGTTTTTTCTGCTAAAGGCATAAATGCAAGTGTTAGAAGCTTTGTTTTAGAGAACTATACTATCAATGGAATTTTTGAGATGCCTACAGTCACTTTCGCGCAGGCGGGTACACGTACTAAAACATCAATACTATATCTAACCAATAAAAAACCTACTGCAGACCATAGAATAATAATGGGAGTATGTGAAGATATTGGTTATATTGTAAAGGAGCGAAATGGTGTACCTGTAAAGATTGAAAAAGGTATCAACCAGATGACAGCCATAGCATCTGAGTATGTGAAACGCACTGCATCAAATGGTATTATCTCAACGTATCCGTCCGTAACTTCGATTGGTACTGCTGAACTAATCGATGGCATTTTAACACCCAATTTTTATAGCGCAGACAGACTTCAGACCGTCAATTTTTTGGAGAATAATTGTGTTGACGGTTACGAAATGCGAGCATTATCTGACATAGTAAGATTTGAGACAATTGGACGTAAAAATAGGAGTGTCAGCGATACAGTTAAGCATATCAGCGTTCTGCACATTAATGCTGATTGTACAATTGATTTTCAACAAGTGCTTGCATTTGAGCCTGTATCCAAAGGGCGTCAATGTGTAAAAGGAGATATACTGTTTTCAAAGATAAATCCCCGTATTCCACGAATGACAGTCGTTCCAGATTATGACAAAGAACTTGTTTGCTCCAATGAGTTTGAAATAATGAAGCCAATATCTGACATTGGAGCTTATACTATTTGCCTATTGCTGAAGACTTCTTATGTGGCAAAACAAATTGAAAACCTTACATCTGGGACATCCTCCTCTCATTGCAGGATAAAGAGAGAACAGTTAGCTCAAATTAAAATTCCATATCCTACTAATTCAGAAACGAAAAAACTCTTTTCTGAAATTGATGACCGGGTCAAGTTATCGTTCGATGTAAAATATCAAGCCGATAAGACCTTGATCCAGCAAATCAGCATATTAGAAAACATCATATAATTAAAAGCGGCAGGGACAAAATCATCATTCCCTGCCTCTTTTATTAAAACTTTGAAATCTCAATATGACCATTAATTTCATCGGCTCTGAAAATAAGTTCAGAACAGGTTTCATCTTCTAACTGAATCTCTAATTTTGAAAAACCATTTGCGCGCCCATTACCGTGTCTTGCATATGACTCTTCAGTACCACTATGCGGTGGAAATAATTGAAAGTTTACGCTTTCCTCGCCACCAGCATTAAACTTAGGATATCCCAATTTTTCCATCCATTCAATATATCTTGCTTTTAGCACTTCGTGTTTCGTGACATCAACCTTCCAAATACGAGTTCTAAAACCGCCATTTAGATTCAAGTCCATAGAAAGTAAATAGACGGCGGGATATTCGAGGAAGCGCTCCATAATCTGTCGTGTAACAGCAGTAAAATTCCAACGTGGAGCTGTTGCTCCTTTCTTGTCTAAAGAATCAAGAAAATTTGCACTTTTTACTTCTGAACCATCGCATAAATCGTCACCTTTTCCTCTCATGCCTTGCCCTGCAATCTGGGTTTGCAGAGATACGAGGTGTTGAGCAATATATCCGGTATCTATCTGTGAAGACTGTGCAGTAATAGTACTCCAATGATTAAGCAATGACCGCTGTTCAACGACTTGTTCCTCAAGTAGCTGAATTGCCAGCGCCTTCCGCTCTTCTTTAGAAAGCATTCTAAGAATGTGTGAAGATATATTTACTTTCTCTTCAACGGAGAACTCATGTACAGGGATTTTATCCGTTATTGTTCGCATCGTTTCACAGATATCTGTTCCGGCAGTTTTTCCGGTTGCGTATGTAGTATCAATGAAATCATAGTAATAGGCGGCTTCAAATCTGTTTGGCATATTTATTCCTCCAAAAACAGTTTATATGTCTCGATGCCAAGGGCGTCTGCAATCTTTTGCACATTATCTAAGGCAATACTACGTTGAAACCTTTCAATATCGCTTATGTAGGTACGATGCAAGCCGCACATCTCTGCGAATTTTTCTTGTGATACGCCAAGTTCAGCTCGATATTTGCGAAGATTTGTACCAAACACTTTAATGATGTCCATTTGCACGCCCCCTTTCGACACTTTTTATTATATAATACAGACAAGCATACAAAGAGTCTACAGACAATAAGTGTAGATTGTAGCATGATACTTTACAGCTTCATTGGACGGGAAGTAGTTATCACAAATCATAAAATCATAGTGTTTACATAGAAAAATTGCATTGAAAATAATAGGGAGGTGCTTACATTGAACGAAAGACAAATCAAACTACTAATGGCGTTCTGTGCAAATGGAATCCAACACAAAAAAGATCCAGATTTGAGAGTTAAGAAAATTGTAGAGCTACGTGGCCGTTTGGAAGAGACAGTTCCAAACTGGATGCAACTGATTGAGGAGGTACTATCGGATGGCACACGGCCAGAGGCATCAGAAGCTCTTGCTGCCTATAAGAAATTAAATCCGGGAGAGCAATACCCACCGCCTCGTTCTCCATTAATATTTAAAGCAGAACTGGCGCCGTTTTATAGGCCTTTGGATGAGGTTGAAAGAGATCATAAAGAGTTTAATGTCCGTAGAGTTGATTATGCCTTGGCAATGATTATTGTCGATGAACTGTATGTTCGTGGTGGGCTTGATGATGACGATTACAATTTTGTCGCAGATGTTTACGGTGTATATTACGGTTTCCCAAAAGAATCAATTTTCTATTGGGACGGGCCTCCGAAAAGAAAAATGAAATCTGGAAACGACAAAGAAGATCAGAGCAAGAGTAAAGATACCAGACCATACACTAAGTGTAACAAAGAATACTGGGAAAAGCACGAGAAGAAACCGGATAACGAATAAAGCAAAGACCACACTAAAGGTTTTATCCTTCGGTGTGGTCTTTAGTTTATGCCTCCGCTTGAAGAGTGCCGGTCAAAAATTTTCTTGTTTCAGAAAATCCCTATCTTGCACTACCTTTTGCCGGGGCTTTTTCTTTTGGTATATATCCGAAGATTTCTGACGGTTTCGGGCGACAACTTACAGATTAAGGAACACCAGAGCGACAACGCCCATGCCGACACCGACAATCTGGCGTTTCAAATATTTTTCCTTAAAAAGTACGGTAGCGGACAGAAACGAAAAAACTATCCTCATTCCCGAGCAGACCGGTGAGACGACGGAGAGAGGCAGTAGGTTATTCACGGCGATGGTCAGAAAGTTGTTGACCCCGTTTGCTATTCCCGCCGTACCGGCATAGGGAACGCCGTAACGCATTATTTCCTTAAGCTGTCTGCGGTCCTTGATTATTCCGCCCGCCAGCAGTGCAAACGCCGAAACAGCAAGGGCGACAATCATGAATTCGTTATTGCATTCGTTATTGAATCTGAGCTGCTGCACCTTCTGGATAATGGCAAGCAGTCCGTTGCCCAGCGTAACGACAATAATTGAAATCAACCACTTGGCTGATAATTTCTTTTCTTTTTCGTCTTTATCCCCTCTCACAAAGAAGAGCGAAACCATCAACAAAATAAAGCCGATACAGGTAAATGCCGAAACGGTCTCGTGAAGAAAAATTATGCCGAATAATATCGGGAAAACCAATGAATACGAAATAATCAGCATGGAAAGAGTGAATGAGCCGCAGGCAATGGCAACGAACGTCAGGAAATACGAAATACAGTATATGAGTCCGTAGGTAACGGCGTAAGGAAACATACCCGATGGAAATACAAACCCGTTTTTATCCGTAATCAGAAAGAAAGCCAGAGCAAAAAGGGAAAGAATGCCGGTAAAGAACATTCCACCCGCCGAATGCCGGGCATTATATTTCTTTATCAGAACGCTTTCGCCGATATTGGCGATTGTTTTAAGTATAATCAACAGATAACCCATAGTAATATACCCTTCCCGAATCCCGATTTTTCCGTCCCGCGTCATTTTTATCGTTACAGTATTGAGCAGGGAAATTCCGCTGTCGGAACCCGGCATAAATAAATGCTTTTTTTCATCAGGAAAGTATAGACTAACGGCATTATCAAGTCAAGAGTCCCGTTATAACTTTCGGATTCTTTCTTTTACAAAACCGTTCCTGAAAGGGTCGCATCCGTGCGTACCGTATTGAAAGATTCTCACTTTTGTGATATACTGTTATGGAATGATGATAAATACCGAATAATCCGTCATCACAAAGGAGAGGTCTTATGCGCAGACTGAGTTCACGTTCCGAAAGCTTTACAGATTCCGTTATCAGAAGAATGACAAGGATATCGGATGAACACGGTGCAATAAATCTGTCTCAGGGTTTTCCCGATTTTGACCCTCCGAAGGTAATCACCGACAGACTTGCCGAGGTTTCCGCCGAAGGACCTCATCAGTATGCGATTACGTGGGGTGCAAAAAATTTCAGAGATGCCGTTGCAAAAAAATATGAGCACTTCTCCGGGATATCCGTTGACCCGCAGACAGAGATAGTCGTGACCTGCGGAAGCACCGAAGCGATGATGGCTGCCATGATGAGCATAGTCAATCCCGGCGACAAGGTAATCGTTTTCTCCCCCTTCTATGAGAATTACGGAGCCGATACGATTCTTTCGGGCGCAATTCCGGTTTACGTTCCCCTCAATCCGCCGGAATTCAATTTTGACAAAGCAGTTCTTGAGGATGCTTTCAGGCAGGACGCCTCCGCAATCATAATATGCAATCCGTCCAATCCGAGCGGAAAAGTATTCACACGTGAGGAGCTTGAATACATTGCCTCGCTTGCGATAAAATACGATACCTATGTAATTACCGATGAGGTTTACGAGCACATAGTCTACAAGCCGAACAGGCATATTTACATACAGTCGCTTGAGGGAATGAGAGAGCGCACGGTCGTATGCAACTCGCTTTCAAAAACATTCTCAATTACGGGCTGGCGTCTCGGCTACGTCATAGCAAGCCCCGAGATAACCGACAGAGTAAGAAAGGTACACGATTTTCTGACTGTCGGAGCTGCCGCACCCCTGATGGAAGCAGCGGTAAAGGGACTTGAAGCCGATGACGGTTACTATGAGGAGCTTGCCGCCCGTTATGCTCACATGAAGGAGGTCTTCGTGGGCGGACTTGACAGAATCGGTCTTAAATACACAGACCCGCAGGGTGCATATTACGTGCTTGTTGACGTGAGCGAATTCGGTGTCAGAGATGACCTGAAATTCTGTGAATGGATGATAAAAAACGTCGGTGTAGCCGCCGTTCCGGGTTCAAGCTTTTTCAAAGAGGACATAAATCATCTCATAAGATTTCACTTTGCCAAAAACGATGACACCCTCAACGAAGCGCTTAAACGCCTTGCATTTCTGAAAGAGAAGGCAGCCGCTGCCGAAGATGCCGATTGGCGATAAAATAAATTACGGATAAATGAATGACGGAATACGCCCTTGCAAGGGGCGTTTTTCGTTTATCTTCGGAGCAAAATCACCTACGTAAAGTATTTTTACTTTACATATCCAAAAAGAAAACCGGCTCACCGCAGCGGGCAGGTAAATCCCGTTTCCGGAGCAACCGTGAAAGGAACGCCGTGATAAAGACGGCAATATTCATAAAAAACTTGAAAACATAATAAAAACGGAATATTATTATCATATCGGAATATTCAAATAAAACGTCAGGGAGAGAAAATTATGAAAAAAGCATTGATTTTTCAGGGCGGCTGGGACGGTCACGAGCCGAAGCTTGTTTCAAAACGTTTCGCGGGTTTACTCGAAAAGAACGGCTATGAAGTAAAAATAACCGACACCCTTGACACTCTGCTGGACAGAGAATATCTCATGGGTCTTGACCTGATAGTCCCCTGCTGGACAATGGGAGAAATTCCCCGTGAATGCAGAGAAAACGTATGCGCCGCAGTTGCAAACGGAACGGGTATTGCGGGATGTCACGGCGGTATGTGCGATTCATTCCGTCAGGACACCGAATGGCAGTTCATGACCGGCGGTCAATGGGTAAGTCATCCCGGCGGCGACGTTACGGATTACACCGTAAACGTATGTCACGGCTCAAGCCCCATTATTGAAGGGATTGAGGATTTTACGATCTGCAGTGAGCAGTATTATCTTCACGTTGACCCTGCGGTCGAGGTACTCGCAACCACAAGATTCCCCGTCGTAAATTACTATCACGCATCCAATAAGCAGGTGGATATGCCCGTCGTATGGACAAAATACTGG
Organism: Acutalibacteraceae bacterium; assembly: GCA_045598305.1. Taxonomy (GTDB): domain Bacteria; phylum Bacillota; class Clostridia; order Oscillospirales; family Acutalibacteraceae; genus CAG-177. Next base: position 12,251 of record JAZLLW010000003.1, read on the forward strand.
GGCTGCGGCAGAGTATTCTATAATTCACTCGGTCATCACGATGACGTATTTGACAAATCTCCCGCCGCCGAAATCATGATGGAACGCGGTATGCTCTGGGCAGGAGAAGGCAAGGAATACGCAATAAAAAACGGGCTTTCCGCCAAGAAATACGAGGGATGAAATATGACTAAAATAGGTATAGTAGGCATCGGCGACATAAGCGGAATATATCTTAAGAACATAACGGAAACCTTCAAAGAGCTTGAAATAATCGCTGTCTGCGACCTGATAAAGGAACGCGCTCTCAACGCGCAGGCAAAATACAACATTCCGAAAGTATACGACACTATGGAAGAGCTTTTTGCAGACGAGAGCATTGATATAGTGCTTAATCTTACAAGACCATACGAGCATTTTGCGGTTTCAAAGGGCGCTCTTGAAGCGGGCAAGCACGTTTACAGTGAAAAGCCGCTCGGTGCTTCCCTTGAGGAAGGCAGAGAGCTTGTCGCATTAGCCGAATCAAAAGGGCTTATGATAGGCGGTGCTCCCGACACGTTTATGGGTGCGGGCATTCAGATGTGCAGGAAGCTCATTGACGAAGGAACAATCGGTGACGTCGTGGGCGCGGCAGGATTTATGATTTGCCGCGGACACGAAACGTGGCATCACGACCCCGAATTTTACTACAAATACGGCGGCGGTCCGATGATGGATATGGGTCCCTATTATATAACCGCCCTCATAAATCTTTTAGGCGGAGTAAAGAGCGTCAAGGGTACTGCCAAAATTTCCTTTGACAAGCGTCTTATCACCTCTCAACCCTTTGCAGGTAAGATAATAGACGTTGACGTACCTACGTACATTACGGGAATAATGGAATTTGAAAACGGTGCAATCGGTACGCTGACGACCACCTTTGACGTGTATAAATCCGACAGCCACGATATTGAGATATACGGTTCAAAGGGCACTCTGTTTGTTCCCGATCCCAACTGCTTCAACGGAAAAATCAGATTATATAACGGTGAAACAAAAGAAGAAAAGGTAATCGAATCCGTCTTTGATTACAGTGAAAACAGCCGCGGTCTGGGTCTTGCGGATTTTGCCAAATCACTTGAAACGGGCAGAAAGTCCAGGGCATCATACAAGCAGACCTTCCACGTGCTTGAGGTAATGACCGCATTCACCAAAAGCAGTATTCAGGACAAAACCGTTGAAATCACCTCGGTATATGACAGACAGCCCCCGGTAAACCCCGGATGTGAGCATGGCATACTTGACTGACAGGAGAAAAGCAATGACGAATATAGGCATTGTGGGTATCGGTGACATAAGCGCAGTTTATCTGAAAAATATTACCGAAACTTTTAAGGAACTGAATATTGTCGCTGTCTGCGACCTGATAAAGGAGCGCGCTCTCAACGCGCAGGTAAAATACAACATTCCCAAAGTATACGACACTATGGAAGAGCTTTTTGCAGATGAAAGCATTGAGCTTGTATTGAATATCACGAGACCCTGCGAGCATTTTGCGGTTTCAAAGGGTGCTCTTGAAGCGGGCAAGCACGTTTACAGCGAAAAGCCGCTCGGTGCTTCCCTTGAAGAGGGCAGAGAGCTTGTCGCTTTAGCAGAATCAAAGGGGCTCATGATAGGCGGTGCTCCCGATACTTTCCTCGGAGCATCAATCCAGACTTGCCGTAAATTCATTGACGAAGGCAATCTCGGTGAAATAATCGGTGCATCCGCGTCAATGATGGGACACGGCCCCGAATCATGGCATCACGACCCCGAATTCTTCTATAAATACGGCGGCGGTCCGATGATGGATATGGGTCCTTACTACATTACCGCACTCATAAACCTTTTGGGAGGAATCAAAAGCGTAAGCGGTGCTGCACGCAAATCCTTTGATAAAAGAACGGCGACCTGCAAAGAGCATAACGGCGAAATTATCACCGTTGACGTACCCACCTTCCTGACCGGTGTCCTCCACTTTGAAAGCGGTATTATCGGTACGGTTACCACCACGTTTGACGTGTATAAATCCAATCAGAGAAATATAGAAATATTCGGCTCAAAGGGTACTTTATTCGTTCCCGACCCGAACTGCTTCGGCAACGAAATTACGTTTTTTGACGGTGAAACAAACGAAATGAAAGTAATTCCCGTTTGTTTTGACTACACCGAAAACAGCCGCGGCCTGGGTCTTGCGGAATTTGCAAAGGCGCTCAAAACGGGCAGGAAGCCCAGGACGTCATACAGACAGACGCTTCATGTGCTTGAGGTAATGCAGGCATTTGTCAACAGCGGCGAAAGCGGAAAAACCACCGAAATCAAATCCGTATTTACAAGAGAAGTACCTATGCCGCAGAATAACGCACACGGTGTCCTTGACTGATCAAAGGAGAAAAATATGATTTTAAGAAAAATTATTTCGCTTGTTATGACCTTGTTTCTTATCCTCGGCTGTTCGCTGAGCAGGACCGTTCAGACCGTTCCCGTAACGGTGCAGGGCGCAATTTTCGGCGGAGACGGGGCGGACTCGATTCCGCTTGACCTCGAATTTGATACGAAATGGATAACCTCGGCATGCAACAAGGTTTATAACAGCCGTCTTGCATCCTTTTCCGCCGTTCTTTGTGACGACATATATTTCCGCTCAAAGGATCTGACGAAGGGTACTCCCAACAGAGTGCTGATTAACGGTGAGGAAGAAAATTACAGCCAGACAAGACTGCTTGAAGAGTTGGGTTATACGGACGTCAGATTCATTGAATCCTTCAAGCAGAAAAGCTATGAAGTCGACACCAACGACAGCGTAACAATGCTTATGGCATACAAAAACACGGGAAAATACGATTCGTTTATCTTTGTATTCAGAGGATGCTTCTCCGCGGGCGAAAGACTCAGTATCTTTGACGTGGGAAGCGAAACTGATGACTATACAAAACTGACGGGCACTCACGCGGAATGGAAGAATAAATCCGTACTGAAGGGTCTTGATATCGCATCGGAAAGAGCGATGGAATTCATCGGCGAATACGTTGACTCTCACGACGTTCCCGAAAACGAAAATACGGCACTCGTTACGGGGCATTCAAGAGGCGCCTCCCTTGCCAACGTAATCGGTGCGAAGCTTGAAAAGGACGAAAGCATCAAATCCTACACCTACACCTTCAACACGATGGCATTCACCACGGATTCCGATGCCGCCTCTTACGACACCATTTTCAATATTTTTGACGAAAACGATTACTATATAAATCCCCTTCCCTTCGGCACGGAAAAGGCGTACCGCTACGGCAGGGATATCGGCGTAAATATTACCGACAGCAGTAAAATCAAGGATGAAATCGCCGACCTCAAGGGCAGAGACGATTATATCTCGCTCTCTGCAGAGACAAAAGCGGAATACGACAGGATATTCGGCGAAGCATTCCCCGACAAAGCTTCACTCTATCAGATGAAGACAAAAACGGTCGCCTTTGAATCGGAAGACGAAATGGCCGAAGCAGCCGAAAATATCAGAAGTAATACTTCCGCTCTCGGCATGGACGCCTTCGTAACCGTTTCGGCAAATCCCGAAGACAAAACGTTGACGGTCAGCTACTGCGGAGCGGCTCTGCTCATCGCATTCGCACAGATACAGTGCTACGGCGAAGCGGCATATACGGCTGTAATCTCAATATTTGACGGCGACACGGCTTACTGCCGGCTTGCCGGAATCGTCTTTGACACCCTCGCCGAAACCACGGGAGGTCATCTGCTGATAAACAGCTATGTTCTCACAAAGCAGATAAAATTCGCTCTGTAACAAATAAACAGAAAAGCGGTCCGATTATTCCGGGCCGCTTTTCATATTGCAGGACAAAAAATGCCTGCCCACACAGGTGAACAGGCAAATTGATTTTTTACACGCGGACAAGAACGATGCCCACGAGCATACCGATAAGCGTAAGTACGCCGGGTGCTTTGGACTTCCACATAAGGAAGGATTCGGGAAGCAGTTCGCCGAATACGACGTAAAGCATTGCACCGCCGGCAAAGCTCTGTGCCATTGAAAGCCATGCGGGGCTGATAAGGCCCACGGAATAGCCGATAAGCGCGCCGATTATTGTGGGAGCACCCGAAAGCGCGGTAATCATAATCGCCTTCCACGGCTTTGTACCGCCGGCAATAAGGGGAGTTGAAACGGACATACCCTCGGGGATATTATGAAGACCGATTACAATCGCGATGACAAATCCCGCACCCTCTGTGAAGGAATCGCTGCCGCCTGCATAGGAAGCACCGATTACCATTCCCTCGGGAATATTGTGAAGAGCAATCGCCGCTGCCATGACAACGCCCGCAACAAAAAGGTCGCGGTTGCCTTTAACCTGATTTTTAAGATGGTGCTCATAGTGGTCGGCGTGGATAAGCTCGTCAAGACTGTCGGCAGTCTTGGGATGGTCGGAGTCAATATGCTGAATTTCGGAATTGGTGTGCTTATCAATAACGTAATTGAGCAGATAAATCACAACGTAGCCCAGAAGCACTCCCGCCACAACGATAATCAGAGGCATATCCTCATCGGAGCCCTCGGGACGGAATGAACCGGGAATAAGGTCAAAGCAGACGACCGCCAGCATGACGCCCCCTGCAAACGCAAGCAAAAGACTTATTACTTTAAAAGAATCACGGTGTAAAACCGCACCTGCAACACCGCCGAGGCCGGTACCGCAGACACCGGCAATCGCGGTTATCAGAATCACCCAGGATAAAATGTTCATTACTGACCCCCATATTTGTGGTTACCCACCGCTAACTTCGTCAACATTTTACACCGATAATCCGCGCATGTCAACCCCATTTTGCAGATATTTCAAAAGAATTTGACGGATTATAGTAAAACGTCACCTGGTTACTCTAAGGTATCGTATTCCGGGAATAACAACCAAAAAAGGTACAAGCCGTACATTATTTTCCCATATTAAATGCAGACACTGACGGTTAAGCAAGTGTCTGCATTCTGTTTGCCGGTTTTCGCCGGAATATTCAAGCGAGGGGGAAAGAGAGGATTACTTTGAACAAATCCCCGTCCGTGGACAGCTTCATCGTCCCGCCCTGCAATTCCGTCATGCTCTTTGCTATTGAGAGTCCGAGACCGTTGCCTTCCGTATTTCTCGAGGTATCTCCTCTTGTAAATCTTTCCATAAGCTCCTCTTCGGACATATCAAGGGGCTCTCTCGAGATATTCTTGAAAGTAATCAGCGCTTTCGTTCCCGCCTTTTCAAGAGAGAGATAAACGTTTGTTCCCGTAAGGGCGTATTTGCAGATATTATTCATAAGGTTATCAAACACACGCCACATACGTCTGCCGTCTGTAAGAATGCGAATTTCCTCATTCGGCTGTTTGACCACAAGGGTAAGACCTGCCGCTTTCAGCTTATCCTCATATTCGCCGGATACCTGATTGAGAAAGACCGAAGCATCGCACTGAGCGAGATTGACCTCAAGGTTTCCAGTCGTCGCCTTTGACACCTCAACCAGATCCTCCACAAGTTTTTTCAGCTTTTCAGACTGTCTGACGAGCACCTCGGCATATTCGGCGGTCTTTTCGTCTTCCGTTTCATTACTGATAAGCGAAGCGTAATTTATGATTGAGGTAACGGGAGTCTTGATATCGTGAGAAACGTTTGTGATAAGCTCCGTCTTCATTCTTTCGCTCTTGAGTCTGTCTTCAACAGCGATAGTCATCCCACCTGCGATACTGTTGAGGTTTTTGCCGTGCTTCGCAAAAGACGGAAGCATTTTATTCGTATTGACTACGTAGCTCAGGTCACCCGAAGCGAGGGCTTCACCGCCCTTCTGAAGTTTACGCATCACAACGGCTGAGTAAATAACGAATACGCCGACAACCGCACTTACGATAAACGGATATACGAAAACTGCTGCCCCGAAAAGAAGGGGTATAAACTGGATTATCATAAACACGCCGACTCCGATAGCGGTTTTCCACACAAGAGGGATATTCAGGATAAATCTCTTAACGAGAGAGCAAAGCTTTACGAATGCTCTCCAAAGGAAACGGAGTATGCGGTAAACGGCTGAGGTTTTTATGAGGGAATGCTCCTTGACTCTTGCGGCAAAGCTCATACATAAGCCGGGAAGCACCAGCGCCCAAATAACCGCAACAAATCCGCCGACTATCTCGTCGTTTCCGCTGCCTCCAAAGAGGAAAAGCGACGCTGCAGCCATGGCGATCCATGCCGCCAGCATTATGTCAAACGGTATTTTGTTCAGAGGACCGGGATGTATTCCCTCATCTTCGGGTCTTCTCGCGGATATACACATAAGAACGATGAAAAGCAGAATCGTAAGAATCATAAATGCCAACGCAATCGCGAAGCCGGCAAAGCGAAGCTTATAGACGACATGCAGCAATCTGCCTTCAATCTCATGAAACTTTGCAAGAGCCGAATCCTTTTTAACGGAAGCATATACAGTCACTTCGGCAAGCTTATCCGGGTCTGGTTCCTTGGGTTCGTTACTGAATCTTTCGTCATTTTCGTAACCAGAGGGAAGACAGACATTTGTATTCTTATTATATTTATAGGAATATTCATATTCCCACTTGCCGTTTACGTCTGCTCCGTCGGATTTTAAGATAATTTTTCCCGTTTCGTCCTTAACAATATAATCAAGGGCTTCCACTGTCTCGCGATTTAATACATAATCATCAAGAAAGGCGGAATCGGCAATATTCCAGGTCCTGCTGCTTATATCCTCGACAGTCAGTTCCTCACGCAGGGAATCCTCCGAATATTCGTAAATCCTGCCGTCATCTATCAGAAATATCATACCGACCGTACTGCCTGCGAATGCGGCAGCCGACAGTATGAGTGCAATATAAATCAGCACCTTGCCGAGCATGGAACGAATAAATCTTTTCATCTGTTTATTCCTCCTTCTATCTTGTAGCCGTGACCGAATACGACCTTTATGTATCGCGGCTCTGTGGGGTTGATTTCTATTTTTTCACGGAGATTGCGTATATGTACCGCTACGGTGTTATCCGTATTGAGGGGCACATCTTTCCAGATAAGCTGATATATTTCTTTCGGTGAAAACACCTTGCCGGGGTTTGTCATGAACAGCTTGAGTATTTCAAATTCCTTCGGTGTGAGGGAAACTTCTTCGCCGTCCACCGTAACGGTTTTTGAATTATCGTCAAGATCTATTCCGCCCACCGTGTAATATTCTCTCTGAGGAACCGATGAACCAAGGCGAAGATACCTTCTCAGCTGGGATTTTACCCTTGCAGCCACCTCAAGAGGATTGAAGGGCTTTGTTATGTAATCGTCAGCCCCCACATTGAGCCCGAGTATCTTATCGTAATCTTCGCTTTTTGCCGTAAGCAGAATTATGGGACAGTTGCTTATTTCCCTTATTTTTGTCATGGCGGTTATTCCGTCCATGACCGGCATCATGATATCCATAAGGATTAAATCTATATTTTCGTTTTTGACAATATCAAGAGCTTCCTGACCGTTATATGCTTCATACAGCTTATAGTCTGTATCGGAGATATAATGCTTAAGCGCATTGACTATATCCTTTTCATCGTCACAAATCAGTATTCCGTGCATTTTTCATTCCTCCCTTGCTGACGATATTTTAACCTATCCCGTCATAAATATTCAATATTCAAAACCATTAAGATTTTATGAAGAAAGTGCCTTTTAATATGTATTTTCATAAATTCAGTAAAAAAAAGCTTATTTCAGTTGCAAATCATTTCGGTAATGCAATATAATGAATATATATTTTTATCGGGAGAATTGATATGGATATTAAACAGTTTATTGCCAACGAAAATGAAAAACCCCTTGAAAACTTTCCGCTGAACGGAGGATTTTGCAGTATTTTCCGCAAAATCGGCGCTGTCGGAGATTCCCTTTCTTCGGGTGAATTTGAAGTAGTTAACGAAGACGGTTCAAAGGAATATCACGATTGCTTTGACTTTTCCTGGGGTCAGTTTATGGCACGTATATGCGGAAGCGAAGTCAGGAATTTTTCGCGGGGAGGAATGACCGCGAAGGAATTTTGCGAATCCTTTGCAGACAAGCACGGATATTACAACCCCGAAAACGCCTGTGCCGCTTATATTATCGCCATGGGATGCAACGATATTTTCGGTCTTAAAATGCCCATAGGTACTGTTGAGGATATTAACCTTAAGGACTGCCGCTCTCATCCGGACACCTTTGCGGGCTGGTACGGAGAGCTTATTCTGAGATATAAGGAAATCTCTCCCGATGCAAAATTCTTTTTTGTTACCCTTCCCAAAGAAGGAAAATGCGAGGAAGACGAAAACACCGTAAACGAACATCAGCATCTGCTTTGGGATATGACAAAGGTGATTGAAAACTCCTACGTCATTGACCTGAGAGAATATGCAGTACCCTACGATGAAAAATTCAAGAGCATATTCTTCCTGCACGGTCACATGAACCCCGCCGGCTATAAGCTGACAGCGGAAATGTTTGTTTCATATATTGACTGGATAATCAGAAACAACCCCGATGATTTTATGAAAGCCGGCTTCATTAAAGCACAGTATAAAAGGACCGACCTCTGATACGGGGAAATACGGAGTATGAAAATTCAGTCGTGAATTACGGACAGATATTAAAGAAAAGAGGAAAAAATATGCTTGAAATCAAAGTTGAAAAAATCACAAACGAAAATTTCGCACCCTTCGGAAGATTTTATAATATGTCGGAGCCCTCGGGTTATGCTCTGCAGGGCGAAATCCACAGATTCTTTCCCGACAGACTGACCGCAGGCACCTCCTGCAATCTCGCATTCTCACCCATCATGGTAAAGAAGCCCGAGAAAATGATAATCACACAGCAGGAATATCACCTCACCACCTGGGAAATGATACTGCCCCTCAATGACGATATGATAATCCACTGTGCTCCCGCCTCCGCAGGCAAATCCGTAAACGAATTTGCAAAGGCGTTTATCGTGCCGAAAAACACCCTTGTACTCATCAACGCGGCAATATGGCACCTTGCTCCCCTGCCCGTAAACGAGGACGAGCTCAACGCCATGATAATACTGCCCGAATGCATCTATGCAAAGGACTGCACCGTTGTTGACCTTACTCCCGGGCAGTGCTTTGAAATCAAATTATAAAACCGAAACAAGCCCTTCCGACGAAAGGGCTTTATTTTTATGCCGTAGTTGTTGATATCCGGCGGGGAAAGTAGTATAATACTTATTTGAAATTATATTTTGCCAAAGTGAAAGAGGATGACTTCAATTGAATAACCAGACAGATTCTGCCGACCTGCAATTCAAAAAGATGACGGAAACGCCCGTAGGCAAGCTTGTTTCCGGCCTTGCCGTTCCCACAATCATCAGTATGATGGTCAGCATGATATATAACGCCACGGATACTTATTTCGTGTCAAAAATAAGCGTACCCGCCAGCGGAGCGACGGGCATAGTCTTTACGCTCATGGGCATAATCCAGGCATGCGGCTTCACCTTCGGTCACGGAGCGGGCAGTAATATCAGCCGTCAGCTCGGCGGCAAGGATTTTGACTCGGCAAGCAAATACTGCTCTACCGCGTTTTTTGCCGCATTGGTCACGGGAATACTTTTTTCCGTCTTCGGTCTTACCTTCCTTGAGCCCTTTATGAGACTCATCGGAAGCACGGAGACGATACTCCCCTACTCAAAAATTTACGGTAAATATATTCTTTACGCCGCGCCCGCCTTCGTTACCTCGTGTGTACTGAATAACATACTCAGATACGAGGGAATGGCACGGCTCGCGATGATAGGCCTCACCACCGGCGGAATACTGAATATGGTGCTTGACCCCATTCTCATCTTCAAAGCGGATATGGGTATCGCAGGTGCGGGACTTGCTACCACGGTTTCACAGTATATCAGCATGGGCATTCTCCTGAGCGTATTCATTCTGGGAAAGACACAGAGCAAAATCTCGGTCAGACATATATCCTTCAAGCCACACGTAATCATAAACATAGTCACGACCGGCATCCCAAGCTTTGCGCGTCAGTCGCTCAACTCCGTGTCAACCATGGTGCTTAACATTTCCGCAAGGCCCTACGGTGACGCCTGCATAGCCGCCATGAGCATAGTGGCAAAATGCTCCATGCTCATATTCAGCACGGGCGTAGGCATAGGTCAGGGCTTCCAGCCCGTATCGTCCTTCAACTACGGTGCGGGAAAATACGGCAGAGTACGAAAGGCGATATGGTTTACCCTCAAATTCAGTCTTGCGGTGGTAATCGTCCTTTCATCGCTGATGTTCATCTTTGCCCCGCAGGTAATTTCCCTCTTCCGCTCGGAGCCGGAAATACTTGAAATCGGCACAGCGGCTCTCAGATATCTCTGCGTTGCAATGAGCATTTTCCCGTTTGCCATGATAGCGAATATGACCTTCCAGAGCGTGGGAAAAGCCGGAAGGGCATTCTTCCTTGCCTGCGCACAGAACGGTCTTTTCTATATTCCTTTCATTGTAGTATTTAATAAGCTTCTCGGAGTAAAGGGCATTGAAATCGCTCAGCCCTTATCTTACCTGATGGCTTCGCTTATTTCCGCTCCCTTTGTTATCGCATTCACAAAGCAGTTAAAGAAAAAGGAGGAGCAAAGCCCGGTACGCTACAACGATTCGGAATATAACACCGCCGAAAGCGATTAAAAAGCACAAAAACGGAGTCGTGATTATTACCACGGCTCCGTTTGATTTATTCACTTTATGCGGCCTTTTCCTTTGCTTCCTCCGCCTGCGCTCTGAGTGCTCTGATTTTTTTATTGGTTTCTCTCTGGTCAACCCAGAATACGACCTCAAGCTCTGCGAGTGCGCCGAGCATGTGCCACATTGAATGGCCCTGATAATTGCCGAGAGCAAAGTCTGCGATTTCATTGTCACCCCAGATTGAGGTATCAATGAAGGCAATCAGGAATGTAACGATGATGAAGATGAAAAGCGATTTTTCGTTTTTCTCCATTTTACCGAAATTGGTAAACAGCAGATAAAGAATGGGCAATGCGGTTACGAAACAGCCAAATTCGGCGATTGAAAGTCCGCCCGTCTTACCATCCATTGCGGGAGCGACACCCGTTGTAAAGAACTGCTTGCTGAGATAAAGCGGACGGTCGTGAAGCACAAATACCTCATAGGTAAGTATACCGATGACGGCAACGCAGATTGCGGTTTCCACGGCAAGGAATTTATTGCGTTTGCTCTTATTATCCTCAAAGAATTCAAAGGCAAAGCAGCATACCGCCGACCATGCGACAAGCTCTGTAAGTGACATATCAACAAAGCTCATAAACAGCTTCGTGGTCATCTCTCCGCGGACAAATTCACCGTAGTTCGCCGTATGCATTCCCACGGACGTAACTGACATCACCATATAGATGACGAGGAAAATGTACCAGTACCATTTTTTGTTCTTTTTCAGCAAAAGAATTATGATGCCGATTATCGCGGCAACGGTGTAGCACCAGTTGGTCTGAACGTCTGAATACTGTGCACAAAATTCAGCCAGAGACGTTTCAGAGCCCGGCACGGGAAAAATGTCCTTGAAGGACAGCCAGTCAATAAAATTGAAATTCATTTTTGTTCTCCTTTCCTTGATATACAGTAATTGTAGCACTACGCCGCTGTGCTAAAAACCCACAAAGTTTTTATTGTGTTACGCTTTTACGGTAAATTAAAAATGAAATTTCCGGTTTTCGTTGCATTCGCAACAGAAATACGTCTGTTCCCGTGCTATAATCCCTCTTGCAATAAGGAGGAATACCCATGAAAAAGAATTCTGTAACAAAGCTTACGACCGCCGCAATTCTGCTGGCAATCATTATAGTGATGCAGCTCATCAAGAATGTTTCGGCTTATATTTCCGGCCCCGTAATCAATGCCGCAATGGTAATTGCGGCACTTGAAATCGGCACTGTATGGGGTCTCGGATTTTCCGTAATAGTTCCCATCATGTCGCTTTTCATCGCTCCCGCTTCACCCATGTCAATGCTTTCGGGAGCGACACACTACCTCACTATTCCCATTATCATCATAGGCAATATCATCCTTGTGCTTGCCGCAAAGCTCGGAAGCAAAAAGGGTACGGTCATTTTCATTATTTCGCTTGTCGCGGGTGCCGTTCTCAAATGGCTCTTCATGTGGGGCGGCGGAGAACTGATACTGCTTCGTCTTTTCTCCGAAAGTCTCGGTCAGATGGCGGCAATCGTCACCAAGGTATTTTCCGTACTTCAGCTTTACTCGGGTCTGCTGAGCATAATACTGATAGTTCCCGCCTATAAAGTGCTTGAAAAAACAAAAAAATCCGACTCTCTGAAAAATTAAGTGAAACAGCCGTCCGCGGGCAGAACCGCAGACGGCTGATTTCATTTCAGTATACGGAAGGTGTTTTTATAGTAATCTATAAGTCCTTCCTTTTTCATTTCGGAAAGCTCACGGGAAAGGGCGCTTCTGTCCGTCCCCATATACGCCGCAAGGTCCTCTCTGTTGACGGTAATGCAGAAGGTGAAAGAGCCGGCATCGCGGGATTTCTGATTGAAATAAGTCATCAGTTTATCCCTCAGTTTTATTTTTGACAGCACCTGAATTCTGCCGTTCATGGCGAGAGTTCTAGCCGCAAGCATGGAAGTAAATCTTTTGCTCATGGTTACGGCAAATTCATCGCTTCCCGGTTCAAAAAGCTTATCGATGGAAAGCCACAGCACCCGGGCACTTTCCGAGGCAAAGGCATAAACGTGAGAATCCGTTATTCCGAGAAAGCAGATGGACTCACCGAAGGTAACGCCGGGAACGACCTCCGCCATTATCATTCTGTTTCCGTCAATATCGTCGCTGCACACCTGAACGGTGCCCGACAGCACCAGACCGAATTTTTCGTATTTTCCGAAGGGCGTATGCAGATATTCTCCCTTTCCGCAGGAGGCGGCTTCGGCATCAAAAAGAAACAGAGCCCTTATGAAATTCTCGTCGCTCATATCACGGAACAGCACCGTGGAGCGTATAAGCTTGATTTCGTCTTTGTCAAGGAAATCCGTAACGGACATATCAGACTCACATCCCGTAAAATATTTCCCTGCCATTATATACCCTGCAAATAAAATTAACAAGGTATATTTATCGGTTGTCAACCGGATATCTCTGTGCTATAATCAAGAAAACGCAAAGGAGAGAGAGAAATGTTTTTGACCGCATTGAGAAGCATCTGCAGCTTTATCTACACAATGATTTTTACTTTTTCTTCACTTATCGGAACGGCATTCACACCCTTTACCGATAAGCTTCCCGAAGTGCCCGAAGATTTTGAGCCCGCAATCCGCTTCGTGGTATTCACCGACAACCATACCGAAATCGGCGAAAACTATGCCGACGGCAACCGCGTAGTAGACATGATAAACACCTGCTTTGACATCTACGGCAACGACGGAATAGATCTTTTCGTTTCCTGCGGCGACATCACCGAATACGGCAAGGACGAGCAGTTTGAGCAGTTCATGGAGCGTTTCTACGGTACCATTGACGGCAGAGCCGAAGCCCTCGTATTCCTCGGCAACCACGATATCAAGATGGACTATAAGGCAAGCGACCATTTCCGTGAAAAATACGGCGTTGAAACGGGCGAACAGCATATCACCGTCAAGGGCTTCCATTTCATCGGCGTTCAGTCGCATACAAATTCATTCGTACAGATAATGCCTCCCTCAACGGTTCTGTGGGCAGCCGAAGAGCTGAAAAAAGCGGAAGCGGATTCTCCCGATTTGCCCGTATTTACCTTCCAGCATCCCCACAACAGAGGCACGGTTTACGGCTCGGTGATTTGGGGCTGTGACAGTCTTAATCCCGTATGGGAGGGACACAGCAGAGTAGTCAACTTCTCCGGCCATTCTCATTTCCCCATCAGCGATCCGCGTTCAATCTGGCAGGGCAGCTACACGGCGGTAGGTGTCGGTGCACTTGCAAGATACGAGCTTGAAAAGGACCTTATCTGGGGTCAGCATCCCGACAGATTCCAGGAGGCGGCAGAATTCTATATCGTTGAAGCGGACAGAGACGGAAGCGTAAAGATGAGCGCATACGACCTTACCACCGATTCCGTTTTCCTTACCTATTACATTGAGAACGTAAACGACCCCAAAACCTTTGCCTACACGTACAAGAACATGGAAAAGCTTGACTCTGTCCCCGCATTCCCCGAAGGCGCTCAGGCGGAGTATACCGTAAACGGTAACGGCGAATATATCCTCACCCTTGACAGGGCAGAAGCGAATTTCGTCGTACAGAATTACAAAATAGAGATACGCAACAAAGCAGGTCTTCTGCTTCAGAGCAAGACCTATCTTTCCGATTATTTCCTTCAGGACGTTCCCGAAAGGATGTCAATAAATCTCGGTGCGCTTGACCTTGACGAAAACGAGAAATTCTCGGTAAAAATAATAGCAGCGAGTGCTTACGGCAAGCTGTCAAAGCCCCTGAATGTAACTTTTAACTAATACATAGGAGAAACAAAATGTATTCTGAATTTAATCCCGTTGAAAGCGCGACTCTCGTTCATCACTATATCACCAACATGGTGGATAAGCAGTTTGACAATCTCCCCTACTGGCTTCTGCTTCCCAATAAAAAGCCCGCCGAAGCGGCTCACTGCAGGGTTGACGATGCGGAGCTTGTCGGCTCATGGTATGAAGGACTTGCCTGCGCCATGGAAATGCTCGGCACGAAGGAAGGCGATGACGTCAAGCAGTCACTCAGACGCCACCTTATGAAATCCTGGGGTGAGCACGGTCTGAGATTCTGTGAAAAATATCCCTGGACTCATACGGTGCATTCGTCATTCCACGAAATGGGCTATATTCTGCCCGCGCTCAACAAAATAACGGAGGAATATCCCGACGACGAAGAAAACGAAAAGAGAACGTCGGAGCTTATCAGAGGCATGCGTTCACTCGTTATTGAAAGAAAGGTAAGAACCTTCTGGTCGGGCGATTCGGAAGAGGACGAGCCCATTTACGAATTTCCCAACGACGTTTACCTCAAGGACGGCGGCTTTGACCTGACAAGACACACCGGCAGAGGCGAGCAGTCAATCAGAAATGCCGTAATGCTTCAGGCACTTGTCAGAAGATACGAGCTGACGGGTGACGAGGTCGCCCTTGACCTTGCGACCGGCATTGCAAATTACGTACTCGGCACGTCAAGATATTTCAACTACAAAATGGAGTTCTTCGGTCACGTTCATTCGGCAACATGGTTTGCCTGCGGTCTTGTAAAGCTCGGACGGCTGACTGATAACAAAGAATATATCCTCAAGGGAAAAGGCATATACGATTACGTACGCTCCATCTCTTCATCCTTCGGCTGGGTACCCGAATACGCCCAGTGGCATCCCGTTGAGGAGGAACACTGCGAGACCTGCTGTATCAGAGACATGATAATCTGTGCCCATGAGCTTACCACCTGCGGATATGAAGAATACATACAGGATATAAATCTGTTTATCCGTAACCAGTTTATTGAAAATCAGGTCAGATACACGGGCTACGTCGTATGCGACAATACAAGAGACGACGTACTCGGCATCACATACAAGGATATTGACAAGAGAATGGTGGGCGGATTTACGGGCGGAAGCGAGCCCAATTCAATTTCCCTCACAAGATTCAGGTCAATCGCGGGCTGCTGTGTAGGTACTGCTCCCGTGGCTCTCAAATGCGCGTGGGACGACGTGATTACAGAAAGAAACGGCGTACTTACCGTCAACATTCCCTGCAATAAGACGACCGATAAGCTTGAGCTTAAATCCCTTATCCCCAACGAGGGTAAAATCACCCTCACCGCAAAAACGGACTGCAAGGCGGGCTTCAGAATGTATGACTACATGAAGGGCTGCACCTTCACCCTCAACGGAAAAACCGTCTGCCCCGAAAAGGACGGCTGTGTAAATTACCTTTCACTTCGTGAAGGAGACGTTTTTGAAGCGGAATTTGATATCATCACCGAAATCAGAAAGGAAACCGTAAGAGGCACGGAATTTGAGGTATACTGGAGAGGCCCCGACGTAGTAAAAATCACTCCCGAGGGCGACCACGTAAGACTTTATCAGCGTGACAGTGAGTCAGAACCCTACTATCCCTCACCCGACGACGTTGAATATACCGGCGCCGCAAACTACGGTCCCACCCAGCAAAAGGTTGTAACAAAGTAACGAAATAAAATAATGAGAAAAACCCGGCTGTATCAGTGATACAGTCGGGTAAATTTTTGCTTATTTGTATTCAACGACAACGGCGTCTTTCTTACACTTCGTAGCGCATACGCCGCATCTGATACAGCGGCCTTGGTCAATCTCAAAGGGCTCTTTGATTTTGCCCTTGGGAGCGCCAGTGGGACAGTTTCGTGCGCAGAGTGAACAGCCGAGGCATTTCTCTTTATCAATGTAAATCTTTGCGATACTCTTATGGTCGGGAGCGGGAGAAATCGCGCTGTTGGGGCAAATATTTTCACACTGACCGCAGCCCTTGCACTTTTCGCCGTCTATGGTGTAAACCGTCTTGAATTCGTCAACGGGCTGAGGTATATCAAAAAGGCACATGAACGCACAGGCACCGCAGCCGAGACATTTGCTTTCATCTATAACGTATGCCATAACTTAACCTCCCGAAGCAGGTGACATAATCCACACCTCGTCACCGTTATTCAACTTATAGGATTTTTTGGATTTGCGTTCACCGTTTACGTAAACCACCGCATCCTTGAATCTGACGGGATCGGGCTTTTTGGTATCGGGTGCGGTCTTTTTCTTTTCTTTCCAGATTCTGAGTGACAGTTCATTCAGTACGGGGAAAATATCGTCAATCGTATCGGCTTTGACGGTTTCTTTGGCAAGGTGAGTATCCGTCCTGAATACGCCGAAAAGCTTGATTGTGATTTCAGCCATTATTTTCTTGCCTCCTCTGCCGCCTTATCGTAGGTTGCCCTGTCTATCTGTACGTCAAGACTTTTAAGACGGTGATAGGTGGGAATACCGTCCTTCCAGCCCCTCGCACGGTAATAGACCTTTTTCATTTTTTCAAGAGGAACTTTCGTTCTCGGATCGTTGGGATTCTGAAGCTCGTTTACGAGTCTTGAGGGAAGCTTATCCGCTCCCGCCTTCTGACCGAGAATGATATTTGAAATACGCTCCGTATTGTATCCGTGAGCGCCCCACGTAAGCATACTTGCCATAGTTGATTTGATGCCTGTGGCGTATTTGACGGCGTATGAATGGGGAATGAGCGGAACATTAACCTTTGCGATTTTCGTAAAGTGATTAAGCAGATTGACTACCGGTCCTACGTACGGGAATGCGGCAAGCACTGCCTTTGTAAGCCACCAGTTGGGCTTATCAACGAGGAAGGGCGGGAATACGGCATAGCTTGTAAACATACATTCACCGCAGGCGGAAATGGCTTCCATAAGATTCTGGAAGATAACGTTGAATGCGGCTTTGCCGTGAGGAGTAAGGGAATCTATATCAAGTCCCAGACCTTCAAGGGAAACGAGGTAACCTGCATTCAGATGGCATCCGCCTCTGTTTGCCGTAGCGTATCCGAGGCCCTGACCTACCGCGTGGCGTGGCTCGTAAGCGGAAAGCTCCATACCCTTTGCCTGAATTGCGAATTCCTCACCGCCGTATTTTTTGCTCATTCTCTTCGTACCGTCTGCAAGGTCGGAGAATTTGCCTTCACGGTGGGCAATCTTTTTGATGATTTCGGTAACGTTATCGGCTTTGCCGAATTCAAGCTCAAAATCTGCCATGCCTTTTTCTTTAAGCTCCATGGCAAAGGCGACCACACCTGCGGTTGAGATGCAGTCCATACCCATTTCATCAATTACCCAGTTCCATTCAAGGATTTTTTCAATATCGTCATTCATGATATTGGGTCCCATAAGACCGAGTATTTCAAGCTCGGGACCCTTGACCACTTTATTGTCTACCATTACCTTCCTTGCACAGCGGATAACGCAGGTAGTGCAGGCGGCATTGGAAACGAGATGATTTTCCGCAAGCTCCTCGCCGGATACCTTCTCGAAGCCGTCAAAACGGCCTGCCGTGAAATTCTTTGTGGCAAGTATTGAATGTGCTTGCATGGGAGCGACGAGCCCTGCCGAGCCGAGCTTCGGAAGCTGTCTGCCCGTAAGGGGATGCGTCCTGAGGGTGTTTGACCACTTCGCATTGACCTTGTCAAGCTTTTCGCGGTTTGCTACCTCGGGAACGAGATGACCGAAGGCGGTAACAACCTTAAGATTCTTGTCACCGAATACGGCGCCTACACCGCCTCTTCCGGCAGTTCTTTCGTTACTGAATACGCCTGCGTAAAGCACCTTGTTTTCACCTGCGGGGCCGATAACCAGCTTGCCGTATTTGGGGCAAAACTTTTCCTGGGTTTCGGTCGTCGTAAGTCCTCTGAGCTCCTCTGCGGATTCAAACGTTACGTCGTCAACCGTGATATTTACGGTAGTAAGCTCCGCTGCTCTGCCGGTAAAAATGACTGCATCGTAGCCGCAGCGTTTAAGCGAAAGGCCGAAATCGCCGCCGCAGTTTGAAGAGGTGACTACGTTGGTAAGAGGCGAAATGGTGGAAATGTTGAAACGGGACGAGCTGGGACATCCGCAGCCCGTAAGAGGGCCTGTGGATACGACTATCCAGTTATCCTCATCAAATGCTTTCATTCCCGGTCTGATGTGACCGAGGAGAATATCCGCAGCCATTATCTTGCCGCCGAGAGAACGCTTTCTGTCTTCGTCTGTCCAGGGAAAAAGCTTATGCGTTTTGTTTGTAAGGTCAACAAACAGCACCTTTCCCATATAGCCCTTTAACTCAGCCATTGTCGGTTTCCTCCCTCAAGCATCCGCATTCGGGGGATGCTTTTATTTTCAGCGACTGCATCTCGCAGTCATCATATACAAATAACTTGCCTGCAGGTGAAAAATCGCCCGTCAGGTATTTTATCGCCAGCTCCGCACACAGAGCTCCTATGACACCCGCGGTACTGCTGACGTTACCGCCGCAGAAATTATCAGTAAGCAGACCCGCACATTCAAGGCAGGGTGTTTTACCCGGAATGTACAGATATCCGTTTCCGTAAAATCCGCTTATACCGCCGCTTACGAGCGGAATATTATTATCTTTGCAAAAATCGTTTGCAAGCTTTCTCGTTTCGTTATTGTCAACGGCAAGAATGATTATATCGCAGTCTTTTGCGAAGGATAAATCTCCGCTGCCTTCCATTTTTTTATCCACGGGAATAATCCCGCAGTCGGGAGCGTAATTGCATAGAAATTCACTCATCAGGACGGCTTTGGATTTTCCGATATCGGAAAGAGCGTAAACGAACTGTCTGTTAAGATTGCTCTCTCCAACGGTATCGTAATCGCATACGAAAACCGTGCCCGCACCCGCGCCCGCAAGGTGAACGCATACGCTGCAGCCGAGACCTCCGCAGCCGATTACGGCAACACTTTTTTTGCTTATGTCAAAGCCCTGTGTTTCCCGCTTGCTCATTTGTAGTTACCTCCGCAGGATTGGGTACGTCCCGAAAGAGTTTCAACCGCGTGCTCCAGAACGGGCATTACCACTTCAAGGGATTCCCTTACCGCCTTGGGACTGCCGGGAAGATTGATAATAAGAGTCCTGCCTCTGATACCCGCGGCCGCTCTTGAAAGCATCGCCTTGGAAGTGATTTCAAGACTTTTTTGCCTTATTGCCTCGGGAATGCCGGGCACTTCCTTCTCAATGACCGCCTTCGTGGCTTCGGGAGTAATGTCACGGGGCGCGAAGCCCGTACCTCCGGTGGTAAAGACGATATCCGTATCCGTTTCGTCACAGAGGTGAATGAGCCCCTGCGCAATCTTATCTTTTTCATCGGGAAGGATAATATATTCACATAAATCCGCAAGGGGCTTGAGTATTTCGGCTATGAGAGGTCCGCTTTTATCTTCGCACTCTCCCGCCGAGCATCTGTCACTGGCACATAACACGGATATGAGCAATTTTCCTTCACCCCTTGAATTCATTGTCTGATTATGATATATTTTAACATATAGATTAAAAGTTTTCAACATAATATTTTAATAAGTAGCATATTGCACAACGGTTTTGTTAAAAAGCGGTTATCCGCTTGATTCATAATCCGATTCCGGTAATCTAAACCCATGCGGCACGGTTGCCGGAACGAAGCCGAAATTCCACTGACAAAAGTCATCGGCTTAAGGGCAGTGCCGGAAACAGCACTACCTTCCGTGTTTGAAAAGGAGTATGAATTATGAAAAAGTACCTTGCAATCCTCATGACTCTGGTGATGGTGCTTGCATTCGCTTCATGCGGCGCACAGACCGAAAATACCGGAACGACTGCCGCTCCCACGGAATCGGCTGACACGACTGTCGCCACTCCCGAAAATCCCGTCATCAGAATGTCTACCACCACGTCCGTAAACGACTCCGGACTTCTCCCCTACCTGCTTCCCGTATTTGAGAAGGAAACGGGCTACAAGGTTGAGGTCGCATCCGCAGGTACGGGTGCAGCAATCCAGAGCGCAATCGACGGCAATGCAGACCTTCTTCTCGTTCACGCAAAGGCATCCGAGGAAGAATTCATTGACGGCGGCTACGGCGTTGAAAGACTTCCCTTTATGTACAACTTCTTTGTAATCGTCGGCCCCGCAGACGATCCCGCAGGCATCAGGGACTGCGAAAACGCTGCCGATGCATTTGAAAAAATCAGAGAATCCGGCTCAACCTTCATTTCCCGCGGTGACGAAAGCGGCACACACAAGGCAGAACTTAAAATCTGGGGAGACAACGTTCCCGATTCCGCAAACGACAGCTGGTACGTTTCGGCCGGTCAGGGTATGGGCGCATGCCTTACCATGGCAAACGAGCAGGGCGCTTACTGTCTTACCGACAAGGCGACCTTCCTCTCAATGGCTGACGGGCTTGATATAGAAATCGTCCTTTCCGAAGGCGAAGATATGAAGAATACATACTCACTCATCGCCTGTAATCCCGATGCACTTGAAGGCATCAATACAGAGGGAGCAAACGCACTCATCGACTGGATGCTTTCAGACGAAGCAAGCGAGCTCATCGCAAAATACGGCGTTGAGGAATACGGTCAGTCACTCTTCTTCCTGCTTGAGAAATAAAACAATCTATGGATAAGCTTTATGAGAGCTTCCGCCTGCTTTCCTCAATGGATAAAGAGCTGTTTCAGATACTGGGCGTTACGCTCAGAATGTCCTTTTTCAGCACTTCAATATCCTGTATTCTGGGAATACCCGCGGGTATTCTTCTCGGCAAAAGCAGATTCAGAGGCAGAAATCTGATAAAGAAAATAATCAATACGCTTATGGGCTTGCCTCCTGTGGTGGCAGGTCTGTTGGTGTATTTTCTCTTTACGAGATACGGTCCTCTGGGTGAACTGCGGCTTCTCTACACCGTAACGGTAATGGTAATCGCACAGGTGATTCTGATTACTCCCGTTGTAATCGCCCTTACGAGCTCAATTATCGGTGTCAACGCCTCAAGGATTACGGAAACCGCAAAGGGAATGGGGCTCTCTAAAGGCAGGATATTCCGCCTGCTCCTCGGCGAAAATAAGATTCCCCTGCTGTCGGTGGTGCTTACCGCCTTTGGCAGGTCAATCGCCGAGGTAGGCGCGGTAAGTCTTGTAGGCGGTAATATCCAATGGAAAACAAGAGTAATGACCACGGCAATTCTGCTTGAAACCAACAAGGGCAATTTCAGCTTTGCTCTGGCTCTGGGCATTATACTGCTGATACTGGCTCTCATTGTCAACATCCTCGCTTCATTGCTTGTAAAGGAGAAGAACGATGATTGAAATAACGAATCTCCTGAAAAAATACGGTGACAGAACCGTGCTTGAGATAGACAGTCTCACAGTAGCAGACGGCGAAACAGCGGCGATTATCGGGCCTAACGGAAGCGGGAAAAGCACCCTGTTGAAAATTCTCGGTGGTATCATAAAGCAAAGCGGCGGCGTGATTTCAAAGCCCGAAAGCATACTTTATCTACCTCAGCAGAGTACCCCTTTTGACAAAACCGTAATAAAAAATATCCTTTTCGGTGCAAAAGGTGACAGAGAAGCGGCAAGGGAAAAAGCCGATGCTCTCATATCGGAGCTCAGGCTCACCGGACTCAGGGATAAAAAAGCCGGCACTCTTTCGGGAGGCGAGCTTCAGAAGACCGCACTTTGCAGACTGCTGATAAATAACTGTGAGTTGCTTCTGCTTGACGAGCCCACCGCCGCGGCGGATATCGAAGGAGCGGAGCTTATCAGAAAAGCCATCATAAAATACAAGGAAAAAACCGGCTGTACCCTAATAATGACCACCCATTCCCCTGCCGAAGCCAAAGCGATGGCAGACAGGATTATCATGCTTCACGACGGCAGAATTATTGAGGACGGCTCTCCCGAAAAGCTCCTTGAGTCCCCGTCAACCGAGTGGGGCAAAAAATTCATTTCTCAATGGAAGTTATAATATGCTGAACGTTGTTTCATTTGACGAAGCAAAAAGAATAACCGAAGAAAAGCTGATTTGCTCACCGGGAAGTGAGCAGGTCCTGCTTTCCGATGCCATCGGCAGAATAACCGCAGAGGATATCATCGCAGGCGAAGACGTTCCCGCCTTTACCCGTTCCACGGTTGACGGCTACGCAGTCATGGCATCAGATACCTACGGCTCGGGAGAAAGCATTCCCGCCCTGCTGAATATCAGGGGCGAGATACTCATGGGAGAAAAGGCGGATTTCTCAATCAAAAGTGGTGAATGTGCCGTAATTCCTACGGGAGGCATGCTCCCCGAGGGTGCCGATTCCGCTGTCATGGTTGAAAATACAGACCGTGAAGGCGATGACCTTTGTCTTGTTTTCAAGGCAGTGAGTCCCTTTGAAAATGTGACAAAGCACGGCGACGACGTAAAAGTCGGCGACGTGATAATTCCGCGCGGTACACGGATAAGTCCGAGGCATATCGGAGTACTCGCTTCGCTGGGCATTGACAGAATCTGCGTGATAAGAAAGCCGCGTGCGGCGATAATTTCAACGGGTGACGAGATAGTCGACGTTACCGCCGTCCCCGAATCGGGTCAGATAAGAGACGTCAACTCATATATGCTGTGTTCAATGCTTAAGGAAAGCGGATGCGAAGCGGTCAGATGCGGAATCGTCAGGGACAGTTATGATGAAATATTCGGCGCGGTAAAATCCGCATCAAAAAAATACGATGCTGTTCTCATTTCGGGCGGCTCCTCCGCAGGTACGAGAGACAAGACCGCACAGATAATATCAGAGCTGGGCGAGGTCTATGCCCACGGAGTGGCGATGAAGCCGGGCAAGCCCACCATAATCGGTAAAATCGGCGAAGTACCCGTATTCGGCCTTCCCGGGCATCCGTCTGCCGCTTTTTTCGTTACTCTTTCTCTCGTGAAGCCGATGCTTGAAGCCATGGCAGGCATATCCCGTAAGGACTCAACTGTATGCTGTCCCGTCAAAGGTAATATCTCCTCAAATCACGGCAGAGAGGAATTTCTCTGCGTAAAAATCGAGGACGGCTTTGCAGTTCCCGTTTACGGGAAATCGGGTATCGTATCAATGCTGACAAAATCCGACGGCTATATCGTCATAGGCAGAAACGACGAGGGAATCAAATCGGGTGAAGAGGTTACCGTTCACCTTTTCTGATATCGGGTGATCTGACATGAAACATAATTATCTGAGCAACACTCCGCTTGAGGAGGCAAAAAGTAAATATACGGCTTTGCTGAAAGAGAAGGGCTTTCATTTTTCAACCGAAAGCATCGCTTCGGGTAAATCCTGCGAAAAAATACTCGCGCGCGCGGTCTATGCGAAAATATGCTCTCCGCACTACAACGCAAGTGCCATGGACGGTATTGCCATCTGTGCAAAAGATACCTACGGAGCCGCCGAGCAAAGCCCCGTGATACTTACCCCCGACAAATTCATCGAGGTGGATACGGGTGACGCTCTGCCGGAAAACTGCGATGCGGTCATTATGGTTGAGGACGTAAGCGAGAACACCGACGGTACCGTGAGCATCATTGCTCCCGTTCATCCCTGGCAGAACGTACGCCAGGTCGGTGAAGATATATGCATGGGTGATATGCTTGCTCCGTCGGGGACAAAAATCAGTCCTTCTCTCTGCGGTGCATTCCTTGCCGCCGGCATTTCATCGGTGGAGGTCATCAGAAAGCCCGTCTTCGGCATCATTCCCACGGGTGACGAAATAGTAGCACCGAAGGACAATCCCGAAAAGGGTGAAATAATAGAATTCAATTCGTCGATTTTCTCCGCCATGCTCGGAGAACAGAATGCGGGAAGCAGAGTTTACGGCATCGTTCCCGATAAAAAGGAACTGCTGACCGGGGCGGTAAAGAAAGCACTCTCGGAATGCGACGGCGTGCTCATCCTTGCCGGCTCATCCGCGGGAAGAGACGACTACACGAGCGAAATAATCGCCTCATTGGGTGAGGTATGCGTTCACGGAATAGCGGTAAAGCCCGGAAAACCCGCAATCCTCGGTACGGCAGAAGGCAAGCCCGTAATCGGTCTTCCCGGATATCCCGTTTCAGCTATAGTAATTATGGAGGAAATCGTCAAGGCCGTTGTTGATATGTATTACGGCTCCGTTCAAAATAAAAACGAATACGCCGATGCTTTCCTCGGCAAGCGTGTCGTTTCTTCACTTAAATATAAAGAATTCGTCCGTGTTACCTTAGGCACGGTGGGAGGAAAGCTCACCGCCGTTCCCCTTCCCCGCGGTGCAGGGGTTATCACGAGTTTCACAAAGGCGGACGGCATACTTGAAATACCTCAGAATTCCGAAGGAATCGAAGCGGGCGAAAAGGTAAAAATCCGTCTGCTCAGGGATAAGGATTCAATTGAAAATTCGCTCATCATAACGGGAAGCCACGACCCCGTAATTGATGAAATCGCCGATATGCTCAAAAAAAAGGGAACGGGTATAAATATCACCTCCTCCCACGTGGGCAGTGTGGGCGCAATCAATGCAATAAAATCAAAGCAGGCACATCTGGGTGCAATTCATCTGCTGGATGAAGCGAGCGGCAAATACAACACCGCATATATTGAAAAGTATTTTCCCGACGGCGGAGTCGTACTGAAAAAAGGCATAAACCGCATTCAGGGACTTATGGTCGCGAAGGGCAATCCCCTCGGTATAAAAAGCTTTGAAGACGCCGCAAGGTACAGATATGTAAACCGTCAGCGCGGCTCGGGTACGAGAATACTCTGTGACTATCTCATCAAAAAATACGGCATGGATGCGCGCTCGATTCAGGGCTACGCGAACGAGGAATTCACTCATACCGCCGTTGCGGCTCTCGTCAAGGCGGGTAACGGCGATGCAGGTCTCGGCATCTTCTCCGCCGCGAAAATGTATGACCTTGATTTTATTCCCGTATGCAACGAGGAATACGATTTTCTCATAGACGAAGAATATATTGACAGCCCCTCTGTACGGACATTCCTTGAGGTGCTTGACAGTAAAGAATTTGCCGCACGCATTGAAGAAATGGGCGGCTACAGTAAAGGATAAAGCCATGGATTTTACTCATCTCAACAAAAAAGGTGAAGCCGTTATGGTGGACGTAGGTGAAAAGGAAATAACCCGCCGCACCGCAAGGGCTTACGCAAAAATAAAGATGCAGCCCGCCACACTTGAAGCTCTGCTCAATTCCGAGCTGAAAAAGGGTGACGGTCTTGCCGCCGCACGCATTGCGGGTATAATGGGTGCAAAAAAGACAAGTGAGCTCATTCCTCTTTGCCATATCATCCCCGTTGAAAAGGTGGAAATCAACTTTGACAACAACGGCAAAGACGAGCTGTATATTTTCTCCGATGCGGTCTGCACCTATAAAACGGGCATAGAAATGGAAGCCATGACCGCCGTCAGCACGGCGGCACTTACAGTTTACGATATGTGCAAAGCCGTTGACCGCAGTATGGTCATTGAGGAAATAAAGCTGCTGGAAAAGACCGGCGGCAAAAGCGGGGATTTCAGAAGAAATGATTGAAAAGCTTTTTGTGAAGCCCGTAAAGGGCGAGCCCGCCGACAAAAGAGAAAGTATGATTCTGATTGAGAATAAAGGCGTTGAGGGTGACTGTCACGCAAAAGGCGATGACAGACAGGTCTGTATCGTTACGAGCGAAACGGCGGACGCAATAGATTCGTTCAAAGAGAAATTCAACTGCCTTACCAAATTCAGCCCCAATATCGTGCTTTCGGGGAGCCGCTCTTTTACCGTCGGTGAAAGGATTGAGGTCAACGATGCTGTTCTGACGGTCACCTCCGCAGGCAGAGAATGTCATCAGCTGTGCGATATCCCACTTTGTCCTCTCATAAAGGGCATAGTTTTCGCCTGCGTCACAAAGGGCGGAGAAATACGAATCGGAGACAAGATTTATTATGATTGATTCTTTCGGCAGAAACATCAACTACATAAGAATGTCCCTGACGGACAGATGCCAGCAGAAATGCACCTACTGTGCAAGAGAGAACGGCGGAGTCTGTATCAGGGAAAACGAAATGACAGCCGATGATTTCATCTTTGCGGCTGAGATTTTCGCTTCTCTCGGCTTCAGAAAAATCCGTCTGACCGGCGGAGAGCCCCTGCTGAGAAAGGATATCGTTCAGATAGTAAAGGGCATTTCGGAGTTGAATCGCTACGATGATATTTCGCTTACCACAAACGGTCTTGAACTGAAAAAGCTGTGCGATGCCCTGAAGAAAGCGGGGCTTGACAGAATCAATGTGAGTCTTGATTCCACCGACGGCGACGAATACAAAAAAATAACGGGAGCAGACCCGGCACCCGTTATAGAAGGAATAAAGAAAGCGATACGCACTTTTGATGCGGTCAAAATCAATTCTGTTCTTATCAAAGGAATAAACGATAATCCCGACGGCATCATTTCGCTTGCGAAGGATTATCCCGTCACGGTGCGGTTCATAGAGCTTATGCCCATGGGCGGAAAGGGTGAGGGAATCGGCGGCGACGAGATCCTCGATAAATATCCTTTCCTCGTTCCCGCAAAAAAAGATGACTCTCATTCCCCCGAAACGGTCTATACCGCAGAGGGATTCAAGGGAAAAATCGGTTTCATAAATCCCGTCAGCAGTTCATTCTGTAAAAGCTGCAACCGAATGCGTCTGACCTGGGACGGCAAACTTCGTCCCTGCCTCGGCGTTGATTTTGAAATCGACGTGAGAAGTGCGATAACAGAGCGTGACAGAGAAGGGCTCACCGCACTTATCAGAAAAGCGGTTAATGAAAAGCCGGAGAAAAACCGCTTTGACGACAATTTCACTTCCGAAAGGCCCATGAGGGATATAGGTGGATAAAATGGCAAAGATAATTTCAATCAATAAAAGCGAAATAAAGGGAGTGCTGAAAGTTCCCTCGGATAATGGCGTTCTCCTTGAAAACAAAGGGCTTGATGGCGATGCACACGCTGACGGCACTCACCGTCAGTTAAGCTTGCTGGCAAAGGAAAGCTACGACAAAATGGAGGCACTGGGCATCACCGGTCTTCATTGGGGCTCATTTGCGGAAAACATAACAACCGAGGGAATCACGCTCTATACCCTCCCGGTCGGTACCCGTCTGTCGCTCGGAAAATGCGAGGTCGAGGTAACTCAGATAGGAAAGCAGTGCCACGGGGACTGCGAAATATACAAAAAAGCGGGTACCTGCGTTATGCCGAAGGAGGGCATCTTCGTGCGCATACTCAAGGGCGGAGAAATAAATGCAGGAGACGAAATCGCAATCATCGGGTAAATACCCGTTTTGAAAAATAAAAAGTCAGAATAGGAGTGCATTATGAACGACAAAATTTTACGCTGCGGCGTTATCGGCTGCGGAAGAGGTGCCGCCGTTGCATCATGCGGCTTCAATAATCCGAAATGCAAAATAGTTGCCGCCTGCGACCATAACGAAAAAATACTTGCTCACTGCAAAGAATACTTTGAATCAATGGACGTAACCGACGTTGTATATCTGAATGATTATGACGAAATGCTCCGTATGGATATCGACGCGGTCATAGTCGCAACCGAAGCGGTATATCACGTCCCCATCGTAAAAAAAGCGTTTGAAGCGGGAAAGCACGTTCTATGTGAAATCCCGTCAATCACAAGCATTGAAGAGGTATATGAACTCAGGAAGGTAACGTCTGAGCATCCCGAGCTGATATATATGGCGGCTGAAAACTGCTGCTATTGGGCATTTATCGAAACGTGGAAGAAAATGCGTGAAAAGGGTGAATTCGGTGACGTTGTTTTCGCTGAAGCAGAATATCTGCACAGTATAAATCCCGAAGAATTCTCTCCCGACAATTACCCAGAGGGACACTGGCGTACATACATTTCCGCAATCAAATATTCAACCCATGAGCTGGGGCCGCTTCTCTACATTATGGATGACCGCTGTGTCGACGTATCCTGCAAGACGGCGGACATTGTGTACAACCCGTATTTTCCGAAAAAGAATTCAACCGCCATCGCAATTTTCAAAACGGAAAAAGGCGCGGTGATAAAGCTGCTTGTCAGCTTCGGCGCATATACGAGCTACGACCATAACTACCGTCTGTGCGGCACTCGCGGCTCCATTGAAACGGACAGACGAACGATAGTTGACAATGCCCACAGCTTCGCAAACCTTGCAAGCATACCGGGCACATTTTCACAAAAAGTAGAAATTCCCGTTGCAACGGCTTATCTTGACGAATACGGCAACAGCAGTGCCTTCGGTCACGGCGGCGGGGATTCCCGTAAGATCGCCGTTTTTGTAGACTGCGTGCTTGAGAATAAAAAGCCCGTCCTTGACGTAAATTTTGCAATCAGGATGTCTCTTCCCGGCATCATTGCAAGTCAGTCCGCAGAGCAGAACGGAGCCAACATCGAAATACCCGATATCTGATACCGGGTTTTATAAAAAAACTACCCGCCGGAGAGGAAATACAATTCCTTTCCGACGGGTCAATTCGTCTTGCGGTATTTTATTTTACGAGGTGTCTTGTATCGTTTACGTAGTCAAATATCACGTCTCCGTTGGGATTTGTGCCCGGCTCATAGAAAGAAATCTTCGTCACTCCCGTGTTGGATATTTTCATATCGTAATTCGGCTCTTTATCACGGTAGCCGAAAAGATAAAAGATAACGTAGGTGAGAAATCCCGCATGGGAAACGAGCGCGACTTTTTCGCCGTGCGTAAAATATCTGTCAACGTAGTCAAGCACTATTTTTGCTCTTTCAAAGTATCTTTCTTCGTTTTCTCTCGGAGTTTCATCGGGAACGGCGGTCCTTGTACAGTCCTCGTATTCCTTTGCGGGAACGATACGGGGCGTGTATTTTTTCAGTTCGTCATAGGACATACCGTTATATTCGGGACTGACGCCTATTTCACATAAATCCGGCATTGCGTAAAGGGGCTGATTTCTGTCGCCGATAAACTCTGCGGCAGTCATGGTCGCTCTGCGCAGGGGACTGCAGAAAACGTAATCGTATTCATCATTCTTATGGTATTCACCTAATTTCTTTGCCTGCATAATGCCGTTTTCCGTCAGCTCGGGGTCGTGCTTATCAATAAAGGTTTCCGCTCTGAAGCCGTCAAGGTTACAGAAGCTTTCACCGTGTCTTATGAGATAAAGCTCTCTGATGAGTTTATATTCCGCCATATTTTCACTTCCTTATTTTACTGAAAATACTATACCATCCGCTTTGCAAAATGACAAGTGGCTGTTGATATTTTTCTCACCGGGCATTATAATATCTGCGGGGTGAAATTCATGATATACGTAGTAAGACACGGTCAGACGGACTGGAATAAAGAAGGAAAAGTGCAGAGCAGGGCGGATATTCCTCTCAACGAAAAGGGAAGAAAGCAGGCGGAGGATATTCACAGACAGCTAAACGAAATTACCTTTGACGGAGTTTATTCAAGCGAGCTCTGCCGTGCGATTGAAACCGCCGAGATTATTTCGGGAAGCAGCAGCGTGATCAAGGATGAGCGGCTTTCCGAGGTGGATAACGGAAAATTTGAAGGCGTTGCCGTTTCCGAAATGGTAAGAATACGCCTTTCCCCCGATTTTGACCCGGTTGAATACGGCACCGAATCACGTGAAAGCATCAGAAAACGGGTATTTTCTTTCCTTGACGAAACCGTACCCGCATACAGCGGACGGAACCTGCTGATAGTTTCCCACGCGGGCACCTGCAAATACATACGACTGTGGTTTGAGGGAGAACCGGAGGACGGAAACATTGATAAGCTCCTGATAAAAAACTGTCAGGTGCTGACCTACGGCAGATAAATTTACGGCGTACCTTACGGGTATGCCGTTTTTATTTTTATCCTGCAACAAAACGGCGAAAAATATGCACTGATATTTGTAAAAAGAAAAAATCGTATTTTATCGGATTGACTTTATATAGTAAATATGTTAGAATGCTTTTAATAATGCCGTATTATTCCGTTTACGGCATCTGTATAAAAGGATGGAAAGCTATGAAAAGGAAAAATGACATTAACATCCCGCTGATTGCGGCGGCTGTTGTTTTTGTCGGTCTGATTGCCGTAGTTGCGGTGCTTGGCATAAAAGCAGGCAACAGCGGCCGTGTCAGAGGTAAAACAGAGGATACCACAACGGTGGCGGCAGAATCAACTACTGAAAAGGAAAGCTCCTCATTACCCGAAGAAGAAATCACCCTGACCGACGAAAATATGACCGAAGAAACCGGGGAAAGTGCAGATTACACCGGTACTTATTCTACAAAGAAATCATCATCCGGCACTACTGCCGTTCCGAAAGCAAGCTCAACCGAAAAGACGGTGACCAAGCTTCAGACCACTGCTGCGGCAGTCGTAAGCACAACGGTCATGAACGGCGCCGAGGTGCCAGTTTACGAACAGGAGGACCTAAAAAAGGGGGCAGCCAATAAGGATACCACCGCAGGCACCAACACCAAGCTTACGGCAGATATGACCTTTGCGGGGCTTTACACAAAGGGCTACGATGTTTACGGCCCCAAGTCCTTCATATACAACGACGATACTTCACCGAACTGTACCCAGAGAAAGTTCGGCTACAATAAATTCTACGATTTCGGCGCGAACCTCATTGATTTCTCGATTGATACGGTACGCATCAAATTCACCTATGCAGGCAAGCCCTATATGATCCAGATGTGGAAGGGTCAGTACATTTCGGGTGATATCGGTACGGTAGGCGGCGAGGTAGGTATCTACACGAGAGACCCCAAAAAGGCCTACACCGCAAGCCACTATGACTGTGCCGCAGAAAGCGACTGGCTCAACTGTGAGATGACGATTTTCTGGGATGATGACGGCGACGGAGTTTACACTCCCCAGTTCACCAGAAAATATGCAACCCACTGGTGGGAAACCGGCTACGTTGACGGTCAGCTCAAAAACAAGAGAGATTCCTCTCCCCTCAGACTTATGCAGCGTATAACGTTCAAGGATGAAACTCAGGCGGCGGCTTTTGAATCCGGTCTTGTAAGCAAGGGATTCAAATCCGTATCCGAATTTTCGCCCGACGTTCCCGACACCGTAAAGCGTCAGGGCCGTGACGTTATCTATATATGGCAATACATTAAAGAGTGACGATATACAGGAGGACAACTATGAACAAAAAAATACTTATAGCTATCATCTGTGCCGTTCTTGTTTTCGGCGGCGGTATCGCAGCGGTTTCAATCCTCAAGAAGGATGAGCCCGCCCGTAAGAGAAGCACAAAGGAAGATCCCACAAGCACAACGACCGA
Source organism: Acutalibacteraceae bacterium (assembly GCA_045598305.1). GTDB lineage: Bacteria > Bacillota > Clostridia > Oscillospirales > Acutalibacteraceae > CAG-177. The sequence continues at coordinate 44,181 of JAZLLW010000003.1, forward strand.
AGTATATACGGGCAGTACGACAGAGCCCACCGAGGAATATACCGGTCCTACGGACGAAAACGGTCTCCCCGTTTTTGAAGAAACCGAAACAGATGAAAACGGCAGCATCATTACTACAATAAAGAACGTAGTGAATACGACCGCAAGGGTAGCAAACGGTAATTCAACGACCCGTAAAAATACAGGTACAACAAAATCATCGGGTACCACAAAGAAGAATACCGGCACCACCAAATCATCGGGTACCACAAAGAAAAATTCCGCTACGACCAAAGCATCCAGCGGAACAGGTCTCGTTGATGCCGTAATCGGTCCCAATGCTCAGCAATCATTCCTCGGCTACCGTAAAGCCCCCGAGGGTTACTATTACTGCGACGATAAGGATAACTGGCAGAAGTACACCGGCTACAACGAAGTTTACGATAAGTGGGCAGGCGTTGCCGCCATGTACATCGACCAGGTCAGAATCCGTTTCCGTTACGAAGATAAAAACTGGATGATCCAGCTTTGGAAAGGCCAGTACGGCTACCTTATGATCGGCGCTGAAATCGGTGTATATACAAATACTTCATACACGAATGCAAACGGCGACTTCCACCACTTTGACGTTGCCCAGCAGCCTGACTGGCTGTACATGCAGCTTGACTGCTATTACAGACCCAAGGGCGACACGGGCGCGTACAGGAAAGTATTTACAAGACCCTGGGATAAATATTGGTGGGCAACCGGCTTTGTAAAGGGCCAGCTCAAGAAGTATTCCGCTCCCAGAACAGAGCTCAAGACCATGAACCATATTCAGTTCAAGAGCGAAGATATGGCTAACCTCTTTGTTGAAGGCCTCCAGAAAACCGGCTTCGGCCGTGCGGGCTCATCGGCAGCAATGCAGGATGATACCTATTTCCAGAACGGTGCCGACGTTTATGTACTCTGGTCAACCAGATACAACGACTCCTTCGAGGGTTATATAAGATAATCACGAAAAATCCTTAACAAAACATCATAAGATAAAGAGAGAATTTTAAGGCGTATCCACCGATACCCTTAAAATTCTCTTTTGTTTGTCTATATATACAGATATTTTTCATCAATATAGCAAATTCAATTGACATTTACGGCGTAAAAGTGTATTATGCGTATGATTAATATTATAATGCGGGAGAATCGGTTATGTTAAAGAACGAAGAAAAATCAATGGAAAAAATCGTTGCGCTTTGCAAGAACAGAGGCTTTATTTTTGCAGGCAGTGACATCTACGGCGGACTTGCGAATACCTGGGACTACGGCCCTCTCGGCTCAAGACTCAAGAACAACGTCAAGGACACCTGGCGCAAGAGATTTATCCAGGAAAGAAAGAACAGCTACGAAGTAGATGCCGACATCCTCATGCATCCCAGAGTATGGGAAGCAAGCGGTCACGTTGCCTCGTTTTCAGACCCTCTTCTTGACTGCAAGGAGTGCAAAATGCGTCACAGAGCAGATAATCTCATTGACGATTTCGACCCCGATGCACATGCAGACGGCATGACAAAGGAAGAAATGTTTGACTACATCAAGGCACATTCAATTCCCTGCCCCAACTGCGGCAAGCACAATTTCACCGACATCAGGGAATTCAACCTTATGTTCCAGACCTTTAGAGGCGTTACAAACGACTCCAAGAGCGTTATTTATCTGCGTCCCGAAAATGCTCAGGGCGAATATGTTAATTTCCTTAACGTTCAGCGTTCAATGAGAGCAAAGCTTCCCTTCTCCATCGGTCAGATAGGAAAGGCATTCAGAAACGAAATCACACCGGGCAACTTCACCTTCAGAACAATCGAGTTTGAGCAGATGGAGTTCCAGACCTTCTGTAAGGAAGGCACGGACAACGAGCTTTACGAGTATTTCAAGCAGTACGGCCGTCAGTATTTTGAAGACCTCGGTCTTCCCTCAGACCATCTTCGCTACCACGACCACGAAAAGCTTGCTCACTACGCAAAAGCCGCTTGTGATATAGAATTCCTCTTCCCCTTCGGCTGGGGTGAAATCAACGGCACACACAACAGAACGAATTTTGACCTTACAAGGCATCAGGAATACAGCGGCAAGACCCAGGAATATCTTGACCCCGAAACGAACGAGAAGTTCATTCCCTATATCATCGAGTCAACCTACGGTCTTGACAGAACGGTACTTGCCCTCCTCTGCGAAGCTTACGATGAGGAAGTAATTGACGCGGAAAAGAACGACACCAGAGTTGTCCTTCACCTCAATCCCGCAATTGCTCCCTTCAAGGCATCCGTTCTTCCCCTTTCAAAGAAGCTCAGCGACAACGCCCTTGAGATTTACAACAAGCTCTCAAAGAAGTTTATGGTTGACTTTGATGAAACGGGTTCAATCGGCAAGAGATACCGCAGAGAGGACGAAATCGGCACTCCCATCTGTATCACCTACGACTTTGACTCCGTTGAAGACGGCTGTGTAACGGTCAGAGACAGAGACACCATGGAGCAGGAAAGAATTTCCGTTGACGCTCTTGAAGATTACATTGCATCCAAAATCAATTTCTGATTCATATATACCACGAAAGGAGAAAAAATATGGTTAATATTACCGAAACCGTCCTTCGTGACGCAAACCAGTCCCTTATCGCAACAAGGATGCCCTTCTCGGAGTTCGAGCCCATCCTCAAGACAATGGATAAGGCGGGCTATTACTCACTTGAATGCTGGGGCGGCGCTACGTTTGATTCATGTCTTCGTTACCTTAACGAAGATCCCTGGGAAAGACTGCGTAAAATCAAGGCGGCATGCCCCAATACAAAGCTTCAGATGCTTCTGAGAGGTCAGAACATCCTTGGCTACAAGCATTATCCCGATGATGTCGTACGTATGTTCGTTCGCAAAAGCGTTGAAAACGGCATCGACATCATCAGAATCTTTGACGCACTCAACGACGTAAGAAATATCAAGGTCGCAGTTGACGAAACGCTTAAGTGCGGTGCTCACGCATCAGGTACGATCTGCTACACCCTCAGCCCCATCCACAACATTGAAAGCTATGTAAAACTTGCGAAGGAAATAGAGGCACTCGGTGTGCAGTCAATCTGTATCAAGGATATGGCAGGCATTATGAGTCCTCAGGAGGGCTACGAGCTTGTCAAGGCACTCAAGGCAAACGTCAGCGTTCCCATCATCGTTCACACTCATTCAACCACGGGTCTCGGCTTCATGACGCTTCTCAAGTGCGTTGAAGCAGGTGCAGACGTTATCGACACCGCTATTTCCTGCTTCTCCGGCGGTACTTCACAGCCCGCCACCGAAACCATGGTTTACGCACTCAGACAGCTCGGTTACGAGGTTCCCGTTGACACGAACGTATGCAAGGAAATCAACGACTTCTTCAAGCCGTACAGAAACGAATGCCTCAAGTCCGGCCAGCTCAATCCCGTTGTTATGGGTACACAGACGGACGCTCTCATTTATCAGATTCCCGGCGGTATGCTTTCAAATCTTGTTGCACAGCTCACCGCTCAGAATAAGCTTGATAAGCTTGACGAAGTACTGCTTGAGACTCCCAGAGTAAGAGAAGACCTCGGTTATCCTCCCCTTGTAACTCCCATGAGCCAGATGGTAGGTGTTCAGGCAACCGCCAACGTACTCGCAGGTGAGAGATACAAGAACATTTCAAAGGAAATCAAGAGCTATCTCAAGGGCGAATACGGCAAAGCTCCCGGTGAAATCAACAAAGAGCTTCAGAAGAAGGTCCTCGGCGATGAGGAGCCCTACACGGGCAGATATGCGGATACTCTCGCTCCTCAGTTTGAAGAGGCAAAGAAGGAGCTCGGCGACAGAGCCACCTGCGATGAGGACGTGCTTTCATACATAGCATTCCCCACTCAGGCAGAAGCATTCTTTGAAAAGAGAGATGCAAAGAAAAAGAACACGTTCACCTATACAATCAAGAAAATCGGCTGAGGTAGACTATGAATAATATATCGGCTGTTGCAATGGCAACACAATACACTCCGGACTCGGTGCTTGAAATACCCGAAGCCCTGCTCATTTCCCTTATCGGCATCCTCGTGGTAATGTTTGAGCTTGCGCTTCTTGCGGTATTCATCCTGCTCATGTCAAGAATTTTCAAGAGTCTGGGCAAAAACAAAAAAGACAATCCTCAGGAAACACCCGCATCCGCCGTTCCCTCAGGTAATCCCCTGCCCGAAACAGATTCGGCAGGCAAACTTGATCTTGTTGACGTCGATGAGCCCACTGCCGCCGTCATTATGGCGATAGTAAGCGATCAGAGCGGTATTCCTCTGAACAGACTCAGCTTCAAATCAATCAAAAAACTGGAGGACGAAAACAAATGAAATATTACGTAACTCTCAACAATAAAAACTACGAGGTAGAGGTTGAGGAAACAGAGGCAGTCATCACCGCAGTTACGGACGTTGCCGCTGCTCTCGCTCCCGTTCCCGCCGCTGCTCCCGTTCCTGCCGCTGCTCCCGCAGCCGCAGCACCTGCCGCTCCCACTGTTTCAGGTGACGGTACTCCCGTAAAGGCACCGATGCCCGGTACCATTCTTTCCGTTTCCGCTGCCGCAGGTCAGCAGGTAAAATCCGGTCAGGTAATCGTGATTCTCGAAGCTATGAAGATGGAAAACGAAATCGTTGCCCCCTGCGACGGAACAGTAAAGCAGATTCTCGTCCAGAAGGGCTCAACAGTAGAAACCGACTCCGTTCTCGCGTTTATAGGTTAAGGAGGACGTAATGGATATTGTTGGAATTTTAACAGGTTTGTGGCAAAGCTCCGGCTTTTCACATCTTTTCACTGCGGACGGCTGGAAAAACCTGGTAATGATTTTCGTTGCGCTGGTTTTCCTCTTTCTCGCAATACATCCCAAATTCAGATTTGAGCCCCTGCTTCTCGTTCCCATTGCTTTCGGCATTCTGCTTGCAAATATGCCAGAAACAGGACTTATGGCAGACCCGGCAGGTCTGATGGATGAAACACAGCTTGTTGAGGGCGCTCACTGGTATAACGACGGCGTTCTGCGGTTGATTTATGCAGGTGTAAAGAGTTCAATCTTCCCCTGCCTTATCTTCCTCGGAATCGGCGCAATGACGGACTTCGGTCCTCTGCTTGCAAACCCCATCAGCTTGCTTCTCGGTGCCGCGGCACAGTTCGGCATTTACATTGCTTTTCTTCTTGCCGTTTCCATGGGCACTATCACGGGCGGACTCGTTTCGTTTACCGCAGGTGAAGCAGCCGCCATCGGCGTTATCGGCGGTGCCGACGGACCTACCGCCATATTCACGGCGTCAAAGCTGGCTCCGCAGTTACTTGCTCCCATCGCTCTTGCAGCATACTCATATATGGCACTTATCCCCCTTATTCAGCCCCCCATCATGAAGCTTCTCACCACGAAGAAGGAAAGAGAAGTTGAAATGAAGCAGCTCCGTACCGTTTCAAAGACGGAAAAAATCATCTTCCCCATCGTTGTATTCATCATCGTTGCCCTGCTTATCCCCGATGCGGCGTCCCTTATCGGCTTCCTTATGTTGGGTAACCTCTTCAAGGAATGCGGCGTTACGGAGAGACTTTCCGATACGGCACAGAATGCTCTTACCAACATCGTCACCATTATGCTCGGCGTTACCGTAGGTGCGACCGCAAACGGTCAGGATTTCATTCAGCTCAAGACAATCCTCATCGTTGTTCTCGGTCTTGTGGCATTCAGCTTCTCCACGGCAGGCGGTGTACTTTTCGGCAAGGTGCTCTATGTTGTTACCGGCGGCAAAATCAATCCTCTCATCGGTTCGGCAGGCGTATCCGCAGTTCCCATGGCAGCCCGTGTATCTCAGGTTGAAGGCAGAAAATACAATCCCACCAACTTCCTCCTCATGCACGCTATGGGTCCCAACGTTGCCGGCGTAATCGGTTCCGCAGTTGCGGCAGGATTTATGCTGCTTATGTTCAATCACTGATAAGCAATCAAATACTTCAAAGGGCTTTCCTCTTCGGGAAGCCCTTAAATTTATGTGTTGAGATTTGAAATATATGGTGATATAATGACTTTGTATGGCGGAAAGGAGAGATAATATGTCACTTGTTAAAATGAGTCAGCTTCTTTCGGACGCAAAAAAAGGCGGATATGCCGTAGGCAGCTTCAGCATAGCCAATATGGAAATGGTGCTGGGTGTCATCAAAGCACTTGAAGAAACAAAAAGCCCCGCAATCATCCAGATTGCAGAGGTCCGTCTTAAACAGTCCCCACTTGAAATAATCGGTCCGCTTATGGTCGCCGCCGCAAAGAACGCTTCAGTCCCCGTTGCGGTACATTTTGACCACGGCAAAACCGTTGAAAAAATCACTCAGGCGCTTGATATCGGTTTCACGAGCGTAATGTTTGACGGCTCGCATCTTCCCTTTGAAGAAAACGCCTGCGTTACCTCTCAGGTCAAAAAGCTTGCCGAAAAATACGGCGCTGACTGTGAGGGCGAAATCGGCTGTGTAGGCGGCAGTGAGGACGGCAGTGAAAACATCGCCGTCAATTACACTTCTCCCGCCATGGCACTTGAATTTTATGATAGCACGAAGGTAGATGCCCTTGCGGTCGCAATCGGTAACGCCCACGGTAATTACAAGCAGACCCCCAAACTGAGATTTGATATTCTTGAGGAAACCGCCTCGCTCGTTCCCGTTCCGCTTGTACTGCACGGAGGCACGGGCATTGAGCCGGATGATTTCCGCAGATGCATTTCTCTGGGCATTCACAAAATCAACATTGCCACCGCTACCTTTGACAGCGTTGAAAAGACGGTCAGGCAGGCATATTGCTCCGAAACGATCGGCGGTTATTACGACCTGCAGGCGGCAGAGGTTGAAGGCGCACACCTTAACGCAATGAAGCATATTGAAATTTTCGGCTGTGCCGGAAAAGCATAATATACGGAGGAAATCAAAATGAGCTTTATTACTTTTGACAGCACGAAACCCCTTGACGTTATCCCCATCGGCAGAATTGCCATTGACTTTAATCCCACGGATATGAACAAGCCCCTGAGCGAAAGCAGTAACTTCAACAAATACGTCGGCGGCTCACCCGCGAACATCGCCGTAGGACTTGCCCGTCTGGGTGCAAAATGCGGATTTATCGCAAAGGTTTCCGACGACCAGTTCGGCGATTACGTTGAAAACTATTTCAAGAACGATGGCATTGACGTTTCTCATATCTCAAGATGTAAAAACGGCGAAAATCTGGGTCTTACATTCACGGAAATCCTTTCTCCCACACAATCAAGCATCCTTATGTACCGTGACGGCGTAGCAGACCTTCAGGTAGACGTTGACGACGTTGACGAGGAATACATCAAAAGTGCAAAAGCGGTCGTCATTTCGGGTACGGCGCTTTGCTGCAGTCCCTCAAGAGAAGCTGCACTCAAGACCCTTTTCCTTGCAAAGAAAAACGGCGTAGTCGTAATCTTTGACATTGATTACAGAAGCTACACCTGGAAAAACAAGGATGAAATTTCTCTTTACTATTCAATCGCCGCAAAGAACAGCGATATTATCCTCGGCTCAAGAGAAGAATTTGACCTGACGGAAGCACTTGAAGGCAAGTGTGCAAGCGACGAGGAATCTGCAGAGAGATGGTTCTCATACGGCAATAAGCTCATCATCATCAAGCACGGCAAAGAGGGCTCCGTTGCATATCTCAACGACGGCTCTGCTTACAAGGTAAAGCCCTTCCCCGTTCAGATGCTCAAGGGCTTCGGCGGCGGTGACGGCTATGCAAGCTCATTTATTTATTCACTGCCCACCGGCAAGGAAATAGACAAGGCACTTGAATTTGCCACCGCTTCCGCTTCAATGCTTGTTTCCGCTCACAGCTGCTCTGCGGCTATGCCCTCGGTAAAAGCTATTGAGGAATTTATCGACAAAGAAAAGAACGAGCTTCACTGCGGCGAAGTAATTGAAAAGATTAAATAATTAACAGAACAATCATTTTCGCAGGGCGATTCGTCGCCCTGCTTTTTTATACAAAATTGCAAATAAAATATAATTTTTCTCTTGTATTTTAGTCATAAATAATATAATATAGTTGTGTATTATTTATTTCTGCATCAGGAGGGTTAAATAATGAAAGAAGAAAACAAAAAGTATGCCGACGAGGCCTATGCCATAGTTGAGCATGCAGCCAACGAAATCGGCTCGCGTCTTCCCGGCTCTGACGGTGAAAGAAAATTTCACGATTACATGGCGGGCAAGCTTTCCGAAATCGGCATCAAGCCCGTAAAGGAAGAATTCGCGGTATCTCCCAGGGGCTCCATCGGCGGTATTCCCTATGCCGGCTGGGCAGGAGTAATCATTGCTCTCACCTCATACGTAGCACGTGCCATTCCTCAGCTCTGGATTCCCCTTGCGGCTTTCTCAATTCTTACAATCATCTGGCTTGTCTGGGACGTATTCTTCTATCATACGACCTTCGATATGTTCTTCAAGCAGGAAATTTCACGCAATACCTGGGGCGAGCTTCTTCCCGAAGACGGCAAATACGACTACACCATCGTTCTTTCCGGTCACAGCGACACAAGCTGGAACTGGAAACATTCCGAGCATTCATATAAATACAGAGACAAGCCCGTTCTCGGTCTTGTTACCACCTATGCAAAGGTCGGCTTCGGTGCAGTCTGCTTCTTCGTTTCCGCATTCTATGCAATTTTTGAAGCAGTATTCTATCTTGCACTCAACATTTTCAATGCCGAATGGGCACTGAAGGCATATTACGTGGCACAGAACGGTGTTGAGCAGTGCGCCATGTACGGTATCACCTCAAAGTTTGCTCCCGTATATTCAACAATCAGCGCAATCATGCTCATACTCGGTGTGGTATGTGCTTTCGGCTGCTTCTTCGTAACCATGTGGTGCGATGCCGACGAAAAGAACGCATCAAGAGGCGCTATGGATAATGCAACGGGTATTGCCCTTGCATACGAAACAATCAAGTATTTCAAGGAAAATCCCGAAAAGCTCCCCAAGGGCTGCCGTATCGTTGACCTCAACTGCGGCTCCGAGGAAGCGGGTCTTCGCGGCTCAATGGCATTTGCGGAGGAACACAAAAACGACGAAATGCTCAAAAACTGCTGGAATCTCAACATTGATTCCATCGCAGATAAGGAATATTTTGAGGTCGTTATCAAGGACGACTGGCAGGGCTGCCGCTTTGATACAGACCTTGAGCAGATGTTCAAGGACAGCTTCAACGAGCTCGGTATAGAGAGCAAGACCAACGGCTGCATTCACAATCCCGTAGGCGGCTGTGACTCCACTCCCATGACCAGAGCCGGCGTTAAGTCGGTAACCTTCGCTGCTCAGAATCCCATCCTTACCAACTACTATCACACGTGGCGTGACGTTCCTCAGAGATTTGAGGTTGAAACCGTAGGTACCGGCTTCGACGTTCTGCTGAGTGTAATTGATAAAATCGCCGCTTTCCAGGAAGCAAACGGCTACAACGGCCCTCAGAAATGATAATTACCCCTAAATTACAGTAAAGGAGTAACATAATGTCAGATAAAAAGACCAATCCCGCCGTAAGAACCTATGACGGCAAAGAGCTTGCCGGTTATCTTACCGGTCTCGCGGGACAGAATATTATCTATAACGTCATCAGCGCAGGACTTATGTACTATTTCCAGAGCGTAATCTTCCTGCCTGCTATGGCATACACCACCATCGTCGCAATCGCAAGAGTATGGGACGCAATCAACGACCCCATGATGGGCACTATCGTTGACAAGACCCATACCAAATACGGTAAATGCAAGCCCTATCTTCTCTACGTACCCGCAGTCGTACTTGTAATCACCTGCCTCTGCTTCTTCAACAAGCAGTACAGTTCATCCCTTCCCATGGTTGAAAAGGTTCTCATCGTTGCCTGGGCGGGTATTTCCTACGTAATGTGGGGAATGAGCTACACAGCAGGCGATATTCCCCTCTGGGGCGTTACCTCCCTTATGACGGAGGATGCAAAGGACAGAGCAAAGGTTCTCTCCCTTGCCCGTATCGTTGCAAACGTAGGCGCTATCGGTATGCTCGTTCAGTTCCTTGCCGCTCCCCTTCAGGGTACGGTTGCAAACCTTTATTACAAGGTTAAGGGAATTGATATAATCGCAAATCCCGAGCTTGAGCTCAACAACGCAACACAGCTTCAGTATTCATTCATTTTCATCGCAGTCATCATTACGGTCTTTGCCTGCATTCTTTTCCAGTTCTCCGGTCTTTCCGTTAAAGAAAAGGTACAGCAGCAGACAGAAGAAAAGCCCTCCATGGGTCAGAATTTCAAGACCATGTGGAACTGCAAGCCCTTCCGTCAGCTTCTTATCTCCGGCGTTTTAAGAAGCCCCATTCAGCTTCTCTCAACAGTTGCTCTTTCACTTGTAATGTATTATTTCTTTGATAACGATGCAGGTAAGGCACTGGCTGGCGAAAACGGTCTGAATATCACTCTTGTTGTTCAGGTACTCGTCCTTGCGGCCGGTATCTTCGGCGGTATGATCGCCGCTTCCGCGGTAACTCCCGCAATCGCACGCAAATTTGAAAAGAAGAGTCTTTACAATTTCTATTCCGTTATCGGTGCAATTCCCTTCGGACTTGTATTCGTTGCTTACCTTGCATTCGGCGAAAGTCTAAAATCATCACTCCCCGTTTCCCTTCTTCTCGGCGTTATCTTCTTTGCCGCATCCTGGGCAATGGGCGGTCTGAACGTTCTTCAGTCCATTATGATTGCAGACTGTGTCGACTATGAGGAGTATCATAACGGCAACAGACCCGACGGCGTTTTCTTTTCAGGTCAGAGCTTTATTACAAAGCTTTCCGCAGGCATCGCAACGATTATTCAGGGTATCGTATTTACCATCGTTAAATTCAGCGGTGATAACGTAAACGCAGTAAACGATGCTCTTGCAAACGGAACGGCTCACTTCTCGGCAGATTACAAGACATACGCTGCCGCAATGTTCTTCCTTGTAGCTGTTCCTCCCATGATTGGTATGATTCTTTCCGCTATCCCCACCTGGAAATATGCTCTTCCCAATGACGAGCATAAGAAAATCCTTGCTTCCCTTGTTGAAAAGCGTCACGCTGACGAAATCAGCGAAGATGTTCCCGAAGAAGCGGAAACTCAGACATAAAAAGGCAATAATCAAGGCGTATCTTCCTTATGAAGATACGCCTTATTTTTATTTGTATGATAATTACGGCTGAAAGGGAACGGGATGGTCCTCGCCGGGGTATTCTATCGTAATGAAATTGTTTCTTTCGGCATAAGCCCATTTCATACCGAATATTCTGCAGGACGAATCCAGAGGCATATAAAGCTGTTCTCTGTTTCCTCTGAACACCTTATTTCCGAGGTCAACCTCTCCCTTATCCGTGAGAGCAATACTGCTGTTTTCGGTAAAGACCGCACTTTTACGGTAAACGGAAAGCGAAACCTTTCCTTTTTCTCTTTCGACCTCGCCGCCCATATAGCCGATAAGCGTCGCAAGGGCAACGTACCATACACCGTCCCTGTATACGGGAGGCAGGTCGGAGGCGCAAAGCCCGAGGTCAACACCCTTATAGAACATTCTCGTCCTGCCTGGTCCGAAAACGGGAGCAACACGGTAGGGCCTAATTTCGTCTTTATCCTTATCAATTATGCATTCATCAATTATCCTGCCGTCGTCAAGCTTTGATATGAAGGATGCCTTATTGCCGTTCACCTCAACTATGGCGTAAGCGCATACCTCCTCCTCCTGAGGATAGAAGGAAGCGTGCCAGATCTTATCGGTGGTCTTTGTGCCGGGAGGATTTGAATGGCCGTTGCCCAGCTCGTAATGTACCGTACCCTGAGAGGGTCTGTCAAAAATTTCCTCATTCTTTATGGGGAAGCTTCTTGAGAAATTATGCTCGTGACCGCTGAAAAGCACGTCAAGTTTTTCCATGCCCTCCCTCATCATGGGGTATGCATCGTCGTTGGAAAGATTGGGGCCCGCATAGTAAATCGGGAAATGATAGGCACCGAATTTCCAGGGCTTGTCGGAGGCATCAATATCCTTTATCAGCCATTCGTTCACAAGCTCCGGCTCATTTACACCGATAACGTCAAAATGAACGTTGCCGTAATCAAAGGAATAATTTTCCGTCTGCCAGCCCTCGGGACCGTTTTTCGGATAGGAGTATTCGTGCTGATTGTTGAAAAACTCCGCGGGCTCGGCATAATAGCGGTTTTTTTCCTCGGGGAAGTAAAATTCAAAGCCGCGGTTATCGTGGTTGCCGCAGGTCATCATATAGGGGATATATTCAATAATACCCTCCATACCCTCGTACATGGCATTCCATTGGATTTCGTGCTGACCGCAGTTACAGTTGTCACCTGCTGTAAAGATGAATTTAATATCGGGATTTTCCGCAAGAACCTCCCTGAGAAATTTATTCAGCCGCGAATAATCGGGATTATAGTGGTCATTATCCTTCTGATGGTCTGAAATGGCGATGAATCTGAAATGCTCAAGATTTTCCTCTTGAGTATCAAAATGATACTCCTTACTGCGGATTGTATCGCTGCCGCATGTATAATAGTATCTTGTGCCCGGCTTTAATCCCTCCGCCTTAGCCCAGTGAATATATGACGTATTCACATCACTTTTGAAGGGCTTGGTGATTGCCTTGAATATCATTTTTTCGCCGTTTTTTTCATAGCACTCAATATAACCGTCGGGTGAGGACATATCCGTTCTCCAGGTAACGGTCATTGAAGTTTTTGCATCGCCGCTGATACTGACCATAATATGGTCGGGCTTTTCAGAAGCAAATCTGTAATTGGGCTGTCTTTCCATTATTTCTTCTCCAGTTTGAAAAGTCTGACTCCGTGGGGTTCAGCCTCCGCTTCGCCCGTAAAGTCAACCGTTTTATTTTCCCATATATCGTATATTATTTCGTTTTCAGAATTATATCCGATCTTTCTTATTTTGTCATCGGTATTGAACAGAGCAATATATCTGCAATTTTCACCTTCGGCTTCCCATACTATCCCGCCTTTGCCGTCTTCCTCATTTCTCACGGTCTGTCTGCCGCCTGATGAGGTTTTCAGCATTTTTATAAGCTCTCTGTTTGTAAAAAGAGAGAGGGTGAAATCATCGCAATCCGTCAGTTCACAGCCGATCATCAAAGGTGAGCGGAAAATACTCCAGAGAGTCATTACCGTCCTTTGCTCCGCCTTTGTAAAGTGGGTCATTCTGCCGCCGTTTTCACATAATCTGATATGTCCGACGGGGAGCATATCGCAATCGGGCCACGCACCGCTTTTCACATAATCCTGCCATTGAAGGCATCTGCCGAACATATCGTGTACCTTGCTCCAGTCATCCCAGAAATCACCGGTAATACGCCACATATTTGCGTTTTCGGCAAGATGCTTATGCTCCGATACGGGAGCGGGACCGGGTGAAAGGGAAAGGACTATATCTCTGCCGCATTTGTCGATTGCACGGCGCAGTGCCTCAATTTCCGCCCTTGCGGAATATGGATTATCGGGGAAAAGCTCCGTATTGGCTATATCGTCACACTTGACGTAATCAACACCCCATGAAGCATACAGTTCAAAAAGGGAATCGTAATATTCCTGCGCTCCCTTTTTGCTCATATCAACGGAATACATATCCGTATTCCATCGGCAGTATGAGCTTTTATCCGCAATATCCGAAGCGGTTACACCGTCACAGAGTATCCCGCAGTTACCGTCAACCGCCTGACGGGGTATTCCCCTCATAATATGAATGCCGAATTTAAGCCCGAGAGAATGAACGTAATCCGCAATGGGCTTAAAGCCATTTCCGCCTGCCGATGAGGGAAATCTGCCTTCGGCGGGAATCAGACGGGAATATTCATCCATACACAGAGCCGCTCCGTTATGATAGTTATATCCGTCAGCACCCGGCTCATACCACTGTATGTCACATACGATATATTCCCAGCCGTATTCCTTCAGATTTTTTGCCATATATTCAGCGTTCTGTCTGAGCTGTTTTTCGTTGACGGAATCACCGTAGCAATCCCAGCTGTTCCATCCCATGGGAGGAGTCTGCGCAAATTTACCGAACATATTATTCACCCTTTACGAAAAATCCGGATACCGAAGGCGGCGGCGGTACTGAAGTTTGTCAGATTTTCAAGCTTCTGCTGGTCTTCTCTGCCGGTTTTGTAATAATACGGTGTCATTCTGAAAAGATTGAGGATATCATCTTTGTTTTTAAGCACGATGTCCTTTCTGATTTCTCTGCACTCCGCGGTTTCAAAATAATCCGAGACTGCCGAAGCGGGCGGATTAAGATACGGCTTATCGTAAATCGCTTCTTTAAGTGAAAAAAGATGCTCCTCAAGAGGAACGACCCTTATGAGTATTCCTCCATTTTTAAGCACGCGGTAAAATTCTTCGTCCGCGGCGGGAGAGAAACAGTTGATTATGCAATCCGCATTTTCGCTCTCAAAGGGCATTGAAAACAGACTCGCGACCGCAAGCGGGAATTTTACTCCCCTTTTATGAGCAAATTCAAGGGCATCCTTTGAAATATCAATTCCGCTGATATCGTAACCGCCGAATTTTTCGGCAATACCCATTGAGTAGTAACATTCTCCGCATCCGGCGTCAATCAGCACCGCATCATCCCCGAGATACTTACCGCATATATCAATAAGCTCGTCAAGGAGAAAAGAATAATATCCTCCCGAAAGGAAATCGCGCCTTGCCCTTATCATCAGGCGGTCATCGCCGTGACGCTTTGAGGAGGACTGATTTGACATAAGAAGATTTACGTATGAAAATTTAGATTTATCGTAGCTGTGACCCTTTTCACAGCGGAACAGATTTCCTTTGTCTTCAAGAGGAAATCCGCAGACGGGACAGATGAAATTCATTTATTTTCACCTTTGTAATCATCAATCTGTTTAATCATATTTCTGCCTACCGCCACCATGAATTTCACGGCATCGGGAAGCAGATCAACCGGGAAGAGCTTGAGGAAATTATCTGCTTCATAGGTAAAATTACCTTTGTAGTCAATATCCGCAAGGGCCTTGAGGATTTCAACCCAGTTCATATTTCTAAGGTAAGGAAGGGTATGGTCATCTGATATATTATCGTTATCGTGAATATGAAGACAACCCAGACGGCTGTTCATTCCCCTTATCATATCGGCGGCATTTTCACCTACAAGTCCGCAATGTCCTAAATCAAGGCAAGCGGTAAAATGCTCGGGACTCAGAGCATCCACGTACTTATTGAATTCCTCCGTAACGGAGCATACATTGGGGATTATTCTTTTTCCTTTAAAAAATCCGCCTCTGCCCCACATATTTTCAAGAGCGATTTTTACGCCGTATCTCTCGGCGTACGGCTCAAGGGTATGGTAAAGCTCCATATTCTTCCGGAATTTGTCTTTCTTATAGAAAACGGGATGTACGACTACGATTTTCGCATCAAGAAGACCTGCTATTTCAATGCTTCTTTTCAGTTTTTCAAGCATACTCCTGTTATAGCCCTCGTTGCCGTCAATGGCAGAGGCAAAGGGAGCATGGGACTGCTCAAATGTCACTCCGTAGGAATCGGCTATTTTTCTGATATTCAGAACGCTGTCCTTATATCCGGGTTTATTGAGAATACAGTCGTCGTTTTTAAGGCGGAACATAGAATAGTCAAGTCCGTCATATCCTGCCTCGCATAGCATTCTTATCGCTTTGCTTTCGCTCTGAAGCATATCCACGCTTGCTTCGGTCTGTGTTACGAGTTTCATATAAACGCCTCTTTCATTGACATACCGTCTTATAAAAATCAAGTGTTCTGAAAGTCTTTCCCAGACGGGCAAGCACGAATTTTTCCGTTACCTTACCGAAGGCAAGCTCATCCTGCGGAGTAAGGGCAAAGGAATAAATCCTTTCAACAGGATTGAATATAACGTGCTTCATTGCCGTAAGCACACCCGGGGAAATGAGAGTACCTGCGCAGGCACATCCCGGGCAGGTATACGAGCCGGAGGCGGTATTGAAATACACCTGACCCGCAGGGCTTTTTCCGCAGACGGAGCAGCCCGATAAATCCGGTGCGAAACCGGCAAGTGAAATCAGCTTGAGCTCCGTAACCGCTTTGAGAAACGCGGGAGTACGTCTGCCCTTCTGAAGAAACGACAGAGAATTGAGGATTACACGCAGAGACTCGGGTGCCGGCTCCCCCTCGGGGATAAGCTCCATTGCGAGAGAACAGAAATACTGACCCAGGGACAGCAAAACAATATCCTCACGCAGACCGAAGAAAACCTCTTTTGCCGTGGCGGAATCAATGATATAGCTGTCCTTCCCCGAGTATATTGAAAATTCTCCGTAGCACAGAGTCTGTGCGGCGGACTGCATTTTACTGTTGATTTTTTTTGCTCTGTTTGCGAAGGCGCGGATTACTCCGTATTCGGCGGTAAGCAGAGTAACTACCCTGTCACTCTCTCCCACGTCGCTGACCTTCAGCACAAGAGCATCTGTTACCATGGACATATTACACCTCAGTCAAGTCCGAAGTTATGGATAAGGCCCTCTCTGTTGCGCCAGTCTTCCTTAACCTTTACCCAGCACTGCAGATTGATACGGCAATCAAAGAATTTTTCCATATCAAGACGGGCACGGGTAGATATTTTCTTTAACATATCACCCTTTTTGCCGATGATAATGCCTTTATGACTTTCCTTTTCGCAATAGATGACAGCTTCAACGTCCATAATGTCGCTGCCGCCTCTTTCACGCATTTTTTCTATGCTTACCGCTATGCCGTGAGGAATTTCCTTATCAAGCAGAAGCAGTGCCTTTTCTCTGATGATTTCGGCGGCGATAACTCTCTCGGGCTGGTCCGTAAGGGTATCGTCGGGGAAGAAGTGTACCGACTCGTAAGCAAGCTTCTCAAGCTCCTCTATGACCGCGTCAACATTATCACCCGTCAGAGCGCTCGTGGGTACGACTGCTTCAAAATCATACGCCTGCGTAAGCTTGATGATTTTTTGCATTATGATTTCTTTGTCCTTTATCGTGTCCGTTTTGTTTACGACAAGTACAACGGGGGCTTTCTCTTTTTTAAGGCGGGCAAGAAGCTCCGTTTCGGCTTCTCTCATATCACCGTCGGGCTCGGTTACGAAAAGACAGCCGTCCATACCGCTGATGCCTTCGCCGACGGATTTTATCATATTTTCGCCCAGCTTTGTTTTGGGTCTGTGATAACCGGGAGTGTCGGTAAACACAAGCTGTGTTTCGCCTTTTGTAAGTACGCCCACGATTTTTGTCCTGGTGGTCTGGGGCTTCTGTGTGACTATTGCCACCTTCTGTCCCAACATTTTATTCAGAAGTGAGGATTTACCCACGTTGGGACATCCCACTATCGCTATGAATGCAGTCTTGGTCATCTCAATATCCTATCCTTTTATATTTGTCAAGTACGGGAACAATCTTTTCAAGGAAAAGCTCCTCGCCTATTGTGTTTATCTTAAAAAACATCGCCTGACTGCCGCCGGTGGTTATGGCGGTAACATAAACTCTGTCGTTTGTCGCAAGATAACTGATGGTAAGGCCTACTCGGTTTTTACCCAGATAGCTGTATCTTTCGTATGCCCTTATAACGAGCTTGCCCGTACCGAAATCCGTAAAACTCGATTCCTCCTGAGTTGCGCTTATGCTTGATGTAACTGCATTCTCAACGTCGTTGACAATCGAGGTAAGATTTCCGTGTAATACTGCTTCGTATTTTGCCATATTAGCCTTCCTTTCGTTTCTGAACGTAACCGGGGAGAAACACAAAAATAATGCTCAACACTATGCTTAATGCCAACACCGCAAGCATAGCGGGATTTGCCTTGTAGTATTCAAACATCTTTCTGAATGCCTCGGGCTGATACATTATCACAAAGCCGGCAATAACGCTGAAAACCGCCGCAATCAGCACCGCACCCGCCGCGGCATCCTTTGCCTGCCCCGCAAGAGGATGAAAATCGGGCGAAGCAAGGTTGACCGCTCTTTCTATGGCGGTATTCACCGCTTCAAGGGAGAGTACAAGCCCGCACAGTGCAAGCAGAACGCCGTATTCCGCCTTGCTGATTTCAAAGAAATCATATATCGTCAGATAGCAGAACATATATACTGCGATGCACAGATGAAACCGCATATTTCTTTCCTTTGCGAAGCAGAGAAAAACGCCTTTGCCCGCATACACGAAGCCCTTGAGAAACGCTTTCATCCTTTCACCTCCGGCTCACGGGTAAGACCGATTTTATTAAGGATTTCCTCCTGCTTTCTCATCATGGTCTTTTCCTCCTCACCGCCGTATACGTGGTCGTAACCGAGCAGGTGAAGCATTGAATGTACCGTGAGGAAACCGATTTCCCGCTGAAGGGAATGACCATACTCCTCCGCCTGGGCAATCGCATGTGGAACGGAAATGACTATATCACCAAGCTCCTTGTCACCGGTAGCAAGGTTTATGTCATATTCGCCGTTTTCACCCAGAGGAAATGAAAGCACATCGGTGGCTCTGTCAATATTACGGTATTCCTTATTGAGCTGTCTTATTCTTTCGTCATCGGTAAAGGTCACGCTTATCTCGGCAGTACCCTTGAATTTCTCATAAGATAATGCCGCATTACAGCACTTGCGTACAAGCGGACGTACACCCGCGGGGACCGTAACCGTATCGTCCTTTGAAATGGTAACTGATGCTTTACCGCTCATTTTCTGTTTTTCTCCTCTTCGTTTCTCTCGTATGCCTTAATGATATCCTGGACGAGTCTGTGACGGACAACGTCCTTTTCGCTGAATTTTGAAATGGCGATATCATCTATGTTTTTAAGTATTCTCATTGCCTCTTTAAGTCCCGAACGCTTGCCGTCGGGAAGGTCAATCTGAGTAACATCACCCGTCACGACCATTTTGGAATTGAAGCCCAGACGGGTAAGGAACATTTTCATCTGCTCCGTGGTGGTATTCTGCGCTTCGTCAAGTATGATGAAGCTGTCGTCAAGGGTACGGCCTCTCATATATGCAAGCGGGGCGACTTCGATATCTCCCCTCTCCTGATGCTTCTGAAAATTCTCCGCTCCGAGCATATCAAAAAGAGCATCGTACAAGGGTCTGAGATACGGGTCAACCTTCTGCTGTAAATCGCCGGGAAGGAAGCCGAGCTTTTCGCCTGCCTCAACGGCGGGCCTTGTAAGGATGATTCTGTTGACTTCCTTTGCTCTGAAAGCGGTTACCGCCATTGCCACCGCAAGATAGGTTTTACCCGTACCCGCAGGTCCGACGCCCAGAGTGATGGTATTATGACGGATATTTTCAATGTATTTTTTCTGACCGAGAGTCTTGGGCTTGATGGGCTTGCCTTTTGATGAAATACAGACACAGTCGGCGGTCATTTCCTCAAGCTTATCCTCATTGCCTTCATTCACAAGGGAAAGCACATATCTGACGTTCTGGTCGCTGAGGGATTCGCCTCTGTTGATGAGAGTAAGCAGACCGTTGACAGCTCTGACACCTTTTGCTACGTTTTCCGCTTCGCCGACTACTTTAAGCTCTGAGCCGCGGCTGATAACGGAAACGGAAAATTCCTTTTCTATCAGCTTAATATTTTCATCAAACGAGCCGAAAAGACTTACCGCCTGCTCCATTCTGTCCACGTTGATAATCTGCTCAAACATAAGGTCACCCCATAACGCTTAATCTTTAATAAATTATTATATCACAAGGAAATTTTTATGTCACTATAATAAATATATTTTTTATTCAAACGTAACGTTGATTTTGTACGGTATCCGCACAGACAAAAAGTGCTCTCCCCACGGAAAGCACTTTCTTCATTATTATTTTTCGTTGATTATTCCCGTAACCAGATCGGGCTTCAGACCCAGATACACGGTGATTTTTTCACGGATGACGGGAGTCCACCAGTCACGGTAGCCGGCTCTGGTGGGATGAATTTCATCCGCCATATAAAGCTTCAGGTCTTCATCGCTGACCTTACACATCTCCTTATCGTTGAAAAGATCAATTACGCCGATATGCCACTTCACCTGGATTTCACGCAGGAGAAAAATCATATCCTCATATTCCGTATTTTCAAATACCGTATTCGTGTAAAACATTACGGGGCAATCCCATGTATCCTTTGCGTAGGATATTATGTATTCTACGGCACCCGCAACGGTGTGGGTATCAAACTCTTCGCGGTCAAAGGATGCCGACACCTTGCCGATGGACTTGCCTTTGGTGGCATCGTTGGTGGAAAGCTGACAGACAAACAAATCGGGCTTCAGGGAAGTATCTATTTTTTTCATTCTTGATATATAACTGTCACTCTTGTCGTCAACAAGGGTAGTGCCTGATTTTGCTTCCTTGACGGCAACTATACCATCCTGCTTTACGAGGAAATCCACAAAGGATTCCCCGAGCGAACGCGCTCCGTAGGTTACCGAGCTGCCGAGGAAAATAACGGTCTTTCCTTTTAGCGGGCTGTCCGCGGCTTCCGTCTTTTTCACGCTGTAATCCGCTCCGTTTCCTTTACAGTAAAATCCGAGCTGTCCCAATCCGTATCCCGCCGAGGCGATAATGCATGCCGCGAGAACACATATCAGAATTCTGAATAAAATCTTTTTCATGGCTTATGACTGCGTTGCAGCTTCCACTGCTCTTACCTCACGCATTTTTTCAAGTTCTTTGAGAATGCCGTCCTTATTCCTGCCCGTGTAGTTATCAAACAGATATGAGCCGGATGCAAGGAAATTGCCTACTACGCCGCAGAGGGTGAACATAAGGAAAATACCCTTGAGAGCACCCGTTGTCTGCGTAACCGCTTCGCCGGAGCTTGCACTCTTATAGCCGATTTTCTGGAAGGCAATGTTGTAGAAATTCGTTCTGATGAGGTTAAATACGTTGCCGAAAACACTCTGTGCCGCGCTGACAAGACCTTCACTTCTGATGGGAGTGCCGAAGGTCTTTTCGGAATACCACTCCATATAGTCGGTCGCGTCGCCGACGATGATTTTCTTTGATGCGGAAATCGCATTGTTGGGCATACCCGCAAGGCCTATCATAACGCCGATGAGCCACTTGTATTTACGAATCTTGTTTACGTTGAACTTAACCGCAAACATTGCCATAAGTGCATAGAAAAATCCCGTATAGGCGAAACCGCCGCAAAGAATTGTACGCGCCGAGAACTTCCTGCCGAGGATGGGAACAGCGCCCAGGCCGACGTATGAAAGCACACCGCTGACGGCGTCGATTGCGACCTTCATCTTATAGAGGCCGAATACGTCACGGTACATGTAGTTGAGAAGCTTGTAGGAAAGCTGTCTTATCTGCTCAAAGAAGGTTGCAAGTTCAAGAATGATAAACGAGCGGCAATGGAGAAGCGTTGAGATAGTCTGTCTGTCCCAGACGATTGCCGCCTTTTCGGGCTTCTTGACGACCTTCAGCTTCTCTTCAAGGGTGAAATACGGTGCAAGCATTGTCGCAAGTCCGAGAACGCCGAAGATGAACGCACAAATGAAATAAAGCTGCTTCTGTCTTGTGGGATCCTCTGAGGTCTCAACGATAACGGGAATTACCCAGCCGGGGCACATTGAGCCGAGGGACGCCGCAAGGGTAGCTACGGTATAGAAATTCTTACGGTCGTTTGCGTTGTTGGTCATTCGCAGTGAAAGAGTATTCAGCGAAAGGTCGTAAAACGTGTCAACCGTCTTGAATATCAGCTTAAAAACGAGAAACCAGATAAAATTCCTTGTAGGATTTGACGATGGAACGATGAAAAGCAGCAGCGAAGCAATCGTAAAGGGAAGAGGCATCGTACCCGTCAGAATCTTTGAGGGCGTTTTTTTGCCGGGACGGGCGGGAGTATCAAGAATCGAGCCCGCAACAGGCGGCGTGATAAAGCCCAGGAACATGAGTATGTTTTCAATTATGGTGATGAGATAGAAATCCTTTTCGGCGAACATATAAGTCCTGATGAATATGTCGTCAAAGGTGTCGATACTGTCCTGACCCATTGCGTTGCCGAAAATACCGCCGGCATAACCCAACTGCTCCTTAACGGTAAAGGACGGGTTATTCTTAATAGGGTCGATAAATCTGTTTATCTTCTCCTTAATCATTTTTTGCCTCCTTCAAACCGGGTTTATAACAATTAAAATATACACTATAAGTAATCTCATTTCAACACTTTTTACAAATGTTACGGATAAATATTGTATACAAAAAAATCCCGTTTTGCTTTATTTTCGTTTTTATGTATGATATAATATACCAAATTTTATACAGGAGGTACGGTTATGGCAATCGTTAAACTGTGCATTACTTTCTTACTTTCAATTACGCAGATGCTGGCTCCTCTGTTTTCATTCATGGCAGGCGGCATCGACAAAAATTTTGAAGACTGGTCAAAGGACGACAAATTTGAAAGAAGCTACTGCTTTGAAATTGAAAAGGACCCCAATAAAGAATTCAAAATTCTCAACCTTACCGACATTCAGCTGAGCCCCGACCTCGTTTTCAGCGAGAGAGGCGAATTTTCCGAAAGACTTATTGACAGTCTCATCAAGGAAACTCAGCCCGACCTCATCACTCTTACCGGTGACAACTCCACAAGTCTTGTAGGTTATCTCAGACTTATCGAGGTGCTTGATTCCTACGGTATTCCCTGGGCTCCCGTAATGGGCAACCACGACGGCGGCAACGGCAACAAACTCCAGGAAGCATGGGATTCATATCATCTTGAGAAATCCGAAAACTGTCTGTTCAAGTTCGGCCCCAAGGATATGGGCTACGGCAACTACATCATCAACATTACGGAAAACGGCAAAATCGTTCACTCTCTGTTCATGATGGACACGCACTCAAGTGCGGACGATACGGAAGCGAGCAAAATCAATGCAGGTAAAAAGGAAGACGGTTCCCTCAGCTACGGTTATGACCATCTCTGGGCAAACCAGATTGAGTGGTACGAATGGGCTGTAAACGGCATTAAGGAAATCGCAGGTGAAACCGTTGAAAGCACCGTATATTTCCACATTCCCGTATGCGAATATCAGAACGCAAAGGCACTTTACACCGACCCCGTTGAAACCGGAAAAGACGAAAACGGAAATCCCGTATATAAGTACGTAATCAAGGAAGATGCCGACGGCTTCGGTGAGCTTCGCGAGGGTATCTGCTCCCCCGAAGGCAACAACGGTTTCTTCGCGACCTGCCTTGAGCTCGGCTCAACAAAGACAATGGTTGCAGGTCACGACCACGTAAACAGTCTCTGTGTAAACTATCAGGGCATCAACCTCTGCTACGGTATCAAGAGCGGTAAGGGCTCATACTATGACGACGACTGTCTGGGCGGCTCCGTTCTTGCAATCGGTTCGGAGGGTCACGCTTCCTTTGAGCATCATTTCTATTCGGAAAGCAAGCCCGTATAAGTAAAACGGTATGAAAAAGATATTGTCGGTACTGCTCAGTACCATACTCGTACTTCAGGTTTTCGGTCTGTGCATAAGTGTTTCGGCTGACGAAATCAAATACACGATTTCCGACCCTTACGAAGACGTAGACTGGGACACCTGGAAGGGCTATAAGACTCAGCTTCACTGTCACACCACCGCCTCAGACGGTTTTCAGACAATTACGGAAGCCCTTGAGGATTATTATGCTCTTGACTATGACGTTGTTGCAATAACCGATCACGGCACGACCAACGAGGGGTGGGATAAGGTGCCTCAGACCGTTCCCATTATGAGAGAAATCAAAAAGGAACGTTCCGGCGGTGCGAAAAATCCCATAATACCCCTTACTCCTCAGGAATATTCCGATTACAAAAACGGCAGTGCCGAAAGCCCGGTCTTCACCTATGAAGAAAACGGTGAGATTGTTGACACGGGAAACTCAAGGACACATTCAAACGGTATGCTTGACATATACGGCGGCAATGAGCTGAATATGGCTACTCCCGTATGCGACTGTCACCTTACCTGCTACTGGTCCGACTACGGCCGCGGCTATGCCGGAGTTTACGGCGATTACGAAACTCCCGCAAAGGAAGTCAACAGAGACGGCGGCATCACCATGCTGGCTCACATCGGCGAATATGTTTACCCCGATAAAGATTCGGCAGACCACGTAAGCAAGCCCGTTGACGAATATTTTGTCAACAAATTCGCAAAGATATTCCTTGATAACCCCGGCTCCTGCGTGGGCATGGGTATCAACTCGGCAACAGATGCACATACCCGCTGTGACAGAATACTTTATGACCAGATACTGATGAAGACCATTCCCAACGGTGTCACTCCCTGGGCATTCTGCTTCTCGGATTCACATTCACAGACCTCAATCAACGATGCGTACGTTTACTGCTATATGCCGGAGCTGACGCAGGACGCTCTGAGGGACTGTATGTCAAACGGCCGGCTCTTTGCGGTTTCTCATTTCTCAAACGGTTTTGAGCTTAACGGCATGCAGGAAATGCCGGGCTATGACGACAAACCCGAAAACAGAAGATGGTACGATAACGACACTCCACTTGTAACAAAGACGGAGGTTGACGACGAAACGGATACCATTAAGGTATGGGGCGAGAATTTTGACAGTATCACCTGGATTTCGGCAGGTAACGTAATCCTCAGAGAAACGGATATTACCGACGGTTACGCCGAGCTGAAACTTAACAGCGATGAGCTGCTTGACGACCCCTATATGTTTGTGCGCTTCTATATCACGGGTGAAAACGGTATCTGCTATTCGCAGCCCTTCACAATCAGAAGAAACAACGAAGTATTTGAAAAGGTCAGCGTACCCAAAACACATGACCTGCCGGCATTTCTCAGAGGGCTTGTCACCTTCCTTGACTGGACGGTATTCAAATTCAATCCCGTTATATGGATATTCAAATATTTCGCACTCGGCTACAACCCAATCACACAGATATTTGATTCCGTGGGCGAGGTATTCAAATACGGCTTCTGACAAATAAGATTTCAGGAAGAATTTTCGTGTAAAAGCGGAAATTCTTCTTTTGTTTGTTGCGTATTTTCCGCGTTGATGATAAACTGTATTTATCACCTTAAAGGAGGCAGACTATGCCCGATAAATATTTTGATTTCATAATTCACGGCGGTGACTACAACCCTGACCAATGGATAAAAACAAAGGAAATCTGGGACGAGGATATGCGTCTGATGAAGCTTTCCCATGTCAACAGCGCGACAATCGGCATTTTTTCATGGGCAATGCTTGAGCCGGAAGAGGGCGTATATAATTTCGGCTGGCTTGACGAAATAATGGACAAAGCGGCTGAAAACGGCATTTCCGTCATCCTTGCCACTCCCTCGGGTGCAAGGCCTGCCTGGATGGCAAAAAAATACCCCGAGGTATTGAGAGTTGAGGAAAGCGGAATACGCAACGAATACGGCGTACGCCACAATCACTGTCTCACCTCCCCCGTTTACAGAGAAAAGGTCCGCAATATCAACCGTAAGCTTGCGGAAAGATATAAGAATCATCCCGCACTTAAAATGTGGCATATTTCCAACGAATACAGCGGAGAGTGTCACTGTCCCCTTTGTCAGCAGGCATTCAGGGAATGGCTGAAGGAATACTACCATAACGACCTTGACGAGCTGAACGACAAATGGTGGAACGGCTTCTGGGCTCATCAGATTGATTCCTGGGATGAAATCAGTTCGCCGAAATTCAGAGGCGAAAATCACGTTTCCGCCCTTAAGCTCTGCTGGAAGAGATTCGTGACCGATTCTCACATTTCATTCCTTGAAAACGAAATCGCTCCTCTTCGTGAAATCACTCCCGATATTCCCGTTACAACGAATATGATGAGAATGTACGACGGTATCAACTATCAGAAAATGGCGGAGCATCTTGACATCATATCATGGGATAACTATCCCGCCTGGGGTACGGGAGATTACGGATACGTTTCCTCCGAGACGGCATTCGTTCACGATACCTTCCGTTCAATGAAGGACGGCAAGCCCTTCTTTATGATGGAGAGCACTCCGTCAATCGTAAACTGGTTTGACATAAACAAAATACCCGCCCCCGGTACACAGACTCTCGGTGCAGTGCAGGCGGTAGCATACGGCGCTGACAGCGTGCAGTATTTCCAGTGGCGCAAGGCGAGAGGCGGTCATGAAAAATATCACGGTGCGGTCGTTGACCATTGCGGTCATGAAAATAACCGTGTGTTCCGCGAAATCACAAAAACGGGAGAAATCCTTGAAAAGCTCGGCAAGGTCACGGGCGGCCGAAGTAAAGCAAAGGTAGCGGTTATCTGTGACTGGGAAAATATATGGGCAACAAAATATTTTTGCGGCTACAGTAATAAGCATCGCGATTATGTAAAGGAATGCGTAAAATGGTATGCCCCCTTCCAGAGAAGAGGCATAACGACAGACGTTATTTCCGCGGATTCCGATTTCGGCAGATATGACGTAATCATTGCTCCCTTCCTCTACATGCTCAGGGATGACACGGAGGAAAAAATCAAGTCCTTCGTTGAAAACGGCGGCACTTTCCTTACCACTTATCTTTTCGGTTGTGTTGATACGGACGACCGCTGTTATCTCGGCGGCTTCCCCGCAAACGGTCTGAAGGACGTATTCGGAATGTACTGTGAAGAAACGGATTCCATTCCCGGGAATCTTGACAGAAGAGCCGCATACAACGGCAGGGAATACGCGGTAAACCATATCTGCGATATAATTCATTCAACGGGAGCAAAGGTGCTCGGCGAATATAAGACCGATTTCTATGCCGGCGAGCCCTCCGTTACCGTCAACAAATACGGCAAAGGCAAGGCATATTATGTTGCTTTCAGAAACGATGAAGGCCTTGCAGACGACGTATGTAAAGATATTATTGCCGAATCCGGTCTCAAGGCGGACGTTAGCTTTGACGTTCCCGCGGATATTTCCGTCAGAAAACGCGGTGACTTGATTTTTATTATGAATTTCACCGATGAAGACAAAGAAATACGGCTTGATAAGAAATACCGTGACGTGCTGAATAATTCAACCATTTCGGGTACCGTAACGGTCAGTGCAAGAGGATTCCTCGTAGCGGAATAAAAAAGAAAAGGTGCTTCCCGCAAGGAAAGCACCTTGTTTTATGCTGTCAATCAGCCCTTGATTTTTTTGACGATAAGGTCAATGAGAACGAAAATTCTGAGAGCAAGGATTTTCCATACGATTCTCTTGACGATACCCTGAACGGAATTATCTCTCTCATAGACGGGCTTTTCTTCTCCGTCGTCAATGGCAAACGCCTGAGTAAGGGTAATGCCTCCCTCGCCGAGAAGCTGTGCGCGTACATAGAGGAAATCCTCTGCGCCCTCAACAGCATCAAGGTCAATGGTATATGTAACGGTGTCACCGCTCTGCTGATAATCCTCTGACTTAATCACGCTGCCGTTTGCAACCCACTTAAGGTTATATGCATTATTGAACGAAACGGTAATCTTATGACCGTCAATGCTGATATCCGAGAACATGGGAATGGGCTTGTCGGAATCTCTTACGTCAAGATCCTCTGCAGGTCCGAATTTTTCGGTATCTTTTCTGATACATCTCGTTACCATAAAGAAAGCACCGGACTGCATCGTCTTTCTGATATTGTCAAGATCGTTTGCTTCCATCATAAATACGGAATATGAGGAGTCAACGTCTCTGATGAAATGGGTATCGCCGTTTGAGAAGCCGATTACGTTCTTGCCGTAGGGAAGGCACTCCATAAGCAGATTATCCCAGGTATCTCTGTCGTAGCCGGTCGTACCGTTATGCTCATTGAATACTTCTATACCGAGGCAGGAATCGTAACGCAGAAGGATATCCGCAATATAGGGAATTCTTTCGGGGTCACCGCAGTTGGCTCTGTCGGAATTGGTATTGAGCCAATCGCCGGGGTGATTGATGAATGAAAGAGCACCGCTTTCGTCAGCTATACGGACTGCTCCCTCATAATCGTTTTCATAGCCGAGGTAATTGTCACCGACGCCTTCGGGAAGGAAGATACCGTTGACATGGTCCTTTGAAATGGTAAGGCCGTTCAGCTCGTTGCCGCCGGTAACGCATACCATTCCGCTGCCTCTTGCTTCACCGTCAACAGGATATTCGCCGCTCTGAAGCTGAGCATATTCCTCATCGGTAAACCAGTTGGTCTTGTTGCCGATAATATCCTGATAAAGATAAAGAGGAAGCTTCGTGGGCTTCTTGTTCCATTCCTTGCCCGTAACTGCATGGTCGGTCATGGCGAGGAAATCGTAGCCCTGATTATAGTATTCGAGTATCATGTCGCGGTAGTCAACCTCAGCGTCACTGACGAAAGAGTGAGTATGGAGATTGCCCTTGTAAGCGCCCCATGCACCGTCACCGCTCCAGATAACATCTTCATAAGGATTCATAATCGTGTAATCATTTGCCCCGGTATCCGCCGCAAATGCGGTAAAGGGCGTAATCATGAGAAATGCGAGAACAAGTGAAACCGCTTTGATCATTTTCTTTTTCATAACAAACCCTCCTGAATTGATATACAGATTATAACACAGGATTTTGCCGTTTTCAATCGGCTTTTGCGATATGCCGAAAGTATTTTTGACATGTTGAAATTATTTTTTGTCTATGGTAGAATTATATATATTCATCGGGGAGGGATCAGATTGATTTCGGTATATAATGTTCTGCTTGCTGTTATGGTAGTTCTGCAATGTATATTCGCACCCGCTTATATTATCTCCACCAAGCCCGGATGCAGTATCAAAACGCTCATTCTCAAGGCAACGTGTTCAACGATTTTCCTTGTGACGGGCATAATCGCGGCAATCGGCTCAGGCGGATTTGATTCAATTTATCCGAAGCTGATGGTAATCGGATTTGCCTGCTCGTGGATAGGCGACGTAATGCTTCACTGGGACCCCAAAACGCCCCGTATCATAGCGGGCGGTCTGGGATTTCTGACGGCTCACGTGCTTTTCATCGTTTCTTATATCAAAACGGAGGGTGCGCTGACGGGCGAAACAAAAATCATTTCAAAGAGAGATATCTTCATCATTCTCGGCGTATTCGCCCTTGCGGTAATCATTTATTTTGCTCTCAAGCTTAAGGCGGGAAAGCTCCTTGCTCCCATTGCGATATATGCGGTGGTGCTGAGCTTCATGATTGCAAAGGCACTTGACCTGGGAATCGCGCTTATTGACACGAAGCCCGTCGCCGCCGTGCTCATTCCCCTCGGCGCATTCCTCTTTGCCGCGTCGGATTTCACTTTGGGAATAAGCTTCCTCGGCAAAACGGATTTCAAAAAGCAGGCGCTGAATATGGCACTCTATCTCCCCGCACAGATGATGCTGGCGCTTTCAATATACTTTATTTGAGTAGTGAAGAGTGAATAGTGAATAGTTAAGGGTCGCTTCGCTCCGGTTATATTATCCTCACGGATATCCCTATTGCGGCGGTGTAAGGGTACGCCGCCCTACAAAAACAAAAAATTCAGCCCGTATGATAATTGAAACAAAAGCTATTGATTTACACAGAAACTCCCGTCGGAAATCCCGACGGGAGTTTTGCTTAAACACTATAGTATTATCTTCATTTATTTCTGGTCAATTATCGGTAACAACCCAAACAAGCTCTTGAAAAACGCTTTTAATCTTATCCAAAAACTTGTCCTCACATGGATATTTTCAACATCGCTTTTGTACACTTTTCCGTTTGAGTCAACACCCTCACAATATGCATTACTATCTTTTGTTAATGTATCAAGCATAATGCTGTCACCATGTGCAAATACATTTCCGTTTACATACCATGTAATATTCTCGCCTTTTATGTTATCAAAGTTTGCACGGAGAATTACAGACGATTTATAATCAACGGTAAGGTCAGAAACAAATCCCTTTATATACGAATTTAGGCCGTCATCATCACTTCCTGCGTAATCAGATTTCAGATTTTGTAATCTTAAAGCAGGAACGACGCCGACAATAGTGTAATCAGCTTCGCCTTCGCTGTAGACGTCGCCGTCGTAACAGACACAGCATGCCCAGAATGAACCACGGCCGGGCGAGCGCAATAGCCAATTGGTGCCGTCATTATAACTGCCCGAACTTTTGTACACATATAAGCCCTGTGATTTTGCATAATCACTTCCCTTTAACCGACGTGCCGAATCGTATGTCCCGTATGTCCCGGTTGAAGTTGAAAAACCATATTTACTATTCAATACATCGTCATATGAGAGCAAGAATACTTTATCTGTTGTAGACTCACTGTCGTATGCTGAATATGAGGTTGAGTATGCACTATTATCAAGTGTTGTATATAGGATATTAGATTGTTGACTTGAAGAAAATGCGGTGTTATAAAAATCCTTATTCAGCCATTCTCTAATGCTACTTTTTGCATAGTTGTTAGCATAATAGGTCTTTGCCGCGTCTCCCCAACATGCAGGGGAATCATCATATTCATCGGTGCCACTAAACAGAATGTAATTATTATACGCCTGTGAATCAAGAATTGTATCACACATTATCAGACCTGTTGATGGGTCAAGTATACGCCACTTAATAGGCTCATATTTAAACCAATAAACATTACCGTAATAGTATCCGTTGTCATCTTGAAATGTTTCGCAAGAGGTGCTTGTTGCATCCCCGGTCACATAAGGTCTATATGTATCAAAGGTTACTGCGCGGTATTTGTTGCCATTATATGATACATCCTTGTAACGCATATAGTCGGAGGGCTTCATCTGACCGTCAGTCCAGTCGCCCGTACCGCTGTAATAGCCGTAGCTTTTCCAACTGCCGCCTGCGCCGTTAAGAGCAGAAACAAGAGCACTGTCGGTAACCTCACTCTGCGGATATGTGCCGTAATAAATATAGTCGCCGGTTGAATAGGCAGATGCTTTAAGGTTGAAAGTATCTAATACTTCTGCAAAGCCGCCGCCAATGGCAACAGAGCCGAAAATCATAATTGTGCAGAGTAAAAGAGATAATAATTTCTTTGATAATTTCATCGCGGGAATACCTCCTCAGTTGTAATATGACTTTGTGCCAAAAAATTCACCTTTATTTCGTTTGATATGCTCACGAAATACAATGACACATCGTAATATTATCACTATGGAAATAAAAAGTCAACTCTATTGATGTAATAATGCGGTACAATATCTGCTATTATATCAGTAAATTATATCTATAGCGTTAAGATTTGGAGTGATATTATGGACGTAGGAGCAAGAATCAGATATTTCAGAGAGAAAAAAGGTATAACCGTCAACAAGCTTGCCAACATAAGCGGTGTCTCACAGAGCTATCTGCGTGACGTTGAGCTCGGCAACAAGCAGCCGACGGTCGAATATCTTGAATATATCTGCTACGGTCTCGGCATCACTCTGAAGGAGTTCTTCAATACGGACGAAAAAAGCTCCCTTGAAAACGCATTGGAAAAGCTCAATCCGAATCAGAAGGAAAAGCTTACCGATTTCATAAATTCAATCTGCTGACAGATAAACCGTACGTTCCGCCGTGGGGCGGATTTTTTGTTTTATATCCGTTTTCCCTTGCAAAAGCGGCGGGATACCCGTATAATTATATCGTGAAAACGGAAAGGGTGATTGATTTGGATTATCCCGCATACGGCGTTTACCGTCATTTCAAAGGTAATTACTACAAGCTGCTGTACGTTGCGAAGGACAGCGAAACCCTTGAGGAAAAAGCCGTTTACAAAGCTCTTTACGGTGAGGGAGGCGTCTGGGTGAGACCTCTCGCCATGTTCACCGAAACGGTTGAGCGCGACGGCGTTACCATGCCGAGATTTCAGTATATCTGCCGTGACGAAAGCGAGCTGAAATTACTCAAAAAGCAGGATGAGCTTCCCGGAGACAAAATCAGAATGTGGTTTTTCGGAACGGGCTCCGGCACTCAGCCGAGAGCGGGCAGGCATCACGTTTCCTTTGCGGTGGAAATGCAGAACGGCGTTTACTGGTTTGACGCGGGCGAATGCGGCTCATATATGGCACATATCATGGGACTTGACCTGCTCAGAATCAGAAGCATATTCATTTCTCACTGTCACATGGACCACGTGGGCGGTCTGGGCAACCTGCTGTGGAATATCAGGAAGCTCACTCAGGGCAAAAACGCGAAGGGTCTTCCCGTCGGCGGAAACGTGGACGTATTCGTGCCCGCAAAAAGCACCTACGACGGACTTATGCAGCTTCTTTCCAATACCGAGGGCGGCTTCAGATGTGACTATACCCACACGTATCATTCCGTAAACGAGGGGCTGATTTACGAATCCTCCTCCGACGATTTCAGAGTATATGCAAAGCCGAATACCCACCTTGACGACGGCACGTCATTCTCATACATAATCAAGGCAGGCAGCAAAACGATAGTCTTCTCGGGCGATTTCAATTTCACGGATATGTCTTATATCATGCCGGAGGACGGCTGTGACTTATTCATGTGCGAAACGGGACACAACAAGCCCCTTGATATATGCGAAAGAATCAAAGCGGACAAAATGAACGTGAAGCGGCTGTTTCTCTTTCATAACGGTCCGCGCGTAATGGACGATATTGAGGGTACGGAAAAAATACTGCGTGAAAATTTCAGCGGCGAGTGGAGAATCTGCGAGGATGCGACCACGTACATTTTCTGATTGAATTTTCCGTCATATTGCTTTATAATCAATGTGATATATTAAGGAGGTAATACCGTGAAAAAAACATTATCATTACTTACGGCGGTGCTGATGATTATATCCGCCATTCCCCTCTTTGCCTTTGCAGAGAATGAGCCCGAAAGCAGCAAAATAGTCATCGAGCTTCGCAGTGACATTGCAGGCAAGACGGCAAAGGATTACAGAGAATGTGCCGTCATCCTTTCGGATAACGTGATTTTTGACGAATCACAGTCCTCCGATGCGGTACTTCTGACTGACTACGTAGGCAATATCTATGACGGAGAAATGAAGCCCGGCAGGACCTACGTATTATGGTACACCCTTTACGCCGCCGATGGGTTTGAAATCCCCGATGAGCTGGACGAAAGCAACACCGAAATCATCTGCGGAAAAGGTGCGGAGTGCTACGGCTGTTTCAAAACCGTGGAAACCGACGAAGAAGGTAATTCCGTTGACTCGATTTCTCTGCTTACCGAGGTAAAGGTCGACGGCAATCTGTTCCAGAATATTATCGGAGCAATTATGGACTTCTTCCTTAAAATGATGTCCTGGAGTATGTTCTGATATTCAACCCGCCTTAATACGGCGGGTATTTTTATACCCGATTTTAGCCCTTTGACAGTTTACACGGGTAAAAATCCGTGATATAATTATCGGGTAATACAGATTCGGAGGTTTTTATCATGAATGTAGTTTGTCTTGATATGGAGGGCGTACTCGTCCCCGAAATATGGATTGCCTTTGCCGAGCAGACGGGTATTCCCGAGCTTCGTCTCACTACCCGTGACGAGCCCGATTACGATAAGCTCATGAAATACAGAATCAAAATTCTCAAGGAACACGGTCTCGGTCTCAGGGAAATTCAGGACGTAATTTCAAAAATCGACCTTATGCCCGGTGCAAAGAAATTCCTTGACGAGCTTCGCACGATAACTCAGGTGGTTATCCTCAGCGATACCTTTGACCAGTTTGCCACTCCCCTTATGAAAAAGCTTGACTGGCCTACGATATTCTGCAACACGCTTGAGATCGCTCCCGACGGAGAAATCCTTGATTTCCACATGCGCTGTCCCCAGTCCAAGCTCACCACCGTCAAGGCGCTCCAGTCCATGGGCTTTGACACCATCGCCAGCGGCGACAGCTTCAACGATTTAGGCATGATTCAGGCAAGCAAAGCCGGTTTCCTCTTCAAGACAACGGATAAAATCAAGGCAGACTATCCTCAGATTCCCGCATTTGAAGAATACGACGACCTTCTTGCGGCAATAAAAGCCGCTCTCTGATAAAGGAGTTCAGCCATGACAATACGTAACGAATGCCCCATCTGCGGTTACAAGACGGACAGCAGCGATCCCGTCTGTCCCATCTGCGGCGGCAGTATGAGAATATCCGCGTCCCACAAGGCACATGCCGACGACGGGGAAAAGAATCCGAAAAGTATCATCTCCGTATTTCGTAATGGCTGTGACGAAGACAAGGAAAGAGAATGGAATAACGGCTATCACGACGATTATACGGAGCGGCGCAAAACCGGGGATTACTGTGACCGCGACCTTGAAAAGAACACCAACGGCGGCCAGCATTATCACAATAAAAACGGTACCGATTACCCTGCCTCCGAAGAGCAGGTAAATAAAGCCACCGTCATCATCCTGTGCATAATCCAGGGAATTGCGATATTTTCTCCATTTGTCGGATTGTTCCTTTTCATCATAACAATGTTCAATTTCAAAGAAGGCAAAATCTCCGCCGAATTAAAAAAGCCCGTTATAATGACGTTCATCATTGCGGAAACCATCGGTATGATAATATTCATCCTGAGGTTATCCGGCATCAGCTACTTTTTCAGATAAAATTCAAGAGCAGACATTCGGCTGAATGTCTGCTCTCTTTTTACTTTACCGTGTTATTTCAATCAGATGGGGAAGGTCTTGAAGATTGAAAGAAGGAAATCAATGATTTTCTTTGCAAGCTCGTAAAGGAAGCTGTTATTGATCGCGGGGGCGTTTACTTCCTTATCCGAACTGTTTTCCCTGTTGATTCTGTCAACGTCGTAGGTTGCTATCACACCGCTCTCGGCATACTTTACAAGGTGGAAGCTGCTCTCGGTAAACTGGATTGCGCCTACGGTAAGAACGTTTGTTGAGCCGTTCTCGGTACCGTTGCCCGAATATCCCACGTAACCGGCATTGGTATAAGTGAAGTTAAGAATTTCCTCTTTATATTCGGTTTCGCTTCTCTTGTCAGTATAAGGAATACGGATTGTTTCGCCCTTTGCGATGAAGTTTACGGAGCCGCCGATATAATCATCGTAGTCGTTGGAATGATTGTGACCGAAGAGGAAGATAATATCAAGTTTTTCGGCTGCCTTGTTGATTACGTCAAAGAGATAGGAAGCATACTGGTTATCACCGCCGCCGCCTCTGCGGGTATGATGAAGAGGAACGTGAGTGATGATGATTACGGGTCTGAAATCTTCGGCTTCAATCATGGCGTTGAGCTTTTTTTCAACGTTCTCTGCAGTCTTCTTTACCTTTGAGCCGTTTGTAAGATACTGATCCCAGGGGAAATCGTTTTCATTGATTGCATAGAGGCAATATGAACCCATATCGCTGAAGCCCGTGGGAATAAAGCCGGCGGATTTGATATCGTGGTTGCCCTGAATGCAGAGAATCGCATTCTCGTCCATTTCGGGATAAACGCCCATCATTGCGGACTTGAGCTGAACAACGCCCGAGGTAGCATAATCGGGAAGTATTCTTGAATAGTCACCTGCGCTGAGCATTGAGCAGGGCTGTGCCATTCCATCTTCCTTCATAAGTCCGAGGATACTGCCGAAACGGATAAATGCCCTTGAATCATAATCCTGAAAATCCGATGCCGTTACTACGGTTGCATAGGCGTTTTCTTCAAATGCGGATTCTGTTTCTGCAAATACCAATACAAGCGATGAGAATACGATCGCAAGTATGAATACGACAGAAAGAGCAATCTTAAGAGTTTTTTTCATATTCAATTCTCCTTTATTTTCATAAGCCGTCGGCTTACGTTTTCCGTTTTATGCTCACAGTAGAGCGATTTTTCGGTTTGTTTACTCATAAAAGCATATTCCGGCAAGCAGAACGCTGTCTTCCTCTCTGTTGATACACAGAGGAACTGCGGCAAAGGAAACCGTTTCTCCCTCGGGAATCTCCTGATAGTTGCCGAACATATACACGTAATAACCGTTTCGACCGTCCGTGAGCTGAAGCAGGATGCCCGACTTTGAGCCGTTGTTCTGGACGAATGAGGACATAACTGTGAGGTTTTCAAATTTTCCTATATCTCCGGCGAAGCCCTCGGGATCTTCATAATACGAGGGAAAATCAAAATCAACTACTTTGTGCTTTGAAAAGTCAAGGTAATTTGCAACAAATATTCCGCTGTTAAAACGGATAAAGCTTCTTGCTTTCTTTGTCATTTCCAGATCAAGACGGCTGCAAAAGCCGTCATAATATTCCTCTATCGTTTCCGCATCCGCCCCTACGGACGGTTTGGTTACGGTATTGACTTCCTCTTTTTTGCAGGAAGCAAAGGAGAAAACGATGCACAGTAAAGCAAACAGGGAAATTACTCTTTTCATTATATCCCTCCGATGATAATTACAATGATATTTTACCCTATTCCGACCTAAATGTAAAGAATAAATCTTGAATATATCCACTACGGATGGTATAATATTATTTAATTACTACTAAATCTACGCAAAGGAGGATGAATATGAAAGCAGTAAAAAAGCTGTTTGCGGTAATTCTCATTGCCGTACTGTCTCTTTCCGTCATCATTTCATCCGCCTACGTCATATCCGAAGCAGATCATAACTGTTCCGGCGCGGATTGTGAAATCTGTCTTACGGTTTCACTGTGCCGGAATATCCTCAGAGGATTTTCCCTTGCGGCATTCTCTTTTGCCCTTTCGCGTCACCTCGATTTCTTCGGAATATTCACTCTTTTATCCGATAAATCCGCGGGAAATTACGCTACTCCCGTTTCAAATAAAGACAAGCTTCTGTGCTGAAATGACTCCGTAAAGTCTGCCGTTCAGGCGGACCGTATCTGTATATCAATTTCAACACGGAGGTAAATATTTTGAAAAAAATCATATCATTCATACTGTGCCTTATCCTGATTACGGGCACGTTTTCCGCATGCTCAACGGTAAGCGGAAAAACAAGCGGAAAGCTTAAAATCGTTACGACGATATTCCCGGTTTACGACTGGGTTATGAACATACTCGGTGAAAAATCAGCAGACGCCGAGGCTACGATGCTCCTTGACAGCGGTGTTGACCTTCATTCTTTTCAGCCCGGTGCCGACGATATGGCGGTAATTTCGCAGTGCGACCTTTTTATCTATGTGGGCGGCGAATCCGATGAATGGGTTGACGGCGTGCTTTCCTCATCCGGCAACAAAAATCTTATTTCCCTCAATCTTATGGAAGCTCTCGGAGAAAACAGAAGAGAGGAAGAAACCGTTGAGGGCATGATGGAGGAAGAGGAAGAAGAGGAAGGAGAAGCTTTTGACGAACACATCTGGCTTTCCCTCAAAAACGCAAAAATCGCCTGCCGCAGTATCTGCGACTCCCTCTGCTCAGCCGACGGTGAAAACGCGGAAATCTACAAGGCAAACTATGAAGCATATCTTTCAAAGCTTGAAGAGCTTGATGCAAAATACACCCAAACCGTTGAAAGCAGCAGCTCACACGTTCTTCTGTTTGCAGACCGTTTCCCGTTCCTCTATATGGCAAAGGATTACGGCATTGAATACTACGCTCCCTTCAAGGGATGCTCAGCCGAAACGGAAGCGAGCTTTGAGACCGTGGCATTCCTTGCAAAGAAGGTTGACGAGCTCGGGCTCAGAAATATTATCGTCCTTGAAGGAAACGACCATAAAATTGCCGAAACCGTTATTTCAAACACAAAGAATAAGAATCAGACCGTGCTTGAGCTGAATTCCATGCAGTCAATTACCGCAGATGATATTAAGCAAGGCGCAGATTATCTTGAAATAACGGAAAGCAATCTGTCAGTTCTGACGGAAGCATTGCATTGAAACGAGGCGGAATTATGGCACTGATAAAATGTGAGAAGCTGACCGCCGGGTACGACGGAAAGGCAGTTATAGAAAATCTGACCTTTGAGGTAAATCCCGGTGACTATCTCTGCATCGTGGGTGAAAACGGCTCGGGTAAAAGTACACTTATGAAAACCCTGCTGGGACTTCAGTCACCCATGAGCGGAAAAATCATCCGCGGTGACGGCCTTGAAAAAACCGACATAGGATACCTTCCACAGCAGACCCCCGTACAGAAGGATTTTCCCGCCTGCGTAAAAGAAGTCGTCCTCTCGGGCTGTCAGGGTAAATGCGGTAAAAAGCCGTTTTACTCAAAGGAAGACAAAAAGCTTGCAGATGATATGATTGAAAAGATGGGTATTTCCCACCTCAAAAAGAAGTGCTACCGTGAGCTGTCGGGAGGTCAGCAGCAGAGAGTGCTGCTGGCAAGAGCAATGTGTGCTACCGGTAAAATCCTGCTCCTTGACGAGCCGGTTACCGGACTTGACCCGAAGGCCACGGCCGAAATGTATCAGCTGATTGATGAGCTCAATAAAAAAGACGGCATTGCCGTCATAATGATATCCCACGATATTGCCGCCGCAGTAAAATATGCGAGTCATATTCTTCATATCGGTCATAATATATTTTTCGGCACCGCAGAGGAATATCTCGCTACCGCGCAGGGACGCTTTTTCGTATCGGAAGGCGGTGATGAAAATGGCTGATGCATTCGGCAAAATCGCCTTCTATTTCAACCAGTTCCAGTTTGTAAGATTTGCCCTCATTGCGGGCGTTCTCATCGCACTCTGCTCTTCTTTGCTGGGTGTCATACTCGTACTCAGAAGATTCTCGTTCATCGGTGACGGTCTTTCCCACGTGGCGTTCGGTGCCATGGCGGTGGCGGCGGTAGTCGGTCTTACGAACGACACTCCCCTCACCCTTGCAGTCACGATACTGTGTGCGATTCTTTTACTGCGCACGGGAACAAACACTAAGATCAACGGTGATGCGGCAATTGCCATGATATCCGTAGGTGCTCTCGCATTCGGTTATCTGCTGATGAATCTTTTCCCGACCTCATCAAACGTATCCGGTGACGTATGCGGTACTCTTTTCGGCTCAACGTCGATTCTCACGCTGGGCAAATCCGAGGTGCTTATCTGCGTTATCCTTTCCGTTGTTGTAACGGCGGCATTCATCCTCTTTTACAATAAGATTTTTGCGGTCACGTTTGACGAAGCTTTTGCCAGGTCCGCAGGCACAAAGGTAAATCTGTACAATATGATTATTGCCGTCATCGTGGCGGTCGTAATCGTACTTGCAATGAATCTCGTGGGCTCGCTTCTCATTTCCGCCCTCATTATCTTCCCCGCCCTGTCGGCAATGCGGGTATTCAGGAGCTTTAAGAGCGTTACAATCTGCTCCTGCATACTCTCCGTAATCTGTTCACTGACGGGCATTCTCGTTTCCATAGTTTACGGCACTCCCGTCGGCTCCACCATAGTGGCGGTTGACGTGGCCGTATTCATCGTATTCTATGTTTCGGGAATCATCAAAGGAGGAAGAAAAAAATGAAAAGAATTATCTGCTTAATCATTGCGGCCGTTACGGTATTTTCGCTTTCTTCCTGTGCAAGCAAAACGCCGGAGGAAAACATTTCCGTAACCGAAGCAAAGGTACAGACAAATTACGATAGAATCGACATTGACCTTGCGTCCATGAGCGGTACAATAGTTTATTCCGAGGTGAATAATCTGGTATCCGCCCCGGAGGAAAACGTCGGCAAGGTTATCAGGATGAAGGGCAATTACACTTCAAACTATATTGACGAAACAAAAACCACCTATTATTTCTGCCTTATTCAGGATGCCACCGCCTGCTGTCAGC
Organism: Acutalibacteraceae bacterium; assembly: GCA_045598305.1. GTDB lineage: Bacteria > Bacillota > Clostridia > Oscillospirales > Acutalibacteraceae > CAG-177. The sequence goes on from JAZLLW010000003.1 coordinate 83,937, forward strand.
AGGGACTTGAGTTCGTACTTGCAAACGGTGCCGACAACCCCTCGTCATATCCTCCCGACAATACGGAAATAACGGTAACGGGCGTGTTTGAATCCTATATGGAAGGCGCAAAAACCTATTATCACATCGCAGATGCGGAAATGACGTACTGATATGAAAGCGATAAAACTGATTTTACCCGTAATAATTCCGATAATGCTGGTTTCCTGCTCATCGGAAAAGCTCCCGTCTCCGGAAGAAAGCACGGCAGAGGGGCAGTCTTTTTCCGTCGGGCAGAGCGTAAGCTATGACGAATCGGATATTGATACGGATTTATCCGCGCTTGACGCAAATATGGCTTATGCGGCTCTTGTTGATATTTCATCCTCCGCATACGACCACGAGGGAGAAATAATAAGAATCACCGGTCAGTTCAACTGGTACACGGACGAAGCGACGGGTGAAAAGCAATACGGCTGTGTCGTTTCGGATGCCGCCGCCTGCTGTACTCAGGGAATATACTTTGTTCCCGCCGACAGCAAAATCATACCCGAGGACGTATTCGGGGAAAATCAGCAAATCACGGTAACAGGTAAATTTGACGTGGCACAGGGCAGTAACTACGAATATTACCGCCTTGCAGACAGCGTTATCTCATAGGAGGTACTTATGGAACTTATCATCAATTCACTCCCCGTAACCGAGGAAAATTACAGCGAAACAATGAAAACGAAGGTTGAGCCCTTCCTTGACAAATACCGCAGGGAAGATTTCTTTGAGGGTTGGGACAAAAACAAGCTTCACTATGAAAAATACCTCATTGAAAACGCAACAAAAAACGCCATTATCGTTCACGGCTTCACCGAAAGCACCGTCAAATTCCGCGAAATGATTTACGTTTATATGCTTATGGGCTTCAACGTTTTCATCTATGACCAGCGCGGCCACGGCAGGAGTTTCCGCTATGCGGAAAAGACCGAAACCGTTTCCGTATGCAAATTTGACGAATACGTGAAGGACCTTGATTTATTCATAAACAACGTCGTAAAGCCCGACGGCGCGGGTCTTCCCCTGCTCCTTTACGGTCATTCCATGGGCGGTGCCGTTTCGATTCAGTATCTTCAGGAGCATCCCGACGTGTTTGAAAAAGCCGTACTCACCGCACCTATGGTACTCTGCAAATGTCACGGTCTTGAACCGTGGTTTGCCCTTTTCCTTGCAAGGTTCTTCTGCCTTATAGGTCAGAGGCACAAGGAAACGGTCGGCTCAAAGGATTTCAATCCCAACAGAGAATATACGTCAAGCAATAATACGAGCAAGGCAAGGTTTGACTACATCAATGCCAATAAATCCGCCGAAAGATGCCTTCAGACCTGCAATGCCTCTTACGGCTGGCTCAAGGAAGCTATCCTCGTTTCAAGAAAAAATCTTGACCCTGAACGCTGTAAAAAAATCACCCTTCCCGTTCTGCTTTGCCAGGCAGAAGACGACGGCTCGGTATATAATGACAAAGAAGAAGAATTCGTAAAGCTTGTCAAAAACATCCGTCTTGAAAGATTCCCCGGCTCCAGACACGAGATTTTCGGCTCCGTTGACGAAACGATGCTTCCCTATCTTCAGACAATAGAAAAGTTCTTCAAAAGCTGAAATATGTTCACATTCACTTAAATTATAATTAAAATTGTATTGACTAACCAATGGTATAGTGATAGAATTAGATGTAATTTTTCAAGGAGATGATTCCCTATGAGAACATTTAAGAAATTTATATCCGTACTTCTTGTAATATCAATGCTGATTTGCTTCCCCGCAATCGCATTCGCAAAGGATACCGCCGAAAAGGAAGAAACCGTTGAGAGCGGTTCCTCCATGGACGCCGTTGCAAACATTTATCTTCTTATCTCAACAGCCAATCCCAAGCTTCCCCATATGTGGATTTATATTGAAAACATCAGCGACCGTACTCTTACAATCGGTCACTATGATCTTGCAGCCGGCGACAGTCTTTCAATGGGCTCATGGAAAGACAGAGGTCAGGGCGAAGGTATCCACTACAATATGGAAAGATACTGGATCAAGGACGAAACCTACGAGAGAACGATTTATATCAAATCCACGATAAACGAGTTTGAGCTTGACAACCTTTCCGACACAATTAACCGCCACAATTACTGGAACTATTTCTTCAACTGTGCATGGTTTGCAGTTTGTGTCTGGAATTGCTGCACAATCAAGTTTGTACCCTTCCTTATTTCCCCTTACATTATCTCTCCCTTCCTTTTCCTTTACGGAGCAAAGAAGCTTGACTTTGAAATTCCCAAGCTTACAACAAACAAGAAGTGCTACAAGCACACCGAAGAAGGTCTTGAGAGACTTTATCCCAGCGTTCTTGTAACAAGCACAGGCGTTTAATCCGAATCAAACAAAGAAGCGACACAGAAATGTGTCGCTTTTGTTTTTATCTGATATTTTCAAGCAGGGTTTTTGCTTCAATTGGTATTCTGCCCATCGGGTCAGGTCCCACGTTCAGCAGATAATTGATTCCCAGAGAATTAAGATGCGCTTTGTTTTCCGAAAGCTTTTCTGCAGATTTCCAATTACGGTCGTAATAGGAAAATCCCCACGTGTCGTTAAGCGTGCAGGCGCTTTCGTAAAGGCCGTAGGGCGATGGCTTGAATCCGCCGATATCGCGGTAGTCAACCGTTTTGCTTTCGGGCAAATCAATTTTTTCGGGTATCTCATTGTCACCGAGAGAAACGTAATCGTATTTGCCGTTGCCGAGTCTTGAATTGACAAGGCAATCCGGCTGAAGCTCCTTTACGGTATTGTAAATCAGCTCGCTCTGATACGGCTCAATCGTCATGGGCACGTCAAACCATGCAAGGCAGAGGTCACCGTAGCCCGTCATTATTTCCTTTATCTGAGGCAGGATTTTTTCTTCAAAGCAGATACCGTAATCCTTTTCCCCTTTAAAATCCCAGCTGTTATCCCAGGTCGTTCCGCTGTTGCCCATGTGATTTGAATTATACCCGCCGCCGTGCGGATGATGCCAGTCTAAATCCTGCGAATAATAAATGCCGAGCTTCAGACCGTATTTTTTGCAGGCAAACGCAAATTCCTCCAGCACGTCACGGTGAAACGGAGTTGCATCGTAAACGTTGAATTTGTCGCATTCGGAACGGTACATGGCAAATCCGTCGTGATGCTTTGAAGTAAGCACGATATATTTCATGCCGCAGTCGCGGGCGGTTTTTGCATATTCCTCCGCATCAAAATAAACGGGATTGAACGCCCCGGCAAGCTTTTCGTATTCGCCGACGGGAATCTGAAAATATGACTGAATCCACTCGGCATAATCACGGACTTTACTTCCCTTGTATTCTCCGCCCAAAAGAGAATAAAGTCCCCAGTGAATCATCATACCGAATTTCGCCTGCTTAAACCATTCCTTATTATCCATAACAAACCCTCATTACACTTTTTATACTTCCCGATTTTACGGAGTGTTCGGCAAAAATGCAACAGATAAGTAAAAGCCCCGATTATCTATCTGACGGTTTTACCCTTCAATACTTTTATGAATTCATCAACGGAAGCCGCACTCGCAAGCAAACATACGGATACAACTAAAATCAGTTTTAACTGTCGTGGAAAATCAATCCCCGAAACAAGAGGCAATATATATATTGCCACACCGCACACTTTGTTGATAAGAGAATGAACGGCAATAAACTTTTTATGACGGATAAGCCCCGTTATTACGCTCACGGTCTTTATCGTAAAGATCACGGCAATCCATATCAGCAGCCATATCGGAAAGCGGACTGCACCTATGAGCTTAATAATGACAGCCGCGGCAAAAATAAAATCTGCGGCAGTATCAAATTTTGCTCCGAAATCGGTTACTGTTTTGAGTCTGCGCGCAACGGTTCCGTCAACCGCATCGGTAAACCCGCCCGTAAGATACAGTATATAGTACCATTCGGAAAAAGGCGGAAAAATCAAAATCAGCAGACCGCAGACAATTCTTATTGATGTTAAAAAATTTGCCATAATACTCATTCCGTGTTCCTTTTAATCCGATAATGTATTCACGGCTTTGTCATCTGACTTTTCTGTACATCGGGCCCTCTTCACCGCTTATTCCCGTGGGTTCAAATCCCGATTTTTCAAGGACTTTTACGGAAGCGATATTTTCTTTATCCACCTCGGCAGTCACGCAGTTGATTGCATTTTGCCTTAACGCCCAATCAACGACCGCGCTGACCGCTTCCGTTGCATAACCGCGGTTTTGATATTCCTCTGAAATTCCGTAGCCGATTTCGGTAGAGCCGGATTCGTCAACACCCTTGAAACACAACTCTCCGATATGAGTGCCGTCTTTCATTTCAATCATCCAAATGGCGTACCATTCCCACTCGTCAGGATGTGTCAATGCTCCGTCAAGCATTTCCGAATAAGCAGCTTTCAGCACATCGACCGTCTGTGCGGCAATAAACACCTTCATCTGCTCTTCGGAAGCCGCATATATTTTCAGGCGTTTTGTGTCTATCATGATTTCTTCGCTCCATTTTGATTTACTCTGCCCGGCAAGCCGAAATTTGTCAATCTCATTTGGTTTTCTTGGGCTTTTTCTCCGGCAGTTCCGTATACATACCTGCAAGTAATTCTTCAATCAGATTTGCATCCTCAAAATTATTGAATACGTGCATCAAAGTCTTTGAACCCTCATAAGGATAACGCAGTTCCGAGTCTGCAAGAAGTCTGTCCGATGTAGGCGTTCGCTTTAGAAACAGTTCATTATCCCCAATATCGCCGATAAGTTTACCGTTAAGGTAAACAAGGTATCCGCCCATCATGGATTTTATGACAATATCACCGGCTGCCGAAAAACAATCACGCACATATTCATTAAACTCATTCACTGTGATACCCCCCGCAAATTTTTATTTATGCCATTACATCGGCGTTCCGACTTCAATCAGATTCCCGTCAAGGTCATAAAAACGAACCACTTTTTGTCCCCACGAATGAGTCATAGGCAGGTTAACAAACTCCGTTTCCGGATAAAGTGTTTTCAGTTTTTCGTAAAACGCCTCTATATTTTCTTCCTCAAAATACAGCTCGCAGGCGTTGTTTTGCGGAATAACATCTTTGCCTATAAATGTGTGCCAATATTTTTCCTCCTGCAAAACAAGACCGTCCGACATAATCATATTGCCGTCGTTGTCTTGGAGCGTTTCAAAGCCGAACAGGTCATGATAATATTTCTCTGCTTTCCTGATATCTTTTACAACAATCAAAAATCCGTTTAATTTCATATTACCGTCTTCTTTCTTCATAAGGGATTCGGAATGTAAATTTTTATTTCATTTTACCCTATATCGTTTTCATCCGACGGACTGTATTCCAGAATATCGCCCGGCTGACAGTTCAGTGCTTCGCAGATCGCAACAAGAGTGGAAAAGCGGATTGCACTGATTTTTCCCGTTTTTATTTTTGATAAATTGACGTTGGCAACGCCGACCTTTTCCGAAAGCTCCTTTAAACTCATTTTCCGGTCTGCCATCACCCGGTCAAGTCGAAGTATGATTTTTCCCATCCCGGCACCTCACAGAGTTTCGTCGGATTCCTGCTGCAGACTTTCTCCGTATCTGAAAACAAGAGAGAGGAAGAACAGAATACCCGCAATAACGACAAAAGACACGTTAAACGAATAATTGTACGCAAACCTTTGAACGCTTGCGGAATTGAGCAGGAGCGTCAGATCATACGCTTTAAGCTCCGCAACGGTGCCGAGCACACGGCACGCTTCTATGACTGAGCCTCCGATAAGAGTGGTGAAGGCGAGCTTGCGCACTTTGGATGATACGCCGCTCTCAAAAGGTCTGCCGTCCTTCATCGTCTGCAGGAGCTGACGAATCACATGAAGAAGATACCATCCGGCTGTGACCGTAACGATGACTGTCATCAAATTAATGACAATACCCTTGCGAAGCTCGGAATAATCCGGTATCGCACTATCCGAAATATATAACGACAGATTCCCGAGTTCAATACATGAAGCGTCACGGACAATTTTTTCTCCGACTGTAAAGGAAAGAATGATAAAGATAACCGAAACCGCGGCAAAAGCAATCATGAATCCCTGAAGGAAACGCAAAATGCGGTCAATGATTTGTGATGATCTGATTATTTTGGAATTATTCAATTATAACCCCTCCGAAATATAAGTTTATCGCATATAATTTAACGATTATCATTAATATCATAACGTATAATTTCCATATTGTCAATAGATTTTACGGAGTTGATACAAAAAAGGCAGCAGACTTTTTGTCAAAATCTGCCGCCTTATTTGGTGGACCTGAGGAGATTCGAACTCCCGACTTCTACAATGCGAATGTAGCACTCTCCCAACTGAGCTACAGGCCCGTATGACGGATACCGGAGTATCCGTTTTTATTATCCCTGAATTTTGCTTCTGAACACCTTGCCCGTTTCATTGATGAGAATCATCCAGGGCTTGAGCATGGCCATATCAAAATTCATTACCTCATTCGTCTGCGCAAAGGTTTCAAAGCTGAGGTCACCCTCATAGCCGGCATCTCTGAGTGCAGAGCAAAAATGATTCCAGTTTATCGTACCCGTAAGCGGCGCTTCGTGCTCGTCACCCGAGCCGTTATTGTCGTGGATGTGAAGCGCCTTGATTCTCTTGCCGTAAACGGCGATAAAGGTACGCAGGTCGTGATGAAGCAGGTTTGCATGGCCCGTATCAAGGCAGAGACCGAAGCATTCTTTGCCCGCAAGGGCATTGAGCTCGTCAATTTCTTTTGCTCCCGCATAAGGGTCGGAACAATGTCCCTGATAGCACACACCGTTATTGGAGCTGAAAAGATTTTCAAGACAGACCGTAACGTCCGTATCGTTCAGAACGGGTATAAGAGAAGAATAAAGCTTAAAGTTGAGTTTGTCAATAGTTTCTTTTGTATTTATGTCGTCATTGAGCGAATATGAGATACCGTGAATGACGAGATTACGGATTTTTGCATACTGACAGAATTCAATATTTCTCTTGTAAACGCCGATGGCGTAATCAAGCACTTCGGGATGGTCCTTTGAAAACGAAGGAAACGGTGCGTGCGCCTGAGTAAGCTCAAGACCGTTTTTATTTATTATCTCAAGCTCCTTCGCGTAGTAATCGATTACACCCTCAAGAGGCATATCAAATACGCAATTGCCTAAATTTCCCTTTCTGATTTCAGAGCCCTTCCACGCGTGGTCAATATTCCAGTCAACGGCATCAAAGCCGGTTTCTTTTATGAGGGCATAACCTTCTTCAAGGCCGACACGGTCAACGATATCGCCCGTCTGAATACTGATTTTCATATTATCCCTCCTCAATCAACGCGGATTTTGAATACCGCTTTGAGTATTGTATCGGTTGTGGATTTAATGCAGGGCTTGTGAGCATCCTGAGGAGCAAGAAACGCAAACATTCCTTCGTCAAGAGCGGCGCTCGTAACCGAGCAGTCACCTGCCGAGAAAAATTCCGCATCGGGCTTGTAGCCCTTTGAATTGATTGCCTTATCCGTGGGAATGATATCTATTCTTTCGCATCCTCTGACGGCGAGCTGTAAATCGTGATACTGACGGTGTGCCTCATAGTCGCTTCCCTCACCGGGAGCATACTCCGCAAGATTCATCGTAACACCCTCACATACGGGGAAACCGCCCTTGCGCTCCATTGCCTCAAAATCCGTCTTTTCAATATAATCGGCAATTTCCTGCGCGTGAGGAATTACCGCGGAATAAGCTCTCAGATTTCTGATATTATCGTAAATCATTGTATATCTCTTCTTTCATGTCAATACATCTCCCGATGCAACCCCTAATGTATCACTTTCACACCTGTAAGTCAATTATAATAATTGAAATGCCGTTTATTTTATGTTATAATTGTTCAAATCGGTTTTTCCGGAGGTAAACTATGCGTATTGTCGTTAAAGTAGGTACTTCAACCCTGACCCATGCAACGGGCAGGATAAATATCAGGAGAGTCGAATCTCTCTGCCGTGTTCTCAGCGACCTTAAAAATGCAGGTCACGAAATCATACTGGTTTCAAGCGGTGCCATCGGTATGGGCGTAGGCAAGCTTATGCTCAGCGAAAAGCCCGCAGATATTCCCACGAAGCAGGCGGCTGCCGCAACGGGTCAGTGTGAGCTGATGTACGTTTATGACAACGAATTTTCAAAATACAATCACAACATCGCGCAGATACTCATTACCAATGCGGATATTGAAAACGAAAAGCACCACCGCAATTTCCGCAACACGGTTTCAAAGCTTCTTGAATTCGGCGTTCTTCCCGTTGTGAATGAAAACGACACCATCGCAACAGACGAGATTTCCATCGGCGATAACGACACACTGGGAGCAATAGTTGCAGTCAGCGTTGAGGCGGATTTACTCATCCTCCTTTCGGATATTGACGGGCTTTACGACAGCAATCCCAAGGTCAACCCCGGGGCAAAGCTCATTTCAAAGGTATATGAAATCGACGACAATATCAGAAATATGGGCGGCGGTAAGGGCTCCGAGCTGGGTACCGGCGGTATGGAAACAAAAATCCATGCGGCGGAAATCGCAACCGGCGGCGGTATTGATATGGTCATCGCAAACGGAAGCAATCCCGAAATACTTTATGACATAGACGGGGGCAAGCCCTCGGGCACAAGATTTTTCAGCAGAGGAAAATAATATGACAACATCAGAAATACTTGACAGAGCAGTCAGGGCAAAATCGGATATCCGTTCACTCACGTCAGAGGAAAAGAACGGTGCGGTCTCCGTAATGGCAGACTGTCTCATCAGACACACGGATAAAATTCTTTCGGAAAACGCCCTTGATATCGAAGCGTCAAGAGGAGTGATTTCCGAGGTAATGATTGACCGTCTTACCCTCACGAAGGAAAGAATAGAGGGTATGGCGCAGGGTATGCGTGACGTAGCACTGCTTCCCGACCCCAACGGCAGAGTAATCCGCGAAATTGACAGGCCCTCCGGTCTTCATATTGAAAAGGTTGCCGTCCCCATGGGCGTAATCGGAATCATCTACGAGAGCAGACCGAACGTTACCTCCGATGCGGCGGCGCTCTGCTTCAAGAGTTCAAACGTCTGCGTTCTCAGAGGCGGTAAGGAGGCGTACAGAACCTCCAAGGCAATCACCGAAGCGCTCCGCGAAGGTCTTTCACAGCGCGGCATAAATCCAGACGTAATCAATCTCATTGACGATACAACAAGGGAAAGCGCAAACGAAATGATGACCGCAAGAGGAAAGATTGATTTGCTCATCCCCAGAGGCGGTAAGAATCTTATCAGGGCAATCACGGAAAAAGCAACCGTTCCCTGCATTGAAACGGGCACGGGTATCTGCCACATTTACGTTGAAAAGACCGCCGATATTAATATGGCGCTGAATATAATCGACAATGCAAAGACCTCAAGACCCTCCGTATGCAACGCCTGCGAGGTATGCCTTGTTGACAGAGAAATCGCGGATAAATTCCTCCCCCTGCTCTATGACAGACTTACAAAGGGCAGAAAGAATCCCGTCAGCTTCGTTGTTGATGCTGAGGCGGGAAAAATCATCAGCGGAGAAGAAGCGGGTGAAGAAGGATTTGATACGGAATTCCTTGATTACAAGCTTGCGGTCAAGGTACTTGACGGCGTAAAGGAAGCCGTTGACCATATACTCATTCATTCCACAAAGCACAGCGAAGCAATCGTTACGGGTAACTGCGAAGCGGCGGAATACTTCGTCAATAATACGGACAGCGCCGCAATCTACGTCAACGCATCCACCAGATTCACAGACGGCGGTGAATTCGGTCTGGGCTGTGAAATGGGTATTTCCACTCAGAAGATGCACGCAAGAGGCCCCATGGGACTCGAGGAACTTATGACTTATCATTACGTTATTAAAGGAAACGGACAGGTGAGATAAATGTATAAATTCGGATTTATCGGCTCCGGCAATATGGGCTCAGCCCTTGCAAAGGCAATCAATTCATCAAAAGACGGAAAAAATATGATAGTCTGCGACAGCTCCACCTCAAGAGCATACGCACTTGCCGAGGCTCTGGGATGCAAGTCGGGATGTGTTGAGTCCGTTGCAGGCGAAAGCGAATATATTTTCATTGCCGTAAAGCCACAGTCTCTTCCCGATATGTTCGGTGAAATCAGCGAAATACTCAAGGCAAGAGAAGACAGATTCATACTCGTCACCATGGCGGCGGGCACCTCCATTGAGAGAATAACAGCCCTTGCAGGTGTTGAATGCCCCGTAATCAGAATCATGCCCAACGTTGCCTGCTCCGTAGGTGCGGGAATGACACTTGCCGCAAAAAACGACAAGGTAACGGACGACGAATACAAATATTTCATTGAGGCAATGAAGGCATCGGGAAAAATCGACAAGGTCAGCGAGGAAGCCATAGACTCATTTTCAATAGTAACCGGCTGCGGCCCCGCCTGGGCTTATATGATGATTGAAGCTCTTGCCGATGGTCAGGTAAACATCGGCGTTCCCAGAGATAAGGCATATCTCTACGCTGCAAAGACACTTGAGGGTGCCGCAAAGCTGATGCTTGACTCGGGACGCACTCCCGCGAATCTGAAGGATTCCGTATGTTCACCCGGAGGCACTACCATCGAAGGCGTTAAAGCACTTGAAAAGAATAATTTCCGCTACGGTGTAATCGAAGCGGTAAATGCGTCCTATTTAAAGACAAAGAAGATGTAATTATGAAGGTTTCTTTCAACGAAAACGAAGAAATAGTCAAGGTTGTCAAGGAAGGTCTTGAAAGGACCGGCGGATACTGTCCCTGCCGCAGAGAAAGGACAGAGGACAACAAATGTATGTGTAAAGAATTCCGTGAGCAGATAAAGGACCCGGATTTTGAGGGTTACTGCCACTGTATGCTTTACTACAAATCAAAATGAGGTAAAACCATGGCTGAAATTAAAATTACCGTTGATAATTTTGAAAATGAAGTTCTTAAATCTGACATACCCGTTCTGCTTGATTTCTGGGCGACCTGGTGCGGTCCCTGCATGATGATTGCTCCCGTTATCAAGGAAATTTCCGATGAAAGAACGGATATAAAGGTGGGTAAAATCAACGTTGACGAAGAGCCCGCCCTCGCGGCACAGTTCGGTATCGACAGCATTCCCACTCTGGTGGTCATGAAGGACGGAAAACCCGTAAATGCCGCCATGGGATATATGCAGAAGGATAAAATTCTCGCTCTATTATGACAACAGCCAAGCCGACGGATTCTTCCCTCGGCTTTTTTTCAAACGAAGAGAGGACGTTTATGGAAGACAGAGTTTATATTGCAATAGACTTAAAGTCATTCTATGCTTCGGTCGAGTGTGTTGACCGGGGCATTGATCCTCTGAACGCAAATCTTGTCGTGGCTGATGAAAGCCGCACGGAAAAGACGATTTGTCTTGCCGTTTCCCCTTCCCTCAAATCCTATGGCATTCCGGGCAGAGCCCGTCTTTTTGAGGTAATTCAGCAGGTCAGGGCCGTAAACTCCATGCGTCAGTCAAAAGCACCCGGACACAAGCTGACCTCCTCGTCCTGGGATAATATCATAGTCAGCACCGACCCAAGCGTTGCTCTTGATTATATCATTGCTCCCCCCAGAATGTCCCACTACATGACGGTAAGTGCCGCCGTTTACGACGTTTATCTGAAATACGTTGCACCCGAGGATATTCATGTTTATTCCATTGACGAGGTGTTTATTGACGCCACGGATTATCTGAAATTATATAAGCTTACGTCACGCGAATTTGCCATGAAGCTGATACACGAGGTACTTGAAGCCACGGGAGTCACCGCCACCGCAGGCATAGGCACGAATCTGTATCTGTGTAAAATCGCAATGGATATTGAAGCAAAGCATATTCCGGCAGACAAGGACGGCGTAAGAATTGCGGAGCTTGACGAAATGAGCTATCGGCGTAAGCTCTGGGACCATACTCCCCTGACGGATTTCTGGAGAATAGGCGGGGGCATTTCAAAAAAACTCAGACAGTACGGAATAAACACCATGGGCGATATTGCAAGATGCTCCCTCGGCAAAGATGACGAATTCTATAACGAAAATCTGCTGTACAAGCTTTTCGGCATAAATGCGGAATTGCTGATAGACCACGCCTGGGGATATGAATCCTGCACGATGGCGGATATCAAGGCATACAGACCCGAAAGCAAAAGCTTAAGCTCCGGGCAGGTGCTTCCTCAGCCCTACGATTTTGAAAAAGGACGGCTGATTATCAGGGAAATGGCGGATTTGCTTTCGCTTGACCTTGTTGACAAGTGTCTTGTGACGGACCAGATGGTGCTGACGGTGGGCTACGATATCGGCAACATTTCCAAGGACGGCAAAGCATCCTATTCCGGTGAAACCGAAGCAGACAGATACGGCAGAAAAGTGCCCAGGCAGGCCCACGGCTCAATAAATCTCGGCAGGCATACCTCCTCTACAAAAATCATCGTTGATGCCGTGGTGGAGCTGTATGACAGAATCGTTGACAAAAAGCTTTCCGTCAGGCGTATGTACGTAGTCGCAAATCACCTGATAAACGAAAACGCCGTCGTCAAAGAAGATGAACAGCTTAATTTCTTCATCAATTACGAAGAAAAGGAACAGCTTGAAAAAGAAGAAAACGATATGCTGGAAAAGGAAAAAAGCAGACAGCATACCATAATCGCCATTCAGAAAAAATACGGAAAAAACGCAATACTCAAGGGTACAAGCTATGAGGACGGTGCCACCATGAGAGAAAGAAACGGTATGGTAGGCGGTCACAAGGCATAGGAGGATTTATGTCCGAAGGAACAAACAAATATGATGATATAATAAATCTGCCCCGTCACGTTTCCCCGACAAGGATACCCATGACGAATTATGACAGAGCCGCCCAGTTCGCTCCGTTTGCGGCTTTGACGGGTTACGGCGATGAGATTGACGAAACCGCCCGTCTGACGGATAACGAGATTTATCTTGATGATGACAGAAAGGCGGAGCTTGACGGCAGATTACGGGAAATCCGTGAAAATATCGGTAAACAGCCGGAGGTAACCGTCATCTGCTTCATACCCGATGAATATAAGCAGGGCGGAGCATACGTTGACATAAGCGGATGCGTAAAAAAGATTGACGAAACCGAATCAGCAGTCATATTCACAAACGGTGAAAGAATTCCCGTAAACAGAATTTATGATATAAAAATAATAAAAATCCGTTGACCTGTAAAGCCAACGGATTATTTTAATTATACCGTGTTATTTTATATCCGAATAGAAATCCGGTTTGTAAACACCCTCTTCGTAAAGCTTTCCGAAGCTTTCAACAACGGATTGCTTATCCTCCTTATAGGTAACACCAAACCATTTTGCATCTGTTGAAAGAGCGATACATTCCTCGCCGGATTTGATTTTATAATCCACCATGGCAGGCAGAAGATACTCGTCTTTAAGAGGATTTTCCAGATTTGCAAGGAAAACGGGAAAACGCTCACACAAAACGTCAATAAACGATGCGGGAAGACACCAGAAATTCATGGAAACGGGCGTATCAAAACCGTAGAATACACCGTCCGTCTCGGCGCCGCCCTCAACCTTCACAAGGTTACGGGTTTCAGTTATATCAACAAGTTTGCCGTCTTCAACCCTGCATATTCCTCTTGAAACGCCTCCGTTATCGGAAAGAGTATTGCCCAGAACGTAGGTAACGATACCGTATCTGTTTGTTTCAAGAAATGCGGATGCCTGCTTGAATCCGCCTACTCCGTAATAGTCGTCTGCATTTATTACGGTAAAAGGCCCGTCAATCAGTCCCTCACAGCAGAGAAGAGCGTGTGCCGTACCCCACGGCTTTGTCCTGCCTTCACGAAGCTTTTCCGGGATATTGTCCATATTCTGAAATGCATAGCAGACCTCAACTCCGAACTGAGCGGCTGTCTTTTCGATTCTGTTGCCGATGATTTCCCTGAAATCGGATTCAATATCCTTTCGTATAATAAATACGATTTTATTGAAGCCTGCGGAAATTGCATCATGAATTGAGTAATCCATAATGATTTCGCCGTTCGGACCTACGGGCTCAAGCTGCTTGATACCGCCTCCGAATCTGGAACCGATTCCCGCGGCAAGGATAACAAGTGTCTTTTTCATACACAAAACCTCTGTTAATAAATATACAAACCCTCTGTCAAGTTCAATATATCACATTATTTTTCAATTATCAATACAAATAATATTCCCCGAAAAAGTCGAAAGCTCCGAGATAAAACTCGGAGCTCATATATGTAAAGTTTTTTATCCGTATAAATCACGGGGATTTATGCGTACATTGGAATCACTGTCTTTCTTATGAATTTTGTTAAGGTTTAACCTGAAACGTACATCGGATATCACAGACTTTCTTAAGATTTTTGTCATAGATTATGTTACACGGAACATATGATATCACTGAACCTTCATATTATATTTTTTCGGGTTTACTTTGAACAAAACATATGAAATCACATTTCTTTCTCTTTTGAAGGTTGTTTACACTTTCAGTTTCCGAATCCGAAGAGGCGCTCCGCGTGTCCCTACGGACAGTGCCGTTTTAAGACCTCGTTATGAAACTGCCCCTGCGGATTCTCCGATAAAACCTTCCATCGGAAACGCCGCCTTTCTCGATGAGCTTCGGCTCATCTTTATTTCACCTACAAATTACCATATTTTGTGCAGGTTGTCAAGTAGTTTTTCACATTTTGTGCCGAATTTATCAATTTTGCATAGGTGTATATTATTAAACTCAAGTGTACATTTTTATTGCATTTTCTGTTGTAATCGGCAGTTCACTTTGATATAATGGATAAAATAAAAAAAGCAGGTGACGTTATGGATGTAAAAAGCATTGTTTCCGAGTTCGGAAAAAATATCAATTCCGCCAAAGCAAGTCACAATAAAACCAAAAGCACCGTAACCCGTCTTGATCAGAATATCTATCTGATGGATTACAGAAACGATTACTATCTTGACGAGATTCTTGACAAGGGCTGCTCTTCCATAGGTGAGCTTATTGCCTACGCGACAAAGAAATTCTGCAAGGATTTCGTAATCGGAAACGAAAAGGGAAGCGGCTGTACCACCTTTGAAGCACGCAACGAAAGCGGCGACCACCTGCTCGCCAGAAACTTTGACTTCAAGGAAGCCCCCTGCTTTGTTCTCTGGACTCATCCCGAGGGCAGATATTCAAGCATCAGCATGGTTGACAATAATTTCATCCTTTACGGCAAGAAGCACGCCGTATGCAAAAAGGGTGATCCTCAGGCACTCCTTGCCCCCTACTGCTGTGTTGACGGTATGAATGATCAGGGTCTTGCCATCGCGGTACTTCAAATAAGAGCCGCCGCTACAAAGCAGACGGATAAATCCAAAAAGGATATCACCACCACTCTGATGATAAGAGCCGTCCTTGATACCTGCGCCAATGTGGACGAGGCGATCGAGCTTATCCGCAGCTACAATATGATCGACTCTCTGTTTACCAATTACCATTATCAGCTCTGTGACAGCTCGGGGCGCTCCGTGGTTGTCGAATACATCAACAACGAGCTTAAGGTTTATGAGAGAAACAGCGATAAATATCCCGCAAATGGCTCAATCTTTGAGGACGACGGCCTTGATTTCCAGTATGTATGCAATTACTCTGTCACAAAGGATATCGGCGACTGGAAAGCACTTCAGCACGGCCACGACAGAACCGATGCGGTCATAAAGGCAATGACGGAAAAGAACGGCGTTATGTCCGAAATCGAAGCAATGGACCTTCTCGGTCACGTCCGTCTTAAATACGACCATCCCAAATATCCCTGGAAAATCATCTCTCTCTGGAGCATCGTTTACAATACAAACGAGCGTTCCGTCAAGATTGCCGCAAATGCCGAGCTGAACAGAATCTATACCTTCAGCTTATACGAGCCGCTCAGAGTGCTTGACAGAGAATATATCCGGGATTCCGCTTACCCCGTTACCGAATGGGAATATCTTTAATATAAAGAAACGGGCTTTCCGCTTTGAAAAGCCCGTTATTTCTTATTCAAAAAGAGGGGTTGAAAAATATCTCTCTGCCGTATCGGGAAGGACAGTAACAACCGTTTTGCCCTTGCCCAGCTTCTTTGCAAGCTTGATTGCGGCAGCCACGTTTGTGCCGCTTGAAATACCGCACATGATTCCCTCAAGAGAAGCGAGCTTCTTTGAGGTATTGATTGCTTCATCGTCGGTGATTATGCATACGTCGTCATAAATCGAAGTGTTGAGAATTTCGGGAATGACGCCGTCACCGATGCCCATCTGATTGTGAGTGCCTATCGAGCCACCGGAAAGAATGGCGGCATTTTCGGGCTCAACCGCCCAGATGACCATATCGGGATTTGCTTCCTTGAGTACTTCGCCGATACCGGTGATAGTGCCGCCGGTACCTATGCCCGAGCAGAAGCCGTGGATGGGCTTATCTACCTGCTCAAGGATTTCCCTTGCGGTCTGTGAACGCTGAACGGCGGGATTCGCGGGATTTTCAAACTGCTGGGGAACGAATACGTTGGGATTTTCGTCACGCATTCTGAGAGCCGTTTCAAGGCATTCCTCAATGCAGAGACCTATATTGCCCGCATCGTGGATAAGCATGACCTCTGCACCGTAGTGATTGACCAGCTTCCTGCGTTCCTCACTGACGGAGTCGGGCATAATGATGATTGTTTTATATCCTCTGATAGCACCGACAAGTGCAAGTCCGATACCCTGATTGCCGCTGGTGGGCTCAACAATGACGGAATCGGGAGTAAGAAGTCCCTTCTTCTCGGCATCAAGTATCATATTATATGCAGTTCTCGTTTTGATTGAGCCGCCTACATTCAGTCCCTCAAATTTAACAAGGATTTCCGCTCCATCGGGGTCTGCAAGGCGATTGAGACGGATAATGGGAGTGTTGCCCATTGCCTCAAGTAAATTGTTAAGAATCATTTCTCTTTCAGCACCATTGTGCCCTTTCATAAAATCAACGGTTAAGATTATATACAATTACTTCTTTTATTTCAAGTATTTCCGATAAAAAATAAAGGCATAAAAATAATTAAACCGTATATAATCAATAATTGTCGGTTTTTTCCGTTGATAATAATTCTCCGATGGTTTATAATACCGACGTATAACTATATTGTAGGAGTTTTTGATATGATTTCCGTTACAGACCTTGAGCTCAGCTACTCCGGCAGAGCCCTTTTCAAGCACGCCGACATTACCTTTTCAAGAGGCAACTGCTACGGCATTATCGGTGCCAACGGTGCCGGTAAATCCACTTTTCTCAAAATCCTCTCGGGTGAGCTTGAGCCCACCCACGGTCACGTTGACGTTACCCCCGGCGAAAGAATTTCCGTTCTGAGGCAGGATCATTTCGCCTTTGACACGGAGCCGGTAATCCGCACCGTATTGCTGGGCAACAAACATCTGTGTGACATTATGGATGAAAAGGAAGCCCTTTATGCCAAAGAGGAAATGACCGAAGAGGACGGTATGCGTGCCTGCATACTGGAGGAGGAATTTGCGGAGCTTGACGGCTGGAGTGCGGAAAGCAATGCGGAAATACTGCTGAACGGTCTGGGTGTTACCAACGAATGGCACGAAAAGTTTATGTCCGAACTGCCCAATGACCTCAAGGTCAAGGTACTGCTTGCGCAGGCGCTTTTCGGTGAGCCGGATATACTGCTCATGGACGAGCCCACCAACCACCTTGATATTGACGCCATCGGCTGGCTTGAGGATTTCCTGCTTGACCTTGAAAGCACGGTTATCGTCGTATCCCACGACCGTCATTTTCTCAATACCGTCTGCACCCATACAGTGGATATTGACTACGGCAAAATGGCTCTTTATACCGGCAACTATGACTTCTGGTTTGAATATACACAGATTCGTCAGCGTCAGCTGAAGGAACAGAATAAAAAGAATGAGGCAAAGGCGGAGGAGCTGCGTAAATTCATTGAAAGATTCTCCGCAAACCGTTCAAAGTCAAAGCAGGCCACAAGCAGACGAAAGCTGCTTGAAAGTCTTGACCTTGAGGATTTACCCGTTTCGTCAAGACGTTTTCCCTTCGTGGGCTTCAAGCCCGACAGAGAAGTGGGCAACGATGTGGTGACCGTTACAGGTATTTCAAAAACAATCGGTGACCGCAAGGTGCTTGACAACGTTTCCTTCACCATTCTCCCCTGTGAAAAGGTTGCCTTTGTGGGTACCGACGCGGTAGCAAAAACAGCTCTTTTCAAAATCCTTGCGGGTGAAATGGAGCCCGACGAAGGCACCGTCAAATGGGGCGTTACCACTTCAACCTCATATTTCCCGTCGGATAACTCGGCATACTTTGACGGCGTTGAGGATAACCTGATTGACTGGCTGAGGAATTATTCAAACCTCATTTTTGAGAGCGACGTAAGAAGCTGGCTGGGCAGGATGATGTTTTCGGGAGACGAGGCGCTCAAAAAGGCGTGCGTGCTTTCCGGCGGTGAAAGAGTACGCTGTATGCTCTGCAAGATGATGCTTTCGGGTGCAAACGTGCTTATTTTTGATGAGCCGACCAACCACCTTGACCTTGAATCCATCGCTTCACTTAATGATGGGCTCATCAATTTCAAGCAGACAATTCTTTTCACTTCACACGACCACCAATTCGTTCAGACCATTGCGGACAGGGTGATCGATATTACCACGGGCAGCCATTTTGACCGCAAGATGACCTATGATGAATACCTTGAATTTATCAAGAACAACTGAGGATATATATGGATAAAAACGTTGAATTCAGATATGCGGAAAGAAAAGATATTTCTCTCATACTTCAATTCGTAAGAGAGCTTGCGGAATATGAAAAAATGTCCGACCTCGTAGTAGCAGACGAAAAAGAAACGGAATGCTGGATTTTTGACAAGCAGAAAGCAGAGGTCATCTTTGCCCTTGAAGACGGAAAAGAAGTGGGCTTTGCTCTGTTCTTTCATAATTTTTCGACCTTTCTCGGCAAAGCGGGCATTTATCTTGAGGATCTGTATGTAAAGCCCGAATACAGAGGCAGGGGCTACGGAAAGGCCCTGCTCAAGAAACTGGCATCCATAGCCGTTGAGAGAGGATGCGGCCGCCTTGAATGGTGGTGTCTTGACTGGAACAAGCCGAGCATTGACTTTTATCTTTCCCTGGGTGCAGAGCCCATGTCAGACTGGACGACCTACCGCATTGCGGGGGAAACACTCAAAAATCTTGCGGAGAAATAATATGTATTCAAAGGAACAGATATCTGAACAGTTAAGAGCAATGAACGCTCCGAGAGATTCGGTCGTTACGGTTCACTCCTCTCTGAGAGCCGCAGGCGAAATCGAAGGACGTGGCGAAGGCCTTCTCGACGCTCTTATTGAATATTTTACTGCAGAGGGCGGCTTGCTTGTAATACCCACACATACCTGGGATAATTTTTGCAACAGCAGGCCCATAACCCTTGATATGAATGACAATCACACCTGCATAGGTACTCTTCCCGACCTTGCCGCCGCCCGTAAGGACGCTCACCGTTCCCTGCATCCCACTCATTCCGTAACGGTATTCGGCGACAGTAAAAAAGCAGAGGAATACATCAGAGAAGACCGCTTTGCCGGAACCTGCACTCCCCCCGAAGGATGTTACGGCAAAATATATAAAAATCACGGATTTGTACTGCTTCTGGGCGTAGGGCACGAAAAAAACACCTATCTGCACTGCGTCGAGGAAATGCTGGACGTAAAAAACCGCAACAGCGATAAATTCAGCCCCGTTGTTATTAAACAAAAGGACGGCACATTCATCAACAGAGAAATCCGCTTTATGGATGCAAAAGGAATCGGGGACGTTTCCGCTTTTTTCCCGAAGCTTGAACCCGCTTTCAGATACTATGACTGCATTACAGACGGCTTCGTGGGTGATGCAAGGGCAATGCTGTGCGACGCTGTTGGTATGAAAAAGGTCATGGAGCTTATTTACGGGAGAAGCGGAAAAAGAGAGCTTCTTTCGGACAGCACTCCCCTTGACCCTTCCCTTTATGTAAAATAACCCCCGCTTTAAACGAAATAATTACTGCCACCGGGTAGAGAATGTTAAGCATTCATATCACATCGTTAGGTCTTTGAAGATGTGTTATGAATGCTTTTTTCGGGAGAAATTTATGAAACTTCTTAAATACTTCACTTTATTTGAAAAACTGCTTTGGCTGATTTCGGTTCTGACGATATGCATTGCATACTTCCCGACAGACAGAGGCAATCCGCTTTATCTTATTGCCTCTCTGATAGGTGTCACGTTTCTGATATTCAATGCAAAGGGAAACCCCGTCGGACAGTTTCTCACAATAGTATTCAGCTTACTTTACGGCTTTATTTCGTATTCATTTTCATACTACGGAGAAATGATAACCTATCTCGGAATGACGGCTCCAATGGCATTACTCGCTTTGATTTCATGGTTAAAAAATCCCTTTAAGGATAACAGAGCCCAGGTAAAAGTAAACCGTTTAAGTAAGAAAGAAATAATATTTATGGTCATTCTTACCGCCGCGGTTACCGTTCTGTTTTATTTTATACTGTCAGCATTCAATACAGCGGAAATCATTCCGAGTACGGTTTCGGTAACGACAAGCTTCCTTGCGGTATATCTCACCTTCCGCCGCAGTCCGTATTTTGCTTTGGCTTACGCCTCAAACGACCTGGTTTTAATCATTTTGTGGACAATAGCTTCATTAAAGGACAAAAGCTGTATTTCGGTGTTGGTGTGCTTTATCGTATTTTCGGTCAATGATTTATACGGTTTTTTCAACTGGAAACGAATGGAAAAATCCCAGTCGGAGCAGCTTTTGCAGGATTCCTCAGAAACATAATACAACGTGAAATCCCATATTCTCCGTTTATTTACAAAAAAGGCAATCCGTATTTCTGCGGATTGCCTTAAAATCATTCACGATATAAGCTCCTGTCCAAAGCACTCAGGAAACCGGGTTAAAAAGATTTCTGAAAAATTCACCGACGGAAGCAAAGAAACTCTTAATAGCTTCAATAATCGAAGCAAAGAAATTGCCGCTCTTCTTTATGGTCACATTATATGCGTACATATTTCCTTCTTTATCGGAAGATATATAGCCGTCTTTCATAAGCTTACCGCTGATATACAGTCTTGAAAAGCTGTCAACAGCATATCCGTCTGTTCCCTCATAGTAAATCCTGAAATTGTATTTCACATTGGATTTCATCGGCTCATCTTCAGGAATACTATTGCCGCTTTTGCTGTTCATGGCATAAACCGGCACTGCCGAGGCAAATGTAACGTGCTCCGTATCAATACTCATAAAATCAAGATAATCACAGGGACATTTACCCGCATAATCAGCGTTGAGTGTGATGTCAACTCTCGGGACTATTTTATCGGCATCGGCCTTTGAAATAACCAGACTTTCATAGTCAAAATCTTCACCTTTGGAATCCAGAGCATAGATTGTAATGTTTGCAAAGCTTTCGGGACCG
The DNA here is from genome assembly GCA_045598305.1 of Acutalibacteraceae bacterium. Taxonomy (GTDB): domain Bacteria; phylum Bacillota; class Clostridia; order Oscillospirales; family Acutalibacteraceae; genus CAG-177. Next base: position 105,571 of record JAZLLW010000003.1, read on the forward strand.
CCTGTAAGAAGAGAAGATATATCGGCACTTGTAGTTTCGGTATTTATCTTCTCTGATGTGTTGTAATTCAGAACTTTATAGGATTTGGCTCCGCGAACCGGCTCCCAGGAAAGAATATGTGTGCTTCTGTCATAGTTGAACGTATAATTAGCGTTCATGACCGAGGCGTTTGCCATGACGGAAAAGCTGCCCGCAATAAACATCACAGCCAGTAAAATTGTAAGCGATTTCTTCAGCATTTTCATAATTTACCTCCGATACACTGTTTGTATTGGTAAAACGATATTCACCTGAAAAGATTTTAGCATTTGTTTATACGATTATCAACAGACAAATTGCGTCATGTATCGGAATATTATTTATATTCCGCTTGAAATAATCGGTTTTTCATCCTATAATTGTCACCGTATCTGAGAAACCCGAAAATCCTGATAATATGGAGTGTTTAGCTATGAATGCCGTATTTGATTACATTATGTCCGCTTTTCTGACAATCGGAATGTTTTTTAACATGCTTCCGACCATTTTTAGTCCCAACCCTCTTTACGGTCCCGAGGAAGACGGTGTTTTACTGAACTGCGTAGCGGTATCCGACACTCACTTTGACAGCAATTATTTCAGGGACAGAACCAATATTATGCGCCGTGTATCTCTGGGCATCGGCAAATGCAGCAGTAATGTGGACGTGCTTATGAATATAGGTGACATTACAAACAGCGGTTCTTTCAACGAGTACAGACACGCAAAGCTGATTACGAATACTTACGCGAAGCCGAAAAACTACGTTGCCTGTATGGGAAATCACGACTCCTGGAACGGAAGCACCGACCCCGACTACGATAAAGCGGTATCTCTGTTTCTGAAGCATCTCAAGGACTACGGTATACAGACAGACCGCGTTTACTATGAAAAGGAAATCAACGGCTATCACTTCATCTGTCTGGGAACGGAATATCTTGACATAGACGGACAGCCCCCCTTGTATTCAGAGGAGCAGCTGAAATGGTTTGATGACACTCTGGCGAATGCCGTAAAAAATGAAAAGCCCGTATTCGTGCTCAGCCACAGACCTCTTTCGGGACATAACGGCTTAACAAGCGATTATTATCTGCCTGCCGAAACAGACAGCATCATGAATAAATACGCCTCGGCAAAAACTCCGATACTGTTTTTCAGCGGTCACTGTCACACCTTCAATCAGGAGCGTGCCTTTGATAAGGGAAATAACGTCTATTATCTTAATCTTCCCAGCACGGAATACAACGACAGCACCATAGGCGAGCCGAACGACAAGGGCGGTATGGGGGTCATTATGGAAGTATATGCCGACAAAATTCTGATAAAATACCGTGATTTCATTTCAGGTCAATACGTCGACGGCTTCCGTTATGAAATTGAATTATGAATTAAAGAATCCGCTCCCTTGAAGGAAGCGGATTCTTTATATTACATATACGTTTTAATCAGATTTGATATAAGCTTTATAACAGCCAATACAAAATCAAGTATCAGCTTCCAGGTGCTTGTGCCGGCCGTATCGTTACCTGAGGAACCGGGGTTTTCAATGACCTGAGGAGCACCGATATCCTTTATGTGGATGAATTTATAACCGGAATTGAGCCACTCGGAGAGAGTCCTCGTCTGACTGCCGTATTCACCTTTGGCTTCAACACCCTTGACCTGCTTTGTGGCGTATGAATTATTATATTCCTCTGAGGTGATTCTGTCCCCGTCAATGCTCTTTACCCACGCAACGTGGCCGCTTGTACCGCTTGCCGTCCACAGCACCGCACCGACGGCGGGAACGCTGTCAACCGTGTAGCCCATACCCGAAAAGGCGGCACCCCAGTTCTGCGCTTCACCAAGCATGAAATTCGGATATTTCCCCGCGGTGATCGACTTGCCGTCAACGGAGAAATTCGTGACTGATATACCGTTTCTCGATTCAAGACACCAGCAGACAAAGGAGGTGCATTCTCTGTTGGGAAAGCCCCATTTGTCAAAGGTCGAATCCTTTGCCGCATTCTTGTATTCGGCGGGATAGTCGTCGCCGGTATTGTATGCAAAGGCCGAAACAATACACCCTGCCAGAATAATTGCCGCAAGCAGCAGGGATAATATTCTCTTTACTTTGATTTTCATTATTTCACCTTCTTTTCGTAAGGTTAAAACGAATTATATCACATTTTTCGCTTTATGTCAAAAATCACAATATCTCACCCTCTTTTTATACCGACGAAAGCGGTAAATTGTTGATTGATATTGAGAAATAATCATAGTATAATTGAATTGCAGAATACAATAAAACCACAAAGGAGGAATACCATGTTTGCATTCTGGGGAACAGGCAGTCAGGCGGCAAAGGACCTTGTCGATGCCGTGGTTATCCGCAGTACCGAAAACTTCAACTGGACCTTTATCTTTATCCTCGCAGTCGTTTTCTACGTTTACTGGAGTGAAATCCAAAAGAAAAATTACGAAGCAGTCTGTGCGGGTCTTGCGCTTTACGGCGTACATTGGCTTTATGAAATCTGCAATGCCGTAATTGCCCATATCTTCGGATATCCACTCTGGACGGTAAGCAATCAGTCCACCACCTTCATACTGCTTATCGGCGTTTGCTGGGAGCTGAGCATGATGTTCTCCCTTGCGGGTATCATATCCTACAAGATGCTCCCCGAAGACAAAGACAAAAAAATCCTCGGCATGAACTGTAAGCTCTTCGGAGCGCTGTCAATGGCTCTCCTCTTCGCTCTGTTTGAGTCATTCCTTGCAGGCACTTCAAATCACTCATTTATCTGGGTCTACAAGTGGTGGGGCGTAATTCCCGTATTCATCACGACCTACATTCCCTTCTTCCTTGCAAGTAACTTCATTCCCTTCATGGAGCCCAAAAAGAGAAAAGGCGTGCTTATCGGAATCTGGAGTGTTGTTGCGGTACTGCTCGTTGTACTCATTCCGCTCGGAATCATCTGATAACAAAGAGGTAAATCTATGAATATTCTTTCCTACTCTGCGGCAATCAGACCCCTGATGGCGATTATTATCGCAATTGCTTCACTTTTTACCGCTCTGTTTTACGACGTGAATATTCCCTACAAGTCAGGCGGTCTTGATATGTCAAAATATCAGCTCACGTGGAGTGATGAATTTGACGGCGACGAGCTTGATTTTTCAAAATGGGACGGTCACTTCTTCAATCACGGCGAAACGGTAATCAGAAGAGGCAGCTACTGGAATACCGACCTTTGCTCCGTCAAAGACGGCAATCTTCACATTGCTTCAAAATATTATCCCGACGGTCTTAACGGCAACGGCAAGCCCGGCTGGTACACTGCCGGTATTGACACAAGCAAAAGCTTTGAACAGAAGCAGGGCTACTTTGAATGCAGATGTATCCTTCCCAAGGGCTACGGTCAGTGGGCGGCATTCTGGACCTTCTGCTCGGGTGTCGGTCTGACAGACCACGACGGCGAAAAGGGCGCAGAAATAGATATCTTTGAGTCGCCCTTTTACGGCAACGATAAGAAGATTATGAAAAACACCGTTGAATCCAACATACATATCAACGGTTACGGCGATAAGCACAGACACGACCACGTATGTCAGGCGTTTGTAGCCGCAAACAATCCCTACGAGGAATATAATACCTACGGTCTTGAATGGAACGAAAAGGAATATATATTCTACATCAACGGCGTTGAATCCGGAAGAACCGAGTTTGGTGTGTCACAGGTACCCGAATGGCTCATTCTCTCCGTTGAAATCGCAGGAAATGACGGTGTCGTCGACGAAACCTTCAGAGGTCACTGCATCAACGACGAAGATAACGAAATGACCGATTTTATCGTTGATTACGTCAGAGCATATTCACTTAAATAAAAAGGGGTTAAATATGCCATGAATTTATCCGATATTTCAGTTGAATCGGTTATCAACGCAAAATTCAGTCTTTATGACGTAAATCCCGTTATCAGGCCATTTGATTCTCCGCTGACTGCCGACCCGTCGCTGCTGACTCCCGATGAGAGTCCCGACGGAAAATGGCATATATTCTTTCATACCGTGCTCGGAGTTTATCATTTTGTTTCGCCCGACGGAGTAAAATTTACAAAGAAGGCAAAAATCGTAAACGCCGCGATGAGACCCGACATTAACCTTGTTGACGGCAGATATTATCTGTTTTTTGAGAGAACAAGAAATCTTATCGTGAAAGGACTTAACATCATAGGTCTTGTGCCGTGGAAATCGGAAATATACGTCATGACAAGTGACGACCTTGAAAATTGGTCTCCGGCAAAGCCGGTTATTACTCACTCAAAGGATTTTGAAAAATCGGGAAAAGGATATTCAATTTCAAATCCGTTTTTGCTTTGTGACAACGGAGTGAACAGACTCTATTATTCCTGCGGTCAGACGTTCATAGAGGACTGCGGCTTTTGCGAACCTACTTACATAAACTACGCCGAAAGCGGCAAGGTTGACGGAGAATATACGGTCTCGGATAAACCGATAATAAAGCCCGACAAAGAAAGCCCTTATCTCAACCTTTGCAGCGGCTGTCTTAAAGTATATCAAGCAGCAAACGGCTATATCGGCATTCAGAACGGAATTTATGAACAAGACGGAAAAAGTCACTCCGCAATTCTGCTTCTGACCTCTGCAGACGGTCTTGAATTCAGCTTTAACAAGGTGCTTGTTGAGCCGGGAATGTATGAGGGTGCGGACTGGATGGCACAGTTTGTATATGCCAGTCACCTTGTGAGATACGGTAATGAATTACGGCTCTATTTCAACGGCAGAGACACCTCAAATATGATTAAGGGCAGAGAATGTATAGGATTTATCAGAGCGTCTCTCTGAAAAACGGGGCTGTCGCATTATAGCACAGAGCAAAAAGTAAAATTAAAAATGAAGTAAATAATAAATCCGGGATTTCAAAAAACGAATCTGAAATTCCGGATTTATTGATTTTATCTGGTTATATAATTTACCTTTTCAACCGATTTTGAGTATCGCTTTGATTGTATCAAATATTGCAAGAGGAATTGATCTGAGAATACCGAGAAGCAGGTCAAAATCGTTTGTCTCATTCTTTTCGGCAAGATTAGTGAAACCGTCATCCGTGCCGTCATAATCCGAAGTAAACTGATTGAGCCAGCTGATTACGCCATCGGGATAAACGAGTTCAAGTTCTTTGCCGCTTGCGTCGGTTGTGACCGTGTTGGGATATTTACCGCCGTCATAGGTAAACATATCGTTTGAAACCGCAAACCATACGTGATGATTGCTGGGTGTCTTCTTGCCGTCGGGATAGCATACCTTACCGAAAAGGGTAAGTCTGCAGTCATCGGGGCAATTCGTGAATTTGCATATCTTTTCCCATACCACCTTACCCGTGCTGTGGTAACCTGCCACTACGTCGTATTTGCTTGTAAAAAGCCACGTGGGCATATCGGCTATCGCCTCGTACTGCTCGTCAGAGGGAAAATAGGCAGGGCACATGGGGAAAGCCGCCGCAAAGAATTTGGGATAGCTTGTCATCATCTTGAGCGTCATTTTTCCGCCCATGGAGAAACCGCCGACGTAAATTCTCGTAAGGTCAATGCTGTCTTTATTATTCTCTATAAATTCATCAGCTGCCGCCTTGACGGCTTTGATATACTTATCGTCCCAGTATTCCTTTTTTTCTTCGTGAGACCTGAAGGCAATCAGATAAGCTTTACCGTTATTGAACTTTGCCTGAAGCTCATCGCTTGCCCAGAAGGGGAAGTAATTTTCTTCAATCTGGTCGCCGGGCTCCTTACCCTGCCCCATACCGTGGAAATAAAGCACAAGAGGATATTTCGTTCCCTCCTCCGCTTCGGGAGAGAATGACATATAGTCAACCTTAAGCCCGTCAGTTTCGGGGCCCTCGCCGTACACAAAGCCGTCAATATACTCGTCAAGCTTCGTAACGTCCGCACCGGATGCAGCGGATACGCAGGAAAAAGCCATAATCATTGCAAAGAATACGCATAAAAATTTCTTCATAAGCTGACCTCCGTTTTTGTAATTGTACAAGTTAAAAATATCACATAAAATTGCATTGTGCAATACAAATCGGGCATAAAAACAGTTGATAGGCGGGATTGATAATGATATAATCATCTCAATACCGTGTTACAATTCTCATTCAGAAAAATACGTTGATGTGAAAGGGACGGAACATGCTTCTTACAATCGTTCAGCCGAATTATCTGATAGGTAAAAATCCTGCAGAGAAAAACAGAAAATATATTATTGAGCAGATGAAAAACGCTCCCGAAAACGGAATAATTCTCTTCCCCGAATATTCAAACTGCGGCGGCGTTTCCGACCCCGAGGAGGAGCGCAGATGTCTTCCCTTCGCCGAAGAAATACTTGACGCCGCATCCCGTACCGCCAAAGAAAAGCACTGTATCGTTTCCGTAAACGTGCTTGAAGGAAAAAACGGCAAAATCAAAAACAGCACCTACCTTTTCGGCAGGGACGGCGAACAGGTATTCGTGTACTATAAGCAGCACCTTCCCGTTTCGGAAATAAATCTCAGTGTTGAAGCGGGTAACGGGGAAGGCGAAAAATGTCAGTGTATCTGCGATTACGACGGAATACGCTTTGCCTTCCTTTGCTGTTACGACGTTTATTTCAATGAGCAGATCGAATATATTGCAAAGTACAAGCCCGACGTCATACTGATACCCGGGATGCAGAGAGGCGAAAGGGCGGATATTCTTACCGCGCAGGCAAAGATGATTGCTTTCAGGTGCAACGCATATACGGCAAAATCCTCCTTTTCGATGCTGAATGAAGAAAAAGGCGGCTGTTCAATGATAGTTTCCCCAAGCGGCGAAATCATAAAAAATATGGGCAGTACGGTGGGCTCTTTCACCGCGGATATTGATTTATCATACAAGTATAAGCGCCCTGCGGGCTTCGGTCAGGGGCTTATCGGAAACGATGATTTTATCAATGCGGGTCTTTGCCCCGAAGCATTTGAATAACGGAAAACGGGCAGTCGCAGGACCGCCCGCTTTTATCTTTTTTTGATTACGTCAACGTAATACAGACCGTCACGGTTACAGTAATAATAAATTCTCCTTACACCGTTTATCTTGAATCTCGCCGAAGCTCCCCCCTCGGGATAAAGCTTCACCGTCTGTACTCTGTCAGAGGAAACGGCGGCAAGAAACGAGATATAATGGTCTTTTTCCATAGGATGTTCAACCGTCACGAAATATTCATCCTCAACGGTTTCAACTGAAAGCCGGTGGGTTTCGTCTTCCTTTTCCGAAGAACAGGGCTGAAGCAGGATTCCGTGGCAGCTTATGACCGCCTCTCCCGTACTCTGTATCACATTGCCGCAGACGGGACAAACCGAAAACTTTACTTTCAGCATATTTGCAGACACATTTTCATTTTTAACCGCATTACCGGAAATAAGCTCCGTCACGGAAACGGAAAACACCTTTGCTATGGGTTCAAGCAGAGTAACATCGGGGTAACCGTTGCCGGTTTCCCATTTTGAAACGGTCTTATCGCTGACACCCAGCTTTTCCGCAAGCTGATACTGTGTCAGACCGTTCTTTTCGCGCAGTTCCTTTATGACGGAGCCCGTAACGTACTGATTCATCTTTTCACCTCCGCTTTGATTATATCACGGTCAGCGGGCAAGTCCACCTACTTAAAGTAGAGAGAGGATCCCCGAAGAGACCCTCCCGCTTTTATTTTATCTTTGCATACTCGTCTTTTACGGCATAATACGAGGGCTTTTCCTTTTCGTCAAAGGTAACGAGTCCCCATCTTGTTTCCGTGGGGCAGTCCTCCTGACCGCAGACGTAGCATCTTTCGTCGTCACGCCAGCAGTAAATAATCAGTCCGCCCATAAATTCAAGGGATGCAAGGCGTGAAATGATATCTCTGTAAAACTTCGCCTGACCCTCATCGGTATGAGGATAACCGGGAATCACGCACGTTTTCGGAAGCTCTCTGTAAAAGTGATTTGTGAACTCCGACCTGAAAATATAATGAGCGTAGTTTGAGGGCTCCTGTGCGCAATGCTTGACGTAGGTGCGCATCCTTTCGGGCAGGTTCTCAATGAAGGTGTCAATATGTTTCATTGCATCCTTTCTGTTCTTTGCGCCGTAAGACCTGATGATATCCAGCTTTTCCTGCCTCGTTTTTGGCGCACCTCCGCTGATATAACCGAATTCGCACAGTATGATGGGCTTGCCGGTCATAACGAAAAGATATCTCAGAAATGCCTCAAACAGCCACATCGTTCCGAAGAAGAAACAGCCCATATAAATATCAATGCCCACAAAGTCAAAATAATCCATATAGGGCACAAGATAAAGGTTCAGATCGGTCTGAGGACCTGCGCAGTTATAGCCGATGGGCATATCGCCCTTGAAGGGTGCCATGGCTTTGGCGCAGATGCCGATAAACTCCGCTCCCTCCTTTACGGTAAACGGAAGGGTGAAACGCGGAATACCGATTTCATTGGCTATCTGGAAAGCACTGCACAAATCCTTAAGGTCCTTTACAAGAAACTCGGACACTCTTTCAATTTCGGGAATATCCTCTTTTTTTCTCACGTCAAGTCCGTTTCTGAGGAATGCATCGGGAAAAGGCGTGACCGCCATGACCTTCATGCCGTTATCACGAAAGCGTCTGACTCTGTCCTTAAAATTCTTATATGATTCGGTTTCGTTTCCGTCGCCGTCAAAGGGATAGGGAATATCAAATCTCGTCCATTCAATATTGGCATTTCTGAGCTGGTCAAAATTATCAAGAGGATGGCAAATACCCTTGATAAAACCGGTTTTTTTACGAAAATTCCTTGTGGCTTCATTTGACTGCGGCACAAAATACGATTTTACTATGTCCTTGGGGACGTGCTTTAATGCGGGCTTGATCTGATCAAGAATAAAATGTTCCAATGAAATCACCTCTTTGACATTCTACACAAAAACAAAAATAAAAGCAAGTTTAATCCGATTTTTATGTATAAATACGAAAATTTTACCGAGCTTGAAAAAAATCTTGAACAATTCCGGTGTTTGCTATATTATAATTACCAGTTGTTTTTACGGCTTAATCTATATAAAAAGGTGATTTCTATGCAAAAGAGAAACTATGGCCTCTTTACCGCTGTTACCATGATAACGGGTATCGTTATCGGTTCCGGTATTTTCTTCAAGGCCGACGACGTACTTAACTATGCAAATCAGAACGTATGGCTGGGCGTAATCATCTTCGTTGTTGCCGCCGTTGCGGTAGTCTTCGGTGCTCTTACCATTTCCCAGCTTGCAATCCGTACAGACAAGCCCGGCGGACTTGTTTCCTACGCAGAGGACTTCGTAGGCGTAGGCGCTGCCACCGCTTTCGGCTGGTTTGAGAGCTTCCTTTACCTGCCCACCCTTGATGCAGTCGTTGCATGGGCAAGCGGTATTTACGTAAGCAATCTCCTCGGTTTTTCCGATTTTGATATTACGAGAAATACGATTATCGGCTTTATCGCACTTACGTTCTTCTATATCATCAACACACTTTCCGCCAAAGCAGGCGGTTTCTTCCAGAATTTCTCAATGATAATCAAGATTATTCCCCTTATCATTCTTGCAATTCTGGGTCTTATCAAGGGCAACACCGTGGAAGTTATGTCGGGCGCATCAGGTCAGGCATTTGCAAACAGCGTCAAGGGCCTCGGCTTCCTTGCCGCATTCGGTCCCATCGCTTTCTCATACGACGGCTGGATCGTTTCCACTTCCATCTGCCACGAAATCAAAAACTCCAAGAAGAATCTTCCCCTCGCTCTTTCACTTGCTCCCATCGGCGTTCTTATTGTTTACCTTGCATATTTCCTCGGCGTTACTTCCTTCCTCGGTGCGGAAAACGTTACCGATAACGCAGTTTACGAAGTAAGTACCGCTCTCTTCGGCAATATGGGCGCAAAGGTCGTACTTGTCGCTGTAGTTATTTCAATTCTCGGCACAGTCAACGGCGTATCCCTCGGCCTTATCCGTCTTCCCTATTCAATGGCTCTGCGCAACATGATGCCCGCATCAAAGATTTTCAAGAAGGAAAACAAGAAGCTCGGCGGTATTCCTCTTAATTCGGCTCTGCTTGTTTACGTTCTTTCCGTTATTTATCTTGCAATTAACCAGCTCATCATGACAAGCGACGCAAAGCTTCATTTCTTCGGAAAAGAAGTTGCCGTAAGCAATCTTGATATTTCCTCAATCGCAATCTGCGTTCTTTATCTTACTTACATCGTACTTTACATTGCGGTTATCAAGCTCTGGAAAAAGGGCGAAATCAAGAACGTATTCCTCGGTCTTATCTGCCCCATTCTCGGTACGGTCGGCTCACTCATCATCTTCTCCGGCTCGGTAGTTGACCCCGTATTCTTCATCTACGCACTTATCTGCCTTGTATTCATCGCAATCGCTTACATCTTCTATAAGGTCAACAAAGATAAGATTATCGTGGAAAGTGACGAGGAATTCCATTCCCGTACGGACATTGCAGAATAATTTAGGATATCTTTTAAAGCCCTCACAAAATGTGGGGGCTTTTCTTCATTATCGGGCAAAATTATCCGCCGTGTATTCCTTGAATATAATATCCGCTCATGCTATAATACGCGACAAATTGTCTGACCGCATAAGCGGTTATCGGGAGGTTAATATGAATATTCAGATTTTGAAGCTTCTTGCAAAAAATGCCGACATTACGGATTCCGAGATTTCAACCGTTACGGGTCTTTCCGCGGATGAAGTCCGCAATGAAATAAACGAAATGAAAAAGGAAGGCATCATCCGTGCCGTCAAGGCGGTTATTGACTGGGAAAAGCTGGATGAATTTTACGTTTCCGCCATTGTTGAGCTCAAGGTCACACCCAAGCCCGGCCTGGGCTTTGAGGAGGTGGCAAGGAAGGTTTCCAGATACCGCGAGGTTGAAAGCTGTTACCTGCTTTCGGGCGTTTCCGACCTTTGCTGTATAGTAAAGTGCCCCACGTTCCAGGACGTATCCAGATTCATTTCCAAGGAACTGTCAACCATTGAATCCGTTACCTCAACCAAAACTCAGTTCGTTATGAGAAGGTACAAAGAGCTTGATACCGACCTTGAGGTAAAGGATGAGGATGAACGGGGAGTTGTTTCATCTTGCTGAATTACGATAATATACTCAACTCCACGATTACGGAAATTCAGCCCTCGGGAATCAGAAAATTCTTTGATATCGCCGCATCCATGGATGACGTTATCTCACTTGGCGTAGGCGAGCCGGATTTTGAAACGCCCTGGAAAATCAGAAACGCCGCCATAAAGTCCCTTGAAAGAGGCAAGACGGGTTATTCCTCAAACAGAGGACTCGCGGAGCTGAGAAGCGAAATATCAAAGTATCTCGTCAGAAAATACGGTCTTGAATATAATCCGGGCAAGGAAATCCTTGTGACCGTCGGTGGCAGCGAAGCCATTGACGCAGCAATCCGCTCCGTGGTGAATCCCGGTGACGAGGTAATCGTCCCCCAGCCGAGCTACGTGTGTTACGTACCGATGATTCGCATGGCGGGAGGAATACCCGTAATTACCGAAAACAAAGCGGAAAATGATTTCAAGCTCAAAGCGGATGAGCTTCGTAAAAAAATAACCGATAAAACAAAAGCCGTCATTCTGCCCTATCCGTCAAATCCCACGGGCGCAATAATGGAAAAACGGGATTATGAAGAAATTGAAAAGGTTATAAAGGATACGGAAATAATACTTATTTCCGACGAAATATATGCCGAGCTTACCTTTAACGGCAAGCACCACGTCTCCCCCGCTTCCGTGGGAAACCTCAGGGAGCGTACAGTAATCATAAACGGCTTTTCAAAGGCATTTTCCATGACCGGCTGGCGTCTGGGCTACACCTGCGGACCGGAACCTGTAATCAGCCAGATCACAAAGCTCCATCAGTTTGCAATCATGTGTGCGCCCACCACCTCACAGTATGCCGCGATAACAGCGCTCAGGGACTGCGATACGGACGTGGAAAACATGATGGAGGAATATAATACCAGACGAAGAATCATGGTAAAGGGCTTCAATGATATCGGTCTTGAATGCCGTGAGCCCGAGGGCGCGTTCTACGCCTTTCCCTCAATAAAATCAACGGGGCTCTCCTCCGAAGAATTCTGTGAAAAGCTGCTTGAATCGCAAAAAGTCGCCCTTGTACCCGGCACCGCCTTCGGCGAAAGCGGTGAGGGATACGTCAGAGCATCCTACTGTTACGGTACGGACCACATCAAGGAAGCAATCCGGCGAACGGGCATATTTCTGAAAGAACTTAAGCTGTAAAAAAATAACGGGCTCTAAACAGAGTCCGTTATTTTTATTATCCGTCAATCGGGATATCTCACCGTTCTGCCTGTGAAGATTTCAACAAAGAACACGGCGATTTTAAGAGCAATCTTTTCAAGGAAGCCGAGGAAACGGACTTTTGCGACAAGTGTCGTGTTGTCCGCTTCAACACTGCCGTCAAAGAAATCATACCAGTGAACGACCTTTGTTTCATACTCCGAGGGATTGCTTTCATCTACCGTTATCATACGGTAGCCGTACTGGGTTGAAAAAGCATCGCCGTTAAACCTTGTGGAGAGGGAATTGACAATATCAATACCCTTGTACCTTACGCCGAAAGCGTTGGTGTGGTCGTGTCCCGTAAACATGGCGAGCATGTCTCCTCTTTCAACCATCGCTTCAAACTGACCGTGATTATAGTAACCCGGGCTGGGCATTTCGTGAAGCATACCGTAGTTGCATTCCGCATCGGGGTCAAATTCAAAGTATCTGCTGTCGTCATATATGTGATGGTAGGAATATGCGCCGTGAAGCTTTACTTCCTTAAGCGCATCGTAAATCTCGGGAACAATAATATGCTGGAAAGCGAGAGAATATACCTTTCCCCCGTTTTCGGATTCAAGAGCCGCCGATTTTTTCTTATACCATTCAACCTGCTCCTCAAGAACGTTGGCGTAATGATGCTCGCTGTCGTAATCGCCGGAATCAAATATCCAGAGATTGAATTTAACCTTATCGCCATCGGAAGCAAGAATAGGTACGTTGTATGTTCCGCAGCCGGGAAGAAGATCACCGTCGTCAACGGAAATTGAGCAGTCAAATTCGTTGTAATGTGCCATAAGGTCTTCGCGGGAAACGGCACCGTTTTCGGAGTCATGATTGCCGAAGGTTACGGCAACGGGAATATTTCTTTCCTCAAACACGTTCATAAGCGCATCTGTTTTGCGGAATACCTCCCCGGCATCTTCATCCATGGCAATGTCACCGGTAAGCACGACTATATCCGGATTTTCCTTGTCGCAGGCAAGTCCGATAAGATAAACGCTGTCGTCAAGATTTTCCGCCGACAGATGTGTATCGGTAATATGCATGATTCTGAATTTTCCGTCCTCATTAAATCTCAGTGCCTCTGCGGTCGTACCGTCATCCGAAGCAAATGCACAGACGGGAAGACAGCACAGCAATGCGAATACGCAGATTACTGCGGTCAGTTTTTTTATGATATTCTTCATTTTATCGCTCCCTGTCATTGAATATTTGTACCGTGGTTGCATTACCACTTAAAAATGCTGAAAACAGTTCTGAAGAACCAGACGATTATATCCCAGAAGGTGTACGAAACCGTTACCTTGATTTCTGCCGTAACGTCCGTTCCCTCAAGGGATGCGGTCACGGTGGCAGTTCCTCTGCCGACTGCGGTCACGTTGCCGTTTTCATCAACGGTAACAACCTTTTCGTCACTTGACTTATAGGTAACTTTGCCTGCGGCGGATTCTGCATTCAGATTTTTTGTTTCTTTGAAGCCCAGAGCAACATCATCTGCGGGAACCGTAAGACTCTCAAGCATACGTCTGTCGGCAATCTTATCAAGAGCGTCCTTACGGGCAGAAGCAAGATCCGTCATATTCGCGGCGGAATTGACTTTTTCAATACCGTCGGAAACGATTTTATTCATTTCCTCAGACGCATTTTCACCCGCTGCCGTTTTCAAATCATTTACGGTCTTTGCTTTCTCGTCTGCAAGTTCTTTGTCGGCTTCGTCGGCATCGTCAAGTGCCTTATCTCTTATTGAAGTGAAATAGTCAACGTCCGCACTTCCGACTATCTTTATAATTGCATCGTCAATAATCTGCTTTGCTTCGTCGGAAACGTATTTTTTTCTTGCTTCATTCAGTTCTTCAATCACGCCGTTAAGGGAATCGTGTCCCTCACAGACAATAAATTCCAGATCTTTTTCCTCTGCGTACGTCTTTGCTCTGCTTTCATCCGAATCGGAGCAGATATAGGGCTCAACCGGCTCGACGGCAAGTATTTCTTCCTTTTGCTCCTGAGTAACGAAATCATTTTCGCAGTAATACGCAATATATTCATCGTAAGTTGCACGGTCAAATTCCGTAATTCCGTCACCGATTTCGGTTACACCCGAAGGAATATGAAGCCAGGCAAGCTTCGGGCAAATGAAAAATGCTTTTTCGCCGATGCTTTCCGTGCTGTCCGGAATAATGACCTTTTCAAGTCCGGTAAGCCAGAATGCCATTCCCGATATAGTCTTCAGACCGTCTCCGAGAATGATATTTGAAAGGTTGATGCAGAATCCGAAAGCGCCGGTTCCGATTAATTCAACGCTGTCGGGAAGAATAACCGTCTCAAGTGATATGCAGTATTCAAACGCCTGAGTGTCTATTGTCTTAAGACCGTTTCCGAAAGTAATGTTTTTAAGTGAAGTGCAATATGCAAATGCACTGCCGCCCAGCACCTCAACGCTGTCGGGAATAACAACACTGACAAGTGAACTGCATCCCTGAAAAGCATACTTATCTATTGCTTTGACCTTACTGCCTATTGTCAGCTCTGTCAAGGACTCACATTCCTCAAAACAGCGTTTTCCCAGCGTTTCAACACCGTTTCCGATAACCGCTCTCTCCAGAGAGGAGCATTCCTCAAAGGCATAGTCGGCCAAAGAGGTCACACTGTCGGGAATAACCACACCTGTCAGGCCTTCGCACTCGGAAAACGCCTCGCATCCGATGGTTTTTACCGTGGATGGAATGGATATATCGGTAATAAAACTACATTCCTCAAACGCATAGTCGCATATGGTTTCCACACCCTCGGGAATGACGACGGTACCCGATGCTTCCTTTTTGCATTTGAGAAGCACCTTCCTTGAGGAATCTGTAAATACCAGATTTCCTTCAACAAATCCGTTCGCGGCAAAAGCACCCCAGGGACTGCCTGCAGCTGCCATATTTTCGCTGTAGTTTATATTGACTACCTTGTAAAACGCATCTTCTCCGATGGTCTTTACGTTATCCGGAATAGTGACATCAAAAGCACTTGTACAATATGCAAATGCCATTTCTCCGATTTCTTTCACGCCGCTTCCGATAGTTATAATTTCGGCTTTTTCGCATTCGGAGAAAGCTTCACGGCCGATAGTTTCTACCCTGTCGGGGATGTTTATTCCGGTTAAGCCGTCGCAGCAGTAAAATGCGTAGTCACCGATATCCGTGACAGCAGCGGGAATCGTCACGGAAGTAAGCTTTTTGCATCCGCAGAAGGTATATTCCCCGATAACGGTTATTCCGTCCGGAATATTTATGCTCTGAAGAGCTTCGCAGAAATAAAACGCTCCATTACCGATGCTTTTGATACTGTCGGGAAGAGTTACACCGGTGACGAAATAGCAGCAGCTGAATGCCGATTCCGAAATATCGGTGACACCGTCGGGAACCGTAATATTTCCCTTTGCATTTTTATTGCATAAAACAAGGTTTGCCTTGGAGAAATTTGAATAATACAGACTGTCCTCATAAAAGAGATTAACATTTTCGGCGCCCCACGGACTGCCCGTGGCCTTCATATTTTCGGAATAAACCACGTTGGTCACGTCCTGAAATGCCTGTCTGCCGATGCTTGTAACACCGTCGGGAACCGTAATGCTTCCGTAGCTTTCACAGTAGAAGAAAGCATACGCACCGATGGATTTCACGCTGTCGGGAATATTAACGCTCACAAGCTTCCTGTCGTTTTCAAACAGGCCCTCACTTATTGCGGTAAGACCTTCAGGAAGAGTTACACTCTCAAGCGATTCGCATGCACGGAACGCACTTTTTGAAATATCGGTCACGCTTCCGGGAATTATCACGCTTGTAAGAGAATTACAGCCGCTGAATGCCCACTCGCCGATAGTCTTTACGCGTGCCCCTATCTTCAGGTCGGAAATTTCTTCGCAAAGGTAAAACGCCTCGTTTCCGATTTTCGTAACGCTGTCGGGAATCATCACAGACGTAATTTTTTTACATTCCCTGAATGCACGGTCGCCTATTGTCTGCGTACCGTCGGGGATGATAATCGCTCCCTCGGCGTCGGTATCGCATTTAACCAGATTTGTTTTTTCGGTATCCGAAAACACAAGATATCCGTCATTTACGGCATTTACATATTTTGCACCCCAGGGACTGCCGTACGCCTTCATGTTTTCACTGTAACAAACGTTTTCCACGTTTTTGAATGCATCTTCACCGATACTCAAAACGCTGTCGGGAATCATTACGGTTTTTATTTTTTCACAATTGCTAAACGCATTCGAGCCGATTGATTTAACGGCGTTTCCGATAGTAACGCTCTTGAGGTTGCTACATTCGGCAAAAGCCAGGCGCCCGATGACCTCGGTACTGTCGGGTATGATAATATCCGTAAGGAGTTCGCATTTATAAAACGCTCCCTCTCCCAACGATTTAATTCCGTTTCCGAGAGTGACCGTACAAAGAGCCGAGCATTCGGCAAATGCCGCGCTTCCGATATCCGTTACGCTGTCGGGAATCACGACATCCGCAAGGGATGAACAACCGTAAAATGCCCCCTCACCGATACTTTCAACGCCGTCCGGAATTACGATTCCGGTAATACCTTCACAACCGTAAAACGCCATATCTCCGATGGATTCAACCGTATCGGGAACAGTAATCTTTCCTTCGTCGGAACCGCTGTACTTCGTCAGTTTTGTTTTTTCAGCATCGGCGAATAAAAAGTCACCGTCATAAACTCCGTTAACCGTCAGAGCTCCCCACGGCGTACCTGTCGCCTTCATATCTTCACTGTAACAGATATTTGAAACACCGTAAAAAGCATTTTCGCCGATAGCAGTGACACTGTCCGGTATATTTATCGTCTTAAGACCTGTGCAGTTGCGAAACGCTCCGTCACCGATATCGGTTATACTGTTCGGTAAAACCACCTCCGTAATATTCCCACGGCCTGAGAAGACGTAGCTGTCAATAACGATAACGGGATAACCGTCAATTTCGGCGGGAACGGTAACCGTTCCGTCAGTTTTACCGCTGTAATCGTATATTCTGACCTTGCCGTCTTCAATTACATAGTCCAGTCCTTCATACGTACCGAATTCTTCGGCACTTGCCTTAACGCCGAGCACCCCGGGAAATCCACTGCCGCCTACGGCAACAGAGCCCAGTACCATAAAAGCACAGAGTATTACGGAAAGAATTTTCTTTGTCATTTTCATATTTTGCCCCCAAAATATTTTTATAATATACCATTTTGATTATATCAAAAAACGAACAAAATACAATAGAAAAAACAAAAAAAGAGGATGCCGGCATAACCGACATCCCGAATATAAAGGGAATGACCGTATGCCCTGCCGCCGTAATTTATGACAAACTCTCTATCCGAAATACGTTCGAATGCTTCCTGCACATCCGTCATATCAAACGCAATACTCTTTGCCGTCATTATGCCCCTTTTCGCGCAGAAGCCCAGGGGCTTTGCCGACGCGATTTTCTTAACGTTGCTGGACGTTTCAAAATCATCTGCAGTACATAAAAACGGACTTTTCGGGTTCGGTCATCCGTCGGAAACGGAATTCGCTTTTGACGGTACAAACGTCCCGACAAAGAAATTCAAAAAATTTCCGTATTTTTATTGCATTTTTTGAATGAAAAATTTATCATATAACCATATTACAATACAAAGGGGAAATGAAAATGCCGGGAGGAAGAAATTCACTTGGGCCCAGAGGTTTTCTGACAGAAGAGGAAAAGGCGAATATGCCTAAAGTCACAAAAGGTCTGCTTATTCGTATTTTTTCGTATCTCAAGCCCTACTGGGTGCAATTTATTTTTGTTTTCTTTGCCATCCTGCTCTCTGCAACGGTGGGACTTTTCCCGTCAATCATTACGGGAAAAATCGTTGACCAGGCACTGGTCGGCAAGGATATGGCGTTACTTATCAAGCTGCTTCTGATGGCATTCGGCACGGTTGCGATAAGTCAGATTATCGGCGTGCTTGAAAATTTCATCAATTCATGGATTTCACAGCAGATAATCTATGACATGAAAAATCAGATGTACAAGCATCTCCAGTATATGCCCCATTCGTTTTTTACCTCCGAAAAGCAGGGCGACATCATCACCCGCATGAATACCGACATAAGCGGTGTAAGTACGGTCATCAGCGGTACGCTTTCAAGCATCGTGAGCAATATCGCCACCGTGGTTACTACGCTTGTCGCTCTTTTCACAATGAACTGGAAGCTGGCTCTTGTGGGAATAGTAATAATTCCCCTGCTCATTCTTCCCAGTCGCAGTGCAGGTAAAAAACGCTACGAACTGCTGACGGCAAGCCAGGAAAAGAACGACGAAATGAATCAGGTCATCAACGAAACTCTTTCCGTAAGCGGCTCAATGCTGGTAAAAATCTTTACCCGCGAAGAAAAAGAATACGAAAACTTTGAAAAGATAAATAAAGAAGCAACGGCAATATCACTTAAAGAGAAACGCTCGGGCAAGTGGTTTTCCGTTGTAATGGGCATGTTCGGTCAGATAGGGCCTCTGCTGATTTATTTCGTAGGCGGTCTGCTGATAATCGGCAGACATGATACGACCCTTACGGTAGGTACCATCACGGCTACGGTAACGCTTATCAACCGTCTTTACCGTCCGGTCGAATCCCTGCTGAACATAGGGGTGGACTTCACCCGTTCACTGGCACTCTTTACCCGTATTTTTGATTACTTTGATCGTGAAAATACTATCGTCACTCCCGTTGACGGCAAAAAACCGGACGTTGAAATGCAGCCCATCAGCTTCAATCACGTTGAATTCAGCTACAGTCCCGACAAGCCGCTGCTCACGGATGTTGATTTCACCGTTCCCGGCGGAAAGATGTACGCCATAGTCGGTCCCTCCGGCTCAGGTAAATCCACGGTAGTCAATATGATACCGCGCCTTTACGACGTTATCGGCGGAAGCGTTACCGTGGCAGGCGTTGACGTAAGGGATTTTGACCTTAAGTACCTCAGAGAATGCGTAGGTGTCGTTACTCAGGAAACCTATCTTTTCAACGGTACTATCATTGAAAATCTCCGCTACGCAAAGGAAGATGCCACCGATGAAGAAATAGAAGCCGCCTGCCGTATCGCCAATATTCACGATTTCATAGTAAATCAGCCCGACGGCTACAATACGGAGGTCGGCAACCGCGGTCTGAAGCTTTCGGGCGGTGAAAAGCAGAGAATTTCAATCGCCCGCGTAATACTCAAAAATCCCAAAATACTCATTCTTGACGAAGCAACGAGCGCCCTTGACTCCATTTCGGAAAATTCCATCCAGGATGCTCTCGAAGCGATGATGAAGGGCAGAACGAGTATAGTTATCGCCCACCGTCTTTCCACGATTCTTAAAGCGGACTGCATCCTTGTAGTCAAGGACGGCGTAATCGCAGAGCAGGGCACTCACGAGGAGCTTCTCGCTCTCGGCGGCACTTACCGTATGCTCTACGAAACCCAGTTCCGACAGGCAATTGATTCCGAAAGCGGGAAGCCGGACGCACTTGATATTCAGGCACTTGCAACGGAATATGACGTACGCAGGATCACCGAATCGGATATTACCGATGTTTACCGTCTCTGCAAGACAAATAAACGCTATTACCGTGAAATGCATTCTGTTCCGACAAGAGAAAGTCTCACCGAGGTCATAAGCGAGCTGCCCGGCGATGCGGGTACCGAAAATAAATTCTTTATCGGCTTCTACGATGACGATAATCTGATTGCCGTTATGGACCTTATCACCGACCATCCGGAAAAGGGCTCCGCCTTCATCGGCTGGTTTATGGTAGAGGGCAATATGCAGGGGCAGGGAATCGGCTCGGGCATTTTTGCAGACGTACGTGCCGCCCTCAAGGGTATGGGATATAACCGTATTTCTCTCGGAGCAGTCAAAGAAAACGAGCAGGCAGTCGCCTTCTGGAAGGCGCAGGGCTTTGAGCCCACCGGCGAGGAAGCAAAGAGCGGAAAGCACACGGTAGTAACCTACTCAAAACAGATTTAATCAAAAAACACACCGGGAAGAGCTGATTTGCTTTTCCCGGTGTATTCTATTATTCGGTGCCGGTGGGTGGTGAGTGTTTTTTATTCGGCCTTGACAAATCCGGATTCTTCCGCCTTATTGTCGGGGCATACCTCAACGGTATCGGTTTCGGTACCGTTATTTCCGGTTTCATTTTTCTTTATACAGCGACAAACCCTGACCGTGGCGATTCCGAAGCACGAAATCAGCATACATCCTGCCATTGTGCCAAGCATTGCGGGGAAAAACTTTCCGAAAAAGCTGCTGTTATCCATAATAATTCTCCTTTCCGATAACAATATATACAGTGCTATCAATTCCGAGAGGGGTTCCTTACTCTCAATAACATCATACCTGCTTATTTCGTAATTTCCACCGCCGTAAACGAAGAAAAGTGCTTCACATCCGTGAGTAAAACGGTACATTGTCGCTTAACCGAGCAAAGTCAAAAAATATCCGCTCCGATTTCCCGGAGCGGATTTATTTTATCAGTATCTGCCCATCTCGGATATGGGGAGGTTTTCAAAGCCGGGTATTTTTTCAAATACCTTTGAATTTTCCTTCAGAGTATAATCCCCGTTCTCGGGTGAATTGAAAATACCGCTGAGCTTTGTGAGTCTGTAAACCGCATTTCCGCTTATGTTGCTGTATTCGTCCGCCTTCTCCGAAACAGAGCCGATTTTTCCTCCGGCATTTACAATCAGATTTCCCGTAACGTTGCTGTATGACGGATTGGGTGCGAAATCGGGGTCATCGGTATTATTGAAATCATCCTTCAACCGTGCGGTACCGGGATAAGCGTTCTGCCACAGCTCCGTTTTCCACGGCGAAGCATAAAGATTTGTCCATATTGAGCCGGTCGGCTTTGATATTGTAAACCAGCCGCCGTTTACACCGTCAATCGCGCGCTGGTCATAGGATATCGGGCGGTCGTTTGAGTTGATGATTATATTGTTATGTACCTCAAGGTCACGTCCGCCGCCGAGATGCAGGCCTATTTTCGGAACGTTTATCAGCAGATTTCCGTAAATCGTCTGTCCCGAAAGAGCATCGTCCATATATATTCCGTCGGGGGTGTGTCCGTCCGCACCGAGATTATAGATACAGTTGTAACGGATTACCGTTCCGTACCAGTCCCATCTGCGTCCGGCATAAATTGCCCCTGCATCGTCGGAAAGAAGGCAAACGTCGTGAATAACGTTATACTCGATTACGTGGTTGTTTCCGCTGTAGGTTATTGCCTCGTGAGGCGAATTGTAAATCTCATTATGAGAGCAGATATTTCCGACTCCGTTAAGCGTTACGGCGGGCTGATATGTCTGATAAATTTCCGACCAGTCGTGAATAAGATTATTGTCCGCTTTGTTATTTCCCGGGGTAAGGGTAACCCTATCACCGCCGCTTATGATAATTCCGCCCTTGCCCGTATGGGTGATTTCGTTTTCACTGACAAGATTATTGCTGCCATTCATGACCACCGCATTGCCTGCGACATTCTTGACGAGGCAGTTTTTCACCGTCACGTTATTGCCGTTGACGTATATCGCATCGCCCCTCGTGCCCTTGACCGTCAAACCTGCAAAGGTAAGATAATCGGCGTTTACATTGATTATGGGCTTTGTTGAAAGAGTGAGGTCGATTTTTGCCGAATCAAAATCCGCACCGGGGTAAATATAAATAATTCCGCTGTCACGGTCAAGATACCATTCGCCCTCGCTGTCAAGCTCTTCAAAGACGTTGAAGAAATAGTAAGGCGCTCCCGTCTTTGCGCCGTACATGCTGACGAATTTCGGTGAAAGCTCTTTTTTATCGTAATCAAACGAGCCGATAAGGGTAGAAGCGTCCGCCCAGTCGTATTTCCAGAATCCGAACATCCACACGTCATCAAGTGTCGCCCAGCCGTTGATACGGTCCGCAAGCTTACCGCTGATTCCGTAGACGTCACTTTCGGGGTTTCTGATACCGTCCCAGCCCGGTACGGTGGTTGCCGCTCCGTTGCTTTCTCTGCCGAGACCGGTTTTAATAACCTTTTCGGTGTACAGATAACCGCTGTCGGGATATCTTGCAATCGTCTGCCTTTTATCATTGACAAAAAGCTCACAGTAAAGGTCCCCCACGTAATCGCCGTCATACTTCCCCGCAGTATGATATGAGCCGATGGCGTGGATTTTTCCGTACTGTTCCTTTGTGATTGAATATTTTTCCGTGTCAATACATCTGACCTTATCCCGTGCTTTTGCACTGAGACGGGAAAGCATCGCGCTGTCGGAAACAGCCGTAAAATCCTTGCCGCTGATTGAAATACCGCCGTTGAATACGACCTCGCCGTCTCCGTATGTGCAGTAGGTAACGGGGCATTCCTCCGTTCCGCTGTCTTCGGCGGTGAAATCAAGTGACGAAATACGGTAATCCCCCGCCTTTATTGCAACGGTAATTCCGTCAAGTCCCGTCCTGTCAATGCTCCTGACTGCATCTCTCGCCCTTTCAACGGTGGCAAAGGGATGCTCCGAGCTGCCGTCGTTTTCGTCGTTTCCGTCCGGGGAAACGTAAAAATCCGCATTATCCGTGATTACCGTCTCCTTTACCGTATACTCGCCGAAGCCACCGGGGGCTTCAGTTCTGTAATTCTTTACGGCTCCGGTACCGAAAAGGGAAAGAAAGCACATAATCAAAGCCATAAAAAACGATCTGATTTTCAGGAACATACGTTTTCCTCCGTTCAAGAGTGGTTATGATTAAATGATAGCAAATATTCTTATGATATTCAATACCCGTCACAAAATATGTACTCCGACAATAAAGTCCGTTTTTTCGGACCGTAAATGTGATATTTTACTATCATAGGATAAAACGATGCAGGGAGGATTAAAAATGCAGCATATCATAATTGACCTTGAATTCATACGCGTGAACGACAGTACAATGAGAAGAAAATGCAAAAACGAAGTAATTGAAATAGGTGCGATAAAGCTTAACGAAAACTATGAATACGTTGACAGCTTTGACCTGTTTGTAAGGCCCGAATACTCGCACATGACAAAAGCAATTACCGAGCTGACGGGTATTACGGAAAGCGATATTCTCACCGCACCGACATTTGACGAAGCAATGGATAAATTTTCCCGATGGATAGGTTACGAAAAATACAGGATATACCAGTGGTCGGACAGCGACCATGAACAAATTATCAGGGAATGCACGTCAAAGGGTCTTGACCTGAAATATGACGAATTTTTCTGCAAGCACTGGATCGACCTTCAGCGCATATACGGAAGGATTACGGGAATATTTCATTCCGTTTCCCTTGAAAAAGCACTTGATTCGCTTTCAATTGAATTCAAGGGCAGAATGCACAGAGCCGTTGATGACGCCGCAAATACAGCGTCAATCCTTCAGATAATCAAGGACCGCAATGAATTTGATTCAAGATTCGTCCCCGTCATAAACATTATGAATATTCCGAGCCACACCTCAACTCTCGGCTCAATTTTAGGCGACAAGCTGGCGGAAATGTATAAGCTGGTTGAAGCGTGCTGAAAAATAACGGGCTTCGTTCTTTACGGAACGAGGCCCGTTTCTTCTTACTGCATATCCGATAAGCAATTTCACTTTCGTACGTGAAGCATTTTCTTCGTTTACGGCAGTGGAAATTAGCAGATAAGCAGGTATGATGTTGGTGAGAGGAAGGATCCGCCTCTCAGAAACGATAACACATCGGAACTTAAAACCGAAACACAAAAAAGGAGAATTTTTATGAAAATGAAATTTTTCAGATGCAATGCCTGCGGCAATATCATTGCCATGGTAAACAATTCCGGCGTACCCGTAGAGTGCTGCGGTGAAGAAATGGAAGAAATCAAAGCCAATACAGTTGACGCCGATAAGGAAAAACACGTACCCGTATTCACGGTTGACGACGGTATCGTTCACGTAACCGTAGGCGAAACAGAACACCCCATGACACCCGAGCATTACATTGAATGGATTGCCGTTCAGACAACAAACGGAAATCAAAGAAAGGAGCTTAAACCCGGTAACAGCCCGAAGGCCTGCTTCGCTCTCTGCGACGGTGAAAAGGTAACGGCGGTTTACGCCTACTGCAACATTCACGGTCTGTGGAAAAAGAACGGCTGATTTACTGCCGAAGGTTGAATAAACGGAAGTGAAAAATATGAACGGTAAAGCATTAAAAATCGTTAATACCGTATTCTTTGCGGCGATGATAATCATAACCGTACTGGCAAACGTCATCCCCATCGGTATGGGCACGGCGGCTGATATCCCGGGAAAATACCCGAGTCTTTTCGTTCCCGCTCCCTTTACTTTTGCAATTACGGGCGTAATCTATCTGCTTATGGCGTTATTCATTCTGTATCAGTGGGGCTTGCTCGGCTCAAGGTACGCCTCGGAAAGAGATACGGAAAGAATCGGAATATGGTTCGCATTCAGCTGTGCAATGAATATCGGCAGAATCCTTTCCCTGAACGGTAATCTTATCGCTCTTTCCTTTGTCTTTACGGTCGGCCTGCTCACGTCTCTTGCGGTTATAGGCAGAAAAATCAACAGAAACGAAAGAACGGGGCTCGGTTACATCGCGGTCAACGTAGGATTTGATGCCTATCTCGGCTGGGCCATCGCCGCTTCTGCCGTCAACGCCGGAATGCTTCTGGTATCGCTCGGCTGGGACGGCTTCGGTATGTCGGAAACAGTATGGACAAGTATTTCTCTTGTGACAGTTGCCGTTGTCGGCTCCCTTCCCCTGCTTATCGGCAGGAAATGGTTCACGTCATTTGCGCTGATATGGGCTTATGCGGGATTACTTGCCCGCCATGTCGGTATGACTGGATTTGCCGGCGAATACCCCACGATAATCACTTTTTCCATTACGGGTATTATCATTATGACGCTTGCCCTGACAATCAAATCAATTGCAGTTGACTATAAAGATTCAATTTTTGATGATACAAATTACAGATATTACGGAGGATATTATGAGAAGTATAACCACGTTTGATATTCAGTACGCACACAGATTTTACGGTTTCAGAGGTGAAGCACAGTATCTTCACGGTCACACCGGTACCTTCACAATCGAGGTTGAAGACAGCGTTGAGCCGGGCGTAAATATGGTATTCCCCTGCAACGAAATCAAAAAGACAGCATGGAACGTCCTCAAGAATTTCGATCACGCACTTATTCTGCGCGAGGATGATCCCCTCCTGCCCGCAATAATTGACGTTTACGACAAGCAGGGCATCAAAAACGGCCATCCCCAGAACACGATGAGAGGCGAAGCGTTCCGCACGGACCTTGCGACCGCTTTTCCCGAATGCCGCCTTGTAGTCACGAAGGAAAGCATGACGGTGGAGGGAATGATAAAAATCGCATACGACCTGCTAAAGGATAAACTCAAAATCCGCAAAATCACCTTCCGCAGTGGTGACAATACCGCATCCGAAGAGTTTAAGGTAAAGGGTACGGTTGACCGCTGCCCGAAATGCGGAATCAAGCTGGATGAAAACGGTATCTGTCCCAAATGCGGTTTCCGCGAATGAATAATATGATAAGGCCGTCCCCGTAAATACGGGAGCGGCTTTATCGTCGTTTGCCGGAATTAATCAGAGCCGCGGTGCATAATCCGCGGCTCTGATCATAGAGGTAATATCGGGAATAGAATGTATTAAGGAGAATTTTGGAGAGAAATATTAAGAAAGAAGGAAAATACATTTGGAAAGGAGAACAGATATTACCTCCGGGAAAATTAAAATTTATTCAGGAGCATTTTTTAAGCTGCTTAGGCAATTCCCTTATTTCCGATTTTACGCCGATTCTTGCGGCATATCCGGGATTTCTTCTGATTTTTTCCGAAAGACGGATTGCACGAATCCTTCCTTTTGCGGTCACGGGAAATCACCTCTTTCTCCGGTATCAGATAATGCAGAGTATTACGAATATCACGGCTATCACAAGCCCTGCTTCAATTAGGCCGAACGATAATTTCCAGAATACCTTTACGACCGTAAGCATCACCTTGAACGCCAGAACCATTGCCGATATCAAAGCAGTCAATACAAACAAGGTAATCATTTTATCATCTCCGTTTTAAGTCTTGCGGGTTTGTACCGTTCCTTTGATTTGAGTAAATTATATATTCGTTCACGCAAATAATAAACCGTATATCCCGCGTAACAGCATCTGTTATTTCCGCGAATTATGCGAATTAACGGGCGTGAACGTAACCTGCACAGCAGTTAATGCAAAAAGCATTGCAAGCATTATGCTTTTGCTCTATAATAGTATCGTATTCATGTTGGAAGGAGCACAAATATGAAGGTTAACGTTTCGGAATTCGGTGCGAAGGGCAACGGTACGACCAATGACCGGAAAAGCATCCAGGAAGCCATTGATTTCGTTTATTCAAACGGCGGCGGCGAGGTTGAATTCAGCCCGGATACCACCTATCTCACCTCGGGCATCGTCATAAAAAGCAATGTCACGCTGAAGCTTAATGACGGCACGGTGCTGCTGCAGGATAACGACAGCTCAACATACGTTAAGCCCGTAGGTGACGGGTATGAAAAATATGATGTAATTTTCGGTCATAACTACGATGAAAAAATCAAATGGAGCCACGTATGGTATAAAAATTATCCGTTTATCTACGCTCCCGAATATTCCCATGATTTTGCCGTAAAAGGCAACGGAACGCTGATTATGGCGCAGTGTGACGACACAAACAAGACGGTCAAGACCTGCCCCATAGGATTTTATCACGCCGATAATTTTGAAATTTCCGACATCACGATAAAGAATTACCACGGCTATGCACTTATGCCTTTCACGAGCAGCAACGGCCTTTTCAGCAATCTGAAAATCTCCGACTGGACGCACGGCAACGGCGACGGCATCTGCCTTATGAACTGCAGGAATATAAGAATCACCGGGTGCAGAATGTTCACCGGTGATGACGCGGTATATATTTTCTCCTCTTACAGAGATCCCCGTAAATCCGAGTGGTGGTCATCCGACGAGCCGCAGGCAAGTGAAAACATAGAAATTGACCATAATGACCTTATAACCAATCACTGTAAGGCATTCGGTATGATTTTATGGGGAATAGACTGCCCCGATCCGGAAAAAATTGAGGTCAGAAACGTTTACGTTCATCATAACCATTTTGAAACAATGGGTGTATGGCTGTTTAATCCTTACACCGACAGAGGCGGTAATCCGCCCGTAACCTCCGTAAGATTTGAGGATAATATTATTGACGGCATCGAATGCAATTTCTTTGAAACCGCAATCAGCGATATGAATTACTATCATTCCATGACCCGCTTTGAAAACGGCAGTTTTCAGCTCGGCCGCTGCTTCTGGGCAATGAAAAAGAACAGCGACGAAAACTGTGTCGGCGTTGACGAAGACGAAAACGGTAAGTACGGCTATATCCGATCCTTTGAAAAGGGCAATACCGCACTTTATCAGGGCATATACATAGAGAAAAATTCAAAAGCGGATTTCAGAGCGAAAGTCAGAACGGAAAATGCCGAATGCCGGCTTTTTGTCAGAGATACGGATACCGATGAAATTATCGCATCCGTGAGCTTTGATAATCCGGAATGGGAAGCAAAAGAGCTTAAATTCAACATCCAGAAAAGCGGAAATTACCGCATCGGGATCGAAAACGGAAATGCAAAAAGCGGAAAAGCTTTTATCAAAAACGCCAATCTGGGAATGAATCCCGATGCCTTCGGATATGAAGACGTGATTTTTGATAACGGCAAAATGATATTCAAGTATAACGACAATCTGTTCGGAAGGGACAGATAAAGCACACCGGCACGGTTAGATCTGAAACAATCTGAACCGTGCCGGATGCTGTTTTTGTTTTTGCTCTGTTATCGCGTTTCGCATTGGAAACATCTTACCTGCCCGCATGCTCTTCGCACTATTTTGATTACTTAAAGACAGGTATAAATTTTGAAAAAGCCGTTCTGAGATTATCAAAGATAATCAGGAAAAGAGCTTCAAAGCTGAAATTTGTCTTAAGAGATTCTTTTGCAAGACTGTTATCTATTGCTTTAACAACTTTTTCGGCAATTCGGGCATAACCGTCTGTGTTCGGATGGGCCTGAAGACCGAATTCTGTTTCATCAGTCAGCGAAAGAATATGACCGATAGACGTCTGCGTTACCGAAGAAGGTGTATCAACGTCGGAAATATCAACAAAAAGGTAACCGTATTTGAATGCCCAGAATCTTGTATATGCATTCATAATATCAAAAATAATGTTGATCAGACCTCCTATCTTAAGCGGAAAATCATCGGCAATCGTTGCATTCTTAATCGGATTCATTGTACCTATGAGTACAACCGTTGCATCCGGATTGTTTTCCTTGATATAGTCAAGAAGAAGAGGATATGCGCTCTTCCAGTAATCAAAGTAATTAAAAAGCAGACTGATAATATTGCCGATGCCGGAAGGAAGACTCTTGATATCGCCGAGGTTAAGCTTATCAAGGCCGAAAATCTGAGCTTTATATACTATATCCGCCTGACCGACCTGAACGGAAATAAGACTTGCGTTCTTTATCATTTCGCGAACGCTCATTACTTCGCCGGTATTATCATAAGTCCCCTGCCCGTCAACCGCATAACTCATGGGGTCACCAAAATAGGCGAGGTCTGTCTCATAGCGTCTGGTCATATATGACCTTGCATAGAGAAACTCTTCATCACGGTAGTTATCTTCTATTCCGAGAAGGTCAAGAATGTAGGCCGTGGAAAGTGCATCGTGAGCAATCGGCCAAAATTCAGCGTCGGTATCACGGATATCATCCGGGGCATAGAGCCCGAGAGCATTTGCAACAAGATTGGGATATGATGCGGCAACATTACGGCATTCAAAATCTCCGTAAGTGTCATTACGGCTGATTTCATTCTGCCAGTTTTCGCCTGCACCGTAACCACGTGTAAAACTGTCGCCTATGGCAACGTAACCTATGCCTTCCTTAAACTTTGCATAGGGGTCTTCCTGAGTATCCTGAGCAAAAGAAGTAAGACAAAAAGATGACATTGTCGTAAGAAGAGCAAGAATAACCGCGAGGGCTTTAGTCGTTTTTTTCATACCTTTTCTCCTTTGCAGTAATATTATTGTGAAAATTATACCATACAAATCAATATTTTCAATCAATTTTATGTAACATCTGTATAAAAAGACGTTTTCTGATAATTATTGCGGTCAAAATGTAGAAATCCGATAATTATTCCCCGATTCAATATGATAAGAAATTAAACCAAGTATGGCTGAAGGTTCATTGATGCCAGACATTGGATTTGCTGAATGTTCTTTTGACGAACAAGCGTACTCAATAGATAATAATGTTGGCGCATTAAAAGTCCGTAATTTTTTGTATTCTCCCAATAATTACGAAGCAATTCTGTTCATTAACAACTTAATTATGAAAACCGAACCGACAGCAGAAACGACTGTTGTGGAAACGACAGCCCCGGAGGAGTACGGTGAGGATGATTCTTTTGAGGAAGAAGAAACGGAGCAGGCGTAAACCTGCTCCGTACATAGGGCTGAGTTATTTATTGTGATTTGCCATTGAGAAAGGACAACGCTTACCGAGGCACTGATTGTTTCGCGGTGAAAACTCGCAGACGATCTCCGGCTTTTCCATTTCAACGCCGAAATGCTCTTTCGCAAAGTCGATAGCGGAAAGAATGGAGAGATAGGAATCCCGCTTACAGCAGCGAGGACCGCCTACCGAGCCGATAGCGTCAAGCGATTTTGCGGTCATTCGGTTGGAAAGACCGAAAGGTTCACCTGCAAGCGGCGTAGAACCGGAAATGATTGAGATAAACATGCCCGTGCTGATACCGGCACCGCAGGCACCCCAGAATCCGCAAGCACCGCCGGGAACGCGCTGCCCACGGTTTTTCATCTCGGTCAGCGCTTTGGAAAGGTCGATGTCGCCGCCGGCGTTCTTATATGCTGTCAGCAGTGCCGCACCGACCATGATGTGATGCTCCGGACCGTGCATATGGCAGAACGAAAGTGCCATCATTTTGTTAAGAATCTCCACGGGATCCTTTGACGTTTCCGCAAGGCAGACGCCGAAGATGCTGTCGATGCCTTTGGTATGGCACTCGTTGCAGACATAATGACCGTTTACGCATCTTGTCTTGCTGAGTTCTTTTTTGTGGCAAATCGCGCACTCCATCAGAATATCTTCATTCAGATATTCGAGGGGAACTTTGCAGATGAGGCACTCTTCTTTCATCAGATCACATCCTTTGTTCTATGAGATTATATCACAAAATGCCTGAAATCTCAATGAATATCTACGGTTTCCAGAAAATAGTACCCGTGCCTCACTGACTTTGGTGCAAAGAATACTTTTAAGTACCTATTCTTAGACAACTCATCATACAACCTATTTGTAAATTCGCCACTGTTGCTATCACCTCGATAACAAATAAAAGCATCACAATACATACAACATTCCCCGTTCTAATGATATTAGTAATTAGGACTAATTGAGTATCCCAACTTGATTATCAGTTTCAAAGTGGCTAGGGCTGTGTTTCTGTCGTATTCTTTCTCGCTTTCCGGAAGTTCATCGTATGGAATAAGCAAAGGCGTAGTTTTTTTGTCGGCATTCTTTTCTTCTCCGAAAGTCCAACCTTCGGCAATTCTGCCGATTCCGATACCTGCGGCGATGCAGAGAGAAGCTGCTATTATTATCGCTTTTCCGGCTTTCTTCTTCCAAATAACTGAAATTGCGGAATTGATTTTATCGGCTTTTATGCCGTAATCGAAGAGAATTGCAGCGGTGAGCAAACCGGCGATTATTCCGATATTTACCTGCGCATTCGTTATCACGGGGCCGATATTCAACACGATGCAGACTGCCGACAGAATGAAGCATAATGTTCTGATAATCTTTTTCATAATCAATTTCCTTCGGAAGATTTAAGCTTTTTCATAACAAAGAAATTATTCATATATTCAACCTGTTTCCCGTCTTTTGTTGCCATTCCGGAATAGGTAACAACCGTATAATCCTTATCCGTAACAACCGAAACCTCTATGTGCATCGGCGCATCATAATTATTGTCAATATCTCTGTGGATAGCCCGGCTTTTTTCGAGGAATTCCGAAAGAAGCTCTTTCGTTTCCTTATTCAGAGGAAAGCCGAGCCTTGTCTGATAGCCGAGAGAGATATGTTCAAAATAACGGTCTGTTTCGCTGTCATACGGTTTTGCGATAGAATAAACAACATAAGGATTGAAATAAGTGAATCTCAAAAACACCGCAGCCGCAGCCGCAAGAAGCAGAACGGCGATAATTATTTTAAAGTTTCTTTTTCTTGATTTAACAACATTTGCGAGCTTATCATTTATTATTTCAAGCTGTTCGGGAATGCTGTCCTCATCCGAATCGCCGCTTTCACCGAGAAGGTCTGAAACCGTTACGCCCAACTCGATTGCAAGTCTGCGGAGCAGATCCGAATCCGGCACGGAATAGCCTTTTTCCCATTTTGAAACAGTCTGCCTGACAACATGAATTTTTGCCGCAAGCTCTTCCTGCGACAGACCGCTTTCCTTTCTGAAATTTCTGATATTTTCATTCAACATACAGATACCTCCTTTGTTCTGTGAGAATATTGTAGTCTTATGATTGATCAAATAAAAGCAACGCAGATTAACATCGGGAACATCTTACCATATAATTATGAATTTTTCAGCATTAATTAAAATTTAAGATCTTCGGATTAACCTTAGGCCTTGAAACATATTTTAAAAATTATTTTCTGAGCTTTTTCTCTCTGATTCTGCTTTCCTTGTCAAGCTGTCTTTCAGCCGCAATGCGTTCGCTTTCGGTGCGCTCTTTTTCAAGGCGTTCGTTTCTTTCGGAAATGATTCTGTCATAATCCGAGGTTATTTCATTGAGATGATTATAACCCTCATAATGCTTGAGCGTTCTGACCGCCGCAAGATAACCGAGCGATGACAAATCCGAACCCACCTTGAATACGGCTCTTTTCCGCCTGACAGCGTCATCGTCATTGCAAGTCACAAAGCCTTGCTGCTTCCTTGTTATACGAAAAAATATCTCGTATTTCAAGCGATATGGATGTAGTTACTGTTGCAGGAAGGTTGGATCACACCAACTCAAGCACAACCTTAAAAGTATATTCTCATATGTTCAAATCAAGGGATCTGATTGCAGCAGAGGCAATGGCAAAAATTGCAAACGATTCACTCAAAAAAGCTGCTGCAATATGAACTGCATTTCAATAACTTTTGAAACGAACACCAAAATTAGTACGAAAATTAATACAAATCGCCAAAATGCAAAAAAATAAGAAATCCTCGAAACCGTTGAGCTTCAAAGGATTTCTTTGCGAGATTAGCACCAAAGGGTGTAGGAATATGAGGTGTTTGAACCAAAAGTATCGTTAGCTTTCCGAGATTTTTTTGCATTCAACCCAAAGACCTGTCTGCTCTTGGATCTGCTGGATAATGGTATCTTTGTGAGCCCGTTCAGCTTTTCTAAGTTCCTTTGATATTTTTTTGCTTATACTTGCGCTTATTTTTGGCAACAGCCATTTTGCCAACGGTTTACCTACAAAGTTGGAAGTGCTGCAGGTTTCAAATACTTTGAGAAGTGTTGGGAGAATAATTGCCCACATAGGATGCCAGTTTCCAATTATTAACGAAACACCTGCTGTAATTGCGCTAAAAATAACGGTTACTGCAACTGGCCACTTAACAACAAGCCACAGCGCTGCCTTCCTCCAGCCGAGTAGTTTTCGACCGCTTTCTACAGCACCATCGATAATGCTTTGCGTTTGATCCTTTAATTCATCTGAAACATCATCACGTTCTGCGATTACTTGCTTTGTAACTTCTTCCTGTTCCTTCGCCCTCCATTCTGACAATTCAGCGATAGACGTTGCAAAGCTGTTTATGTCCAGTTTTTCTTCATCGCCCATCGTATTGTTAAGGATGGACTCGGTAACCGCATCGTCGAAATATGCTGGTAAGCATATTTCGGAATATTCTGGTGCCTGTTTGCCTAATTGAATTGCAAACTCACGGATACTACTTAAATAGCGTTTTGTTGGATGTTTTGCCGCAATAGCGTTAGCTATTAAATAGAGCAGAGACATTCGTTCACTGTGTTCTGATGGCGACCATAATCTGCAGGTTAACCTAATATCTGTTATCACAGGCAAACGGTTTTGCTTCCAGCCGTAAAGAGCAGATATTCCTGATCTGTTTTCACGGAATTTCAATGCGATACCAATTAATCTTGAATTGGTTGTTACAAACACCGGAAGTTGTGCTCCAGTTCCGCAATATTCGCTGTAATTACCTTGACGCCGCATATGTGTTTCCCATATTGCTAAGGCGTCATTATCAATTACCTGAGTATCCCAAGACAAATTGCTACGCATGTACTGTTGCAAATCAGCTTGATCAAAGCCAAAATGTATACGTTCACTGTCTGTAAAAGTTTCGTGAGGAGCAAGATGTATATCGGCTTTTGCCAATTCACTCGTCAGACTTGCTTTTTTTGCAGATATAATTGCAGGGTTGTTCTGTATGCGTATTGCATATAAACGCATTTCATCGTCAACAAGAGGATAGCCATAAGACAAGCTTTTTGCCGCATTCTCAAAAGCACGTTCCATTTCTTGCTGCGTCTGAGGATAATAATAAATTCTTCCTCCACCGTTTTGGATGATTGTAACCAGTTCTTTAGCCGCAGATACTGCCGCTTCGTTCGCGCATCCAAGAAAACGCAGTAGTAATCTTGTGTCGAAGAAAAACTTTGTTCCTTTTATCTGCGGTGCACATCCATTTGTCTCTGCTGTTGGGAGTTGATAAGTTCCCACACAAAGCATGAGACCTTCGCAGATTTTCTTCAAGTAATCCTTCTGAATAGTATCGCTTGACAACGTTTCTTCGATGAATTTGCCAACGAAATAGTCATCAGAAAACAACGGCTGGTTAGCAATGTCCTCCGAATCAATTTCTTCGTCATCAGGAAGCATTTCCTCTACTACGCTCTCACTTATAGTTGGCTGCTGAGATTCGTTCGTAGTATTGCCATCATGAAGGAAAATATCGTATGCAAGGCCGTTTCGATCCAGAGTCTTTATTAAAAGATTTCGAGTGTATTCCGTTGTCCACTCTCGGCTGTATTTTGAGCCATACTGCATCAACGCCTGAATAAGAGCTGATTCAGTGGCACGATATGCTTCTCTCTCGCGGTCAAATGCTTCTGTATCAAAAGATCCGACTCGTTTAATCTGATGGGTGTCAAATGTGATTATATCCATATCCTCGATATAGGACAGACATTTTATTAAAACGTTATGAGGCATATAAAGGCCAAATTCTTTGCCAACAGCCGATCTAATCTCGGATAATGCCATTATGCTCGAAGTATTTGAAAAAATACAATATTTTATGTATTCGCAGAATGCCTCATATGGGTTGTTAGCATTTTGGGCAACTTGCGCCATTGCTATTAGCGCATTGGGATTTCTCATATTTATCACCACCGTAAAATGCATTATGTCACATCTCCTTCCAATTTTCAACGTTTCTCGTTCAAATAACACAATATCTTGTGCTATTTAGTTGTATAGAAATCATATATATAGGTAAAAGCGAAAAAGTTGCACATTATAATGCAACTTTTGGTATGACCATACGCAATCCATTGATTAATACTTCAAATTGATATATTGTATCATTGGTAACATGCGATTCATGCCGGTATTTGTCATCTACATATATTTTTTACGCGCCACGACTCCACACCGTAGATGTATATCTATCCTGTCATCGAATACGATGATCTTCTCCACCATGGATCGCATTATCATAGCATCATCGGCGTTCATGCAATCGCCGGTGTGGATATGCGTTTTGAATTCATCCAACCAGTATTTCGCTTCAGCATATTGGTTGGATTTTTCTTTTAGTTCCTGTTGCCGCCGCTGCAGCTCAGCCATCTGTCGACTGTATTCCTTGACTTGTGTATCATATTGAACATTTCTTGAGTAATGATCGCAGGGTGAGTATTCTCTGCGTAGTACATTGGGGCTTGTCCAGTATTCTTCATCCGACGTTTTGAAAGTACATCGGGCTTATATGTCTTTCCGAGAATGGCGTTCCCGGTATACTTCTCATTTTTGAGGATAACTAACCTGAGAGCACACCCACAAAAATCATTGAAAATACTACATTTTTACGGCATGGACGCACGGGTTTCTCAATATTTTAAGGAGAAACTGCCATGAAAAATATCATAGAAGAGTTTTACTACGGCAATATCGACCCGCAGGCGCGAAGCTCCGAGCAGAACAAAAAGGTGCAGCACGATATGCAGACGCTGAACGAAAGCGAGGACTTCCTAACGGACAAACTCTCCGGAGAGGAAAAGAAACGGTTTCTTCAGTATGTTGATGCCTGGGCATCCGTCAACGGCGAGTCCACCCTCGACAGCTTCATCACCGGCTTCCGCCTCGGTGCACAGTTCGCGTTTGATACCTTCGTTACATCAAAGGCCCCCTACGCGGATTACCTGAAGGATGAGATATAAATCGAAAATTCCAAACGAAGCATCCGTCGTTTTGCGGCAGATGCTTTATCATATTCTCGGATTCTTTTGAATAATGTTTTGCGAATCACTTGACGAACTGACATCACAATGATACAATAAAACCGTAACATCACAATGATATAGGAGAATGCACTATGAGCACGATAAAACTTTTACACGGGACTGATCATATTATTGAAGTACCGGATATCAATATCGGAAACCCGCACAATGATTACGGACAGGGATTCTACTGCACCAAAGTTGACGAAATGGCTTGTGAGTGGGCTTGCAAGAAAAACACGGACGGTTTTGTCAATGCTTATGACTTTGACGACGATGGGCTGAATGTGTTGAAC
>JAZLLW010000004.1:0-63156 GCA_045598305.1 Acutalibacteraceae bacterium
ATTTGTTTGGATAAAAATACCAACAGA
Source organism: Acutalibacteraceae bacterium (assembly GCA_045598305.1). Taxonomy (GTDB): domain Bacteria; phylum Bacillota; class Clostridia; order Oscillospirales; family Acutalibacteraceae; genus CAG-177. The sequence goes on from JAZLLW010000004.1 coordinate 28, forward strand.
TATATTAACATAGTAAAAGCGTTTTGTAAACATAAAAGTTCACAAAACGCCTTCTATTTAAGAAATTTTTTCGGATTATCGGCTTACCAGATTTTCTTGGAGTCAATATCCGCCTTTGCCATGGCAATAAACTCGTCAAGAGTCATCGCAACGGACTGCTCTTCACCGCGGCGGCGAACGGAAACGGTACCGTTTTCAATATCCTTGTCACCGAGAACGATGATATAGGGAATCTTCTTCATAACCGCTTCGCGAATCTTATAACCGGTCTTTTCACTTCTGGTATCAACAGTACCGCGGATACCTGCAGCATCAAGCTTTGCATTGATTTCGGCGGCAAAATCGTGATGACGGTCGGCAATGGGAAGAATCCTTACCTGCTCGGGAGAGAGCCACAGGGGGAACGCACCTGCGAAATGCTCGGTGATGACACCCAGGAATCTTTCAACTGAGCCGAATACAACTCTGTGAATCATAACGGGAGTATGCTTCTCGCCGTCTGAGCCGGTGTATTCAAGGTTGAATCTGCCGGGAAGCTGATAGTCAAGCTGAATGGTACCGCACTGCCAGGTCCTGCCGAGACTGTCCTTGATATGGAAGTCAAGCTTGGGTCCGTAGAACGCACCGTCGCCCTCGTTGATTATATAGGTCTTGCCTACGCTTGTAATGGCGTTTGCAAGGGCGTTTGTGGCGATTTCCCAGTCCTCTTCGGAGCCGATATGGTCCTCGGGCATGGTGGAAAGCTCAATTTCATAGGGAAGTCCGAACAACTCGTATACTTCGTCAAAGAGCTGAGCAATTCTGACTACCTCGTCGGTAATCTGCTCGGGAGCAAGGAGGATGTGAGCATCGTCCTGAGTGAAGCAGCGGACACGGAAAAGACCGTGAAGAGCGCCGGAAAGCTCGTTTCTGTGAACTCTGCCCAGTTCGCCGTAACGAAGAGGAAGTTCCTTGTATGAATGGGGCTCAAGGTCATAAACGAGGATACTGCCGGGGCAGTTCATGGGCTTGATTGCAAAGTCCTCATCCTCAATTACGGTGGTAAACATATCGTCGTGATAATGCTCCCAGTGACCTGAAGTTTCCCAAAGGGAGCGCTTCATGATCTGGGGAGTGGAGATTTCAAGATAATCCCACTTTTTATGTACCTGATGCCAGTAATCAATAAGAGTGTTGCGGAGAATCATACCGTTGGGAAGGAAGAAGGGCATACCGGGTGCTTCGTCACGGAGAACGTAAAGTCCGAGCTCTCTGCCGAGCTTTCTGTGGTCTCTCTTCTTTGCTTCCTCAATAGCTTCAAGATACGCTTCAAGGTCCTCTTTCTTTGTGAAAGCGGTTGCGTAAATTCTCTGGAGCATCTTATTCTTTTCGTTTCCCCTCCAGTAAGCACCGGTTGCGGAGGTAAGCTTGAATGCCTTTACCTTGCCGGTTGAGCCGAGGTGAGGTCCTGCACAGAGCTCGGTAAAATCACCCTGCTTATAGAAGCTGATATTTTCGCCCTTGTCTGCGTGTTCCTTAACGAGCTCTACCTTATAAATTTCACCGAGGTCTTCGTAATATTTGATTGCTTCGGCGGGAGTCATTTCAAATCTTTCAAGGGGAAGATTCTCCTTGATGATTTTTTTCATTTCCGCTTCAATCTTTTCAAGGTCATCGGGAGTGAAGGGCTTTTCAACGTCAAAGTCATAATAGAAGCCGTTCTCGATTGCGGGACCGATGGCAAGCTTTGCCTCGGGGAAGAGGTGCTTGACTGCCTGAGCAAGGATATGTGAAGCGGTGTGGCGATAAGTTCTCTTGCCGTCATCATCGTCAAACGTAAGAATTTCAAGGGTGCAATCCTTATCAATTGCAGTTCTTAAATCTTTGACTTCACCGTCAATTTTGCATACGCAGGCAGCTCTTGCAAGACCGTCGCTGATACTCTTTGCGATTTCGTATGCACTGATGCCGTTTTCAAATTCGCGGACATTGTCTCTGAGGGTAACCTTTACCATAGCTATCATCCTTTCACAAATAACAAAATCCCACCCCGAATAACGAGGTGAGATATAATTTACATCCCACGGTTCCACCCGCTGTTCCGACCATAAGCCGGCACTCTGAAGCTTTAACGCAGCCGTACGGCGTGACTTGTTTCGCCACACACTCGGCAGTGGTACCCCGACAATACGGAATGTCACTCTTTCAGCCGCGGAATGACTCTCTGTAAATCCGACATTTCGGCAGGGCTCTGCCTCAAAGATTTCAATATTTGGTGATATATTATCACTATATGTTGGGATTGTCAATAATAAATTGCACAAAATATACAGAAATTGCTTGACAATATACCACAGTTAGTATAATATAGCAATGTGGTGTTTTATGGATACTATATCTTGATATGCATCATTATTGAATTTCTTACTTCAATACGATAAAGCGGATAACCGCACTCACAAAAATCTGAAAGGAGGCAAAAAATGCCCGCATATTTAGTTCCCGTAATTGCAGCGGCTGCTGCTCTCATAATCGGAGGCATCATCGGATTCGTTATCGGCGGTCAGCACAGAAAAAAGGTTGCCGAAGCAGCTATCGGCTCAGCCGAAAAAGAAGCTAACAAAATTCTTTCCGATGCCATCGCAGCATCCGAAGCAAAGAAAAAAGAAGCAATTCTCGAAGCAAAGGATGAGATTCACAAGCAGAGGACCGAAACCGAAAAGGAGCTTCGTGAAAGACGTTCCGAAGTACAGAGACTGGAACGCCGCATAACCCAGAAGGAAGAAACCCTCGAAAAGAAAACCGAGACCCTTGAAAAGAAGGAAGAGGTGCTTGAGGGCAAAATCAAGAACGCAGATGCAAAGCTTGAAGAAGTTGAGCGCATGAAAAACAGCGAGCTTGAAATGCTTGAAAGAATTTCCGGCTTTTCACAGGAACAGGCAAAGTCCTACATCATCAGCAAGCTTGACGACAAGCTTGACCATGAAAAAGCCCTGAGGATTCAGGAGGTTGAACAGAGAACGAAGGACGAGGCGGATAACCTTGCAAGAGAGATCATCACCACCGCAATTCAGCGCTGTGCCGCTGACCACGCCAGCGAGGCGACCGTATCGGTTGTTCCCCTGCCCAACGACGAAATGAAGGGCAGAATCATCGGCAGAGAGGGCAGAAACGTACGTACCCTCGAAATGATAACCGGTGTTTCCCTTATCATTGACGACACTCCCGAGGTAATCACCATTTCCTCGTTTGACCCCGTAAGAAGAGAGGTCGCAAGACTTACCATCGAAAAGCTTATTCAGGACGGCAGAATTCATCCCGCCAGAATCGAAGAGCTCTATGAGAAGGCAAAGAAAGAGGTTGAGCAGACAATCAAGCAGACCGGTGAGAGAGCTCTCATTGATGCAGGCGTCAACAACGTCAACCCCGAAATCGTAAAGCTTCTCGGTAAGCTGAGATACCGTACCAGCTACGGTCAGAACGTACTTAACCATTCGCTTGAGGTTTCCTATATCGCAGGTCTTATGGCATCGGAGCTCGGTGCCGACGTCAAGAGCGCAAAGAGAGCCGGTCTTCTTCACGATATCGGTAAGGCACTTGACCACGAGATGGAAGGTACCCACGTTGCTCTGGGTGCCGAGTTTGCAAAGAGATACAGAGAAAACGACCTTATTCTCAACGCCATTGAAGCTCATCACGGCAACGTAGAGCCCAAGAGCACGGTTGCAATTCTCGTTCAGGCGGCTGACGCCATTTCCGCAGCAAGACCCGGTGCAAGAAGAGAGGATCTTCAGAACTACATCAAGAGACTTGAAGCTCTTGAAGGCATTGCCACTTCATTTGAAGGCGTTGAGCGTTCATTTGCAATCCAGGCAGGCCGTGAGGTCAGAATCATCGTCAAGCCCGAAACGGTTTCAGACGACAGAATGGTACTCCTTGCAAAAGAAATCGCCGAAAAGATTGAAAATACCATGGATTATCCCGGTGAAATCAAGGTCAATCTCATCAGAGAGACTCGCGCTTTCGGCATAGCAAAATAACAAAGCATAAAGCCCGCCGAAGAGGATTCGCTCCTCTCCGGCGGTTACTTTTTGTATGAATGTTTTTACAGTATCCGATATTACGCCTTGACAGAAAGGTACAAATATCATAAAATAATCGGGCAAACGACAAATTAGAAAGATGATAGTATGATTATTTTCGCAATAGGTGACGTTGTATCCGACAAGGGCTGTGAATTTCTCAGAGAAAAACTGCCCTCATTCAAAAAGGTGAAGGGCATTGATTTCGTAATCGCAAACGGCGAAAATTCCGCAGTCGGCAACGGCATCCTCCCCCACTCCGCAGATTATCTTTTTGACAGCGGAGTTGATTTCATCACAACCGGCAATCACGTATTCCGCAGAAGAGAAATCTATGATTACCTCGATACAAGAAGCGGGATAATCCGTCCCGCCAATTTTCACAGAGAAGCTCCCGGCAGGGGTTGGGAAATCGTTGATCTGGGCAGAACGAAAATCTGCGTTATCAACCTTTCCGGCAGAGTATATATGGACGACTGCGACAATCCCTTTGAAACAATGGACAGAATACTCAACGAGGTTGACTGCAAAATCAAAATCGTTGATTTTCACGCAGAGGCGACAGCGGAGAAGGGTGCAATGGGAAGCTACCTTGACGGTAAAGTTTCCGCGATATTCGGCACTCACACTCACGTTGCCACCGCAGACGCGAAAATACTGCCCTGCGGTACGGGATTCATTACGGATATCGGTATGACGGGCCCGAAAAACTCAATTCTCGGCATCAAGGCGGACACCTCCGTCAGATGGCTCAGAACGGGTATGCCCGCAAGATTTGAAACGGCTGACGGTCCCTGCTCAATGTGGGGATGTATATTTGATATTGACGAGCAAACAGGCACCTGCGTGAGCATTGAAAGTGTCTGTGTGGAGTAGAAATGCAGAAATTACTTGGATATATGCGTGCCGCCTCGCAGCAATATAATATGATTGAAGAGGGCGACAAAATCGCCGTCGGAGTAAGCGGCGGCAAGGATTCGCTTGCTCTGCTCTGCGGTATGGCAAAAATGCGGGATTTCTATCCGAAAAAATATGAAATCGTTGCCGTTTCCCTGGACATGCGTTTCGGCGATAAGGACGGAGATTTCAGCGAAATAAAACAGCTTTGCGATAAGCTGAGCGTTGAATATACCGTAAAGCCGACCAATCTTTCAAGTCTGATTTTTGACGTGAGAAAAGAAAAAAATCCCTGCTCGCTGTGTTCAAAGATGAGAAGAGGCGCGCTGAATAACGCCGCGAAGGAGCTCGGCTGCAACAAGCTGGCTCTGGGTCATCATCTTGACGACGTGGCGGAAACTTTTATAATGAATCTGTTCAACGGCGGCACTCTTGACTGCTTCATGCCCGTAACCTATCTGTCAAAGGCGGATATTACGGTAATAAGGCCAATGATTTTCGCAAGGGAAAGCGATTGTGCAAGAGTGGCAAGGAAAGAAAATCTGCCCGTAAAGGCAAGTTCCTGCCCTGCGGACGGAGTTACGGAGAGAGAGGAAGTAAAGCAGTTCCTTTCTTCACTTGAGAAGAAATACGGCAACGTAAGAAGTAAGATACTTGCCGCAATGCAAAAGAAAGAAATCAACGGATATTGATAATTAAGCCCGCCGGAGAGTTTATGCTCTCCGGCGGGAATTATTTATTTTGTAACTACCGGTTTGCCTTCGGAATCAAGCAAAGGTGTTATTCCTCCAGCGTATCCGGATTTCCAGACCAGATAATTTATACCGGTTTCCTTATCTACCATTATCTGTCTGATTCCTCCGTCGCTGAGTGAGGAGCCGTCCGTATAAATGATTTCAAATCTGTTTTCCTTTTTCATATTTATATTCTCCTTTTTTCTCAACGATGATTATTTATTTGCCTGCTTGAGTTCCTCCGCCTTTGCCTGCCAGGTCTTACGAAGGGCAATAACGGGAATGAGGATTACTACCGATACGATTGCCGAAGCAAGGAAGATGGCGGGAACGGGAACGTTTACGATTTCACCGTAATCATTGGTATAGGTACCGTCCGCGAATTTTTCAATAACGAAATTGCCGATAGCCGGTCCGATAACCATGGGAAGAAGCACCTGGAATATCATTCTGATACCCTGGAACTGACCTACCTTGTCCTCGGGGGTGAAATCACGAACAGCGGCATTGAGAATAATCATAAGAAGACCGTAACCGACAAGAACGGGGATGGCGGCAAGAGCAAATATGCCGAGAGATTTTGCAAAGAAAGCAAATGTAAGTCCCGCAACAAAAATAACGATGGTGGGAAATACGAAAAGCGCCTTGCCGAATTTATCAATGAGCTTACCTATGAAGACAAGGCCGACCACAACAACGACCACGGCAACGACGGCTATACCGATAACTGCGGGTGTAAGTGATTCACCGATTTTGTTGAAATCAAAGCCGAGATGATGCTGAAGATAAATGAAAATATAAGGGAAGAAGCACTGCACCGCGATATTGTAAACGCCTACGGAAGCAAGTGCAAGGTAAAGGGGCTTATTATCCTTCACAACGGAGGGTCTGAAGCCGTAAACAAGGTCGCCGAAGAAATTACTCTCTTTCTTTTCGCCGCTGAGTGAATCCTTGACCGTAAACAGACCGATAACACCGCAGAGAATTACGAGACCGCCAAGCGCCTCAAAGCAGACGGGATAGCCGAAGCCCTCGGCACACATGGGAAATGCGACCGTTACGGCGACCATGGCAAAAACTCCCACAAGCGAGAGAATACTCTCGGTGGTGGCTCTGTTTTCGTCGCAGGTAATATCCGTTACCCATGCATTGAACGCCGCATCGTTACCCGTTGAACCCATAAACGTCATAAGGCAATCCATAACGATAACCGCATTGACGGTCATAATTCTGATGCGTTCCTTATCGTCAAGTCCCAGAAGGGAAGCAATGTTTTCTCTTGTAATGAATGCAAAAGCGATAACCGTGAAGCCCCAGAAGATGTAACCGCCGCAGATAAAGAGCTTTCTCTTATTTACCTTATCGGAAAGAGTACCCATTATAAGGGTGGTAAGCACCGCGGCAACGGCACTCCATGCGACCATATGGGAGATATCCTTGGGAGTTCCGCCCACGTCGTTGAAGAGGAAGGTATTGAAAAACTGATTCTCAACCGCCCATGCAATCTGTCCCATAAGTCCGAAAAGGATAAGATTGAAGGTAAGGCGGGCGCCTAATTTCTTACTTTTTTCCATTATACAAACTCCTTACTGATTAGCGGTAACGGGTACCGCATTTTTGTGTGGTACATTTGCGGAAATCGTTTCTATAAAATCTCCGGCAGATAGAATTACCACATTATCGCCAAGGCAATCAACAAATTTACGTATTGAGGAGGTTTTCATTGTCCAGGCATGGACACAGATAAGCGAATATCCGTTTACGCTGTGAATATCAACGGGATAACCGTTGATAATATCCGCCTGCTCCTTAAGCCATTCATCGGTCGCACCGTCATAGCCGTCACTGTTCCAAAGGGAAAGGCGGGTGCTGATGAAGGGCTTGTCATTGCTGAACCAGAGACGGCCTCTGCCCGCTTCATATCTGTCGGGGTCAAGGAAAAGCAGACCTCCGTCAATATTGTCATATCTTGAAAACCAACCGAGAGAATAGAGAATATCCGCCTGACTGCGGGGATAGTAATCATCAAGAACGGTGATGATTCTCTGATTGCTTTTCAGCATGGATGCCGCGGTTTCTTTTGAAAAATCCGCCAAAGCGCTTTTTCTGAATACAGAGGGATTTGCGTATGTCGCTCCGGAAGGACCGCTGACGAAATAGTTGTTTTCACCTGCCGCTTCATACACTCTGTTGTGCATAAAGGGATCAAATTCATAAAGAGAGGGCGAAAAGGTCCAGCTGATATTCACATCGTCACAATTACGTATTTTATCGTAGTATTCGCCGTAGCCGTTCATCAGCCATTGAATATTATCTCCGTCGGAAAACAAAAGACACACGTAATGCTTTGATTCATCGCTGTGAGCGACCGCCGTTTTTTTCTGCACGGAAACGGGAATCTCAATCTGAGAAAGATAGCTTGTATTCCTGCAGAAATCCATAGGGCAGATAGAACAGCCGGCACGGGATATGATTTTAACACAGTTCTTTTCGTTTTCAACCCATCCGAGCACATGAGTGCCGCTGCCGAAATCTCTGAGCACCTTTTTAAGAAAATCTGTTCCATCTCTGTCTGCCTCGGTATAGAAACAGTACCAACCCTGCTGAATGGCAAGGTCTCTCACTCCGTACATTCTGTTCGAAACGTGGACTACCGCACCCTTATTGAATTTTCCTCTGAATTGCTTATAATATTTCTCTTGCAGCTCGGGTCCGTTCTCCTCTGCCGTAAGGTCCTTTCTGACGGTCAATACTCCGTCGCCGAGCTTATCAAGCACATTTTGCGTAACGGGAAGCCAACCGAAAAGTGAAGCAAAATCAGACGCCACATTGAGTGAGTAAGCAAATTCGGATTCCGACCACAGGACACAACCGCCGTCGGCTATGAATGAAGAAAACTTTTTGATAAGGGAATATAAATTCCATTTGTTTCCGTCGGCATCAGTACGGATCAGAGTTTTACCTGTTTTTTCAAGGTCTGCAAGATCACTGCTGCCGGCCCAATTATCCTCTATAAAAATGCACGGGCTTTTCTTTGCCACGATGCCCTGAAGACATACGAGGGTATGAAATTCCTCCGCACTCAATCCGGCAGAGGATGTAACGTAGATTTCATCCGGCAATTCCCTTTTTACGGCAATTGAGTATCTCTCAAGCTCAGAAAGCGGCTCTGCATCGGGAATACGGGGATAAAACACCGTAGCAAGTTCGGTAAAAAACATAATGACCGCCGTGAAGAATGCGGTTATTTTCGTAAGTAAAGCAGGCATGAATTTCTCCCTGATATCGGGCACAAAAAGGCACACCGTAAAGTGTGCCTCATTATCTGTGCTTAAATTTCAATATACTTGCCGATAAATTCTCTGACCTTGTTCCAATACATTTCCGGCTCAAAGAATGCGGAGGCGGCGTGGGTGGCATTGGGAACGGAAAGCATATCCTTATCGGGAGCGCCGCACGCTTCATAGAGAGGTACCATCATTTCGTAGGGAACGAAGGTATCCTGCTCGCCGTGAATGAACAAAGTGGGTGTCTTGGAATGCACAACCGCCTTGATGGGAGCTGCTTCCTTGAAGTCAAAGTTTCCGCGGAGCTTTGAAACCGTATTTGCGGCATAAAGCAGGGGGAAATCGGGAAGGTGGAACATGGGACCTATCTGTGCCTGATATTCCTCCCAGCAGGAGGTATATCCGCAGTCCGCAACGGCGGCAACAACGTTTTCGGGAAGATCCTCACCGGTTGTCATCATTGTGGTGGCGGAGCCCATTGAAACACCGTGAATTACAATCTTTGCATCCTTGTCAATTGAAAGAATATAGTCAATCCAGTCAAGGGCAAGATATCTGTCATAATAACCCATTGAGCAGTAGCAGGTAGAATCGGAGCCGTGACCTATCATGTGAGGGCATACCGCATTGAAACCCATTTCCAGATAATGTCTGGGATAGGCAGCCATTTCTCTGTGGGTAGAAGTATAACCGTGAAGGAAAAGAACGTAATTATGTGATTTTTCCTCGGCAAAATAAACCTTTGCAAACACGTTCTTGCGAAGGCGGAAGGACCAAAGAACCGTATCACCCGTATGCTGAGCGTCAAACCATTCGTTTGAAGTCTTTACCTCTTCGGTATTTTCCAGGAAGGAATCCAGCTCGGGATTGTCAAATCTGCTCGTTTTTGAACGGATAAAATTATTCATCTTGATATTGATGACACCTTCATACATTATTTCGCCTGCCAAAAGATATGCTGCACCTGCACCGAGAGCAACCTTTGCGGCTGTCTTACAAACCTTTTTCATTTCACGGTCTTCCTTTCAGAATTAGTTTTTCTATGGCATAACCGACTCCGCCCTCCTTATTGGAGAGAGATACGAAATCGGCAATATCTTTTACCTGCTCGGAAGCATTTGCCATTGCGACGGCAACACCCGCGCTTTCAAGCATGGCATAATCGTTGTCACTGTCACCGAAGGCAAAGGTATTCTTACGGTCAATGCCGAGCATATCAATAACCTTGCCCATTGATTTGCATTTATTGTTGCCCTTGCTGACAATGTCAAAATAGTAATCAAAAGTGAAGTAGGAAACGTAATCCGACAGTGAATCAAGATACTCCGTACCCACGTCTTTACTGACGGCTATCACCTGAATACCGTCATCCGCAGTCTCTCTGACATAATCGTCATAGGTCGCAACAGGGGTCTGATAAGTCGCAAGCGGTCTGTCTCTGTTGGTGGTGAGACAGCTTTTGTCAACGCCTTCAAACGCCGCCCAGAAGGGAGGATTATCATAGATGTGACGGGCTATCATATCAACCACGTTTTTGGGAATACAATCCGCAAAGGATTCCTTATCCCCAACGGTGAACATGGTGCCGTTGCCCGAAAGCACACCGTCAAATTCTACCTGACTGAGCACCTCGGGAGGAATGTTTCCCCTGCTTCTGCCGGTATTGATGAACACCTTGTGTCCCATTGCTCTTACTGCATTTATCGCATCAATATTCCTGCGGGGAATGATATGATTGTCGCCGGTAAGAGTGCCGTCAATGTCTATAAAAAGGGCACAGATTTCGTCAGGCGTACTCATGCCTCAACCTTATGGAAGGTCTTTTTGCCCTTTTTGACAACGATTGCCTTTTCGGAAAGGGCCTGCTTTGAATATGCGGTATAGGTATCGGTTACCTTTTCGTCATCAACGGAAACGGCGTTCTGCTCACAGAGCTTTCTCGCTTCGCTTCTTGACTTTGCGATACCCGTCTTTACGAGAATACCGAGAATATCAATCTTACCGTCTGTAAAATCAGCATCCTCAAGCTTTGTTGAGGGCATATTCTCCGCATCCGTACCGCCGCCGAAAAGTGCCCTTGCGGTTGCCTGTGCCTTTTCTGCTTCCTCTTCGCCGTGAACGAGCTTCGTAAGCTCATAGGCAAGGATTTCCTTTGCCTTGTTGAGCTGACTGCCTTCCCACTTATCCATTGCATCAATTTCCTCAAGAGGAAGGAAGGTGAGCATACGGATGCATTTGAGAACGTCGTCGTCGGCAACATTGCGCCAATACTGATAGAAATCGTAGGGTGAGGTCTTTTCCGGGTCAAGCCATACTGCGCCGGAAACGGTCTTGCCCATCTTTTTGCCTTCGGAGTTGAGCAGAAGGGTAATGGTCATGGACTGTGCCTTTGCCTCCTCCTCCTGAAGACCGAGCTTACGGCGGATAAGCTCACGGCCGCCGAGCATATTGCTCCACTGGTCGTCACCGCCGAACTGAAGATTACAGCCGTACTTATTGTAAAGAACATAGAAGTCGTAGGACTGGAGAATCATATAGTTGAACTCAAGGAACGAAAGGCCCTTTTCCATTCTCTGCTTGTAGCACTCGGCACGGAGCATATTGTTTACCGAGAAATAGGGGCCGACTTCACGAAGGACCTCAATGTAATTAAGGTCAAGAATCCAGTCGGCATTATTAACAAGCAGTGCCTTTCCGTCGGAAAAATCGATGAATCTGCTCATCTGCTTTTTGAAGCATTCGGCATTGTGCTGAATAGTCTCCGCCGTCATCATTTTACGCATATCACTTTTGCCGGAGGGGTCACCTATCATAGCCGTACCGCCGCCGATAAGGGCGATGGGCTTATTACCTGCCATCTGAAGTCGTGTCATAAGGCAAAGAGCCATGAAATGACCTACGTGGAGAGAATCGGCGGTAGGGTCAAAACCGATATAGAAAGTGGCCTTGCCGTTATTGATAAGCTCACGTACTTTTTCTTCGTCAGTAACCTGAGCGATAAGTCCTCTTGCTTTAAGTTCTTCAAAAATTTGCATAGCGAATGTGTCCTTTCAAAGCTGAATACAACATATTTCACTCTATTTTATTATATGCGCAGGTATTTGTCAAGAAAAGAATGATACAAATCGCATTTACCCCGAAACTTGAAAACGGCGTGACAGTATGATATAATTTTACGGCAGATTCAGAGAAAAGGAGGGATTGCATGACGGAGAAAAAGCCCAACCTGATATACGTCTTCGCAGACCAGCTGAGGTATTCCTCAGTGGGCTTCAACGGTGACGAAAAAGCAAGGACGCCAATGCTGGATTCCATATCACGGGATTGTGAAATAATGGACAGGACTTTTTCCGGGCATCCCGTCTGCGCACCTTACAGAGCATCACTGCTTACGGGTAAATACACCACGTCAACCGGTATGGTGATAAATGAAATCAGAATAAATCCCAACCACAAAAGCTTTGCTCACGTACTCAATGAAAACGGATACGAAACCTCTTACATAGGCAAATGGCATCTTTATGCCGCGAAGCTGGGAGACCATTTCAACCCCGAAAATTCATTTATTCCCGAAGGACCCGACCGTCTCGGATTTGACGGATACTTTGCGGCATATAATTTCCATCATAAATATTTCTCCCCCGACGCCTACTACCACCTTGATACGCCCGAAAAAGTGTATTACAAGAAGTACGAGCCCGATGAACAGACGGATATGGCGATAGAGAGAATACGTCGGCACAAAGAAAGCGGGAAGCCCTTTGCCCTGTTTCTTTCGATAGGCACTCCCCACGATCCGTGGACAAAGGACAACGTGCCCGGCGAATACTATGTAAAATTCAGGGACACAGACTTTCCCCTGCCCCCGAATTACAAAAAGCACAATGACCGCTATGCGGATGCATGGGCCCGGTTTCTGCCCGGAAAAAGAAAAATGCTCGAAGAAAACAAGCGTGTATACTACTCGATGGTTTCAAATCTCGACGACAACATCGGACGGCTCGTTCAGGCGATAAAGGACGAAGGAATAGAGGACGATACCATCTTCGTTTTCACCTCCGACCACGGCGAAATGTTCGGCGCTCAGGGACGGCACGCAAAGAATATTTTTTATGATGAAGCAATCCGTGTTCCCTTTATCGTGAAATGGGGAAACAGACTGCCGAAGGTCAGGAACGTCACCTGCTTCAACACGGTCGACATAATGCCCACTCTCCTTGATATGATGAATCTTCCCATCCCGGACGGGGTGCAGGGAAAGAGCATTAAGGACAGCATTCTGACGGGAGAATTTACCGAAAACAGTTCTTTGCTTATGGGTACTGGTCCCACCGCAATTTACGGCAGCGGATTTGAATGGAGAGGACTGCGTACGGAAAGATACACGTACGCAATTTACAGGGTTGACAAAAAAGAATTTTTGTTTGATAATGTCAAAGACCCGTTTCAGACGGTAAATCTGGCAAAGAATCCGGAATATGCAGACCTGATGAAAAAGCTGAAGGACGAAACGTATTCAAGGATGAACGAAATCGGAGATAATTTTGAGAAAAACAGCTATTACAGGAAGCACTGGATACGGGACAGGAAAATACTTGAAGATTTACACTGAAGGAGAAAACTATGTTACTTGATTCGCTTCTTGCAAAGATTTTCTACAAGCTCTTTGCGATATTCTTTTCACTTTACTGCACCATCACCGGTACAACGATTGCGACACCCTCAACAGAGGATATCATCAAGGCAGACCCCGACGCAAATCTTTCGTTTGCAATCATCGCCGATCCTCAGGTAGGCAACTACCAGCTCGGCAGATACGCTCATTTCATGGGCGGCGCAAAGGACCTGAGAAACTCGGAGGGACTTGATGCCCTGCTGATTGCAGGCGACATTGCCGAAAACGGCCTTGCGGTTGAATATCAGCTTTTTTACGATGAGCTCGGTGATCTCGGATTAAGATACATCGCCTGCGAAGGCAACCATGACATACGTCTTCGTCTTTACAGTCAGAGCTCAAAAAGATTCAACGGATTTATCAACGCACTCAACGGTGATGATGATGCGGAAAGCTTCCATCATTCCGAAATGCTGAACGGATATAAATTTATCGTACTCGGCTCCGACAGAACGGAATTTGAAGAAAATTATCTCAGCGACGAGCAGCTTGAATGGCTTGACGAAGAGCTTGCATCCTGCGAGGACACTCCCACATTCGTAATGGTACATCAGCCCCTCAAGGACACCCACGGTCTGCCCGACGTATGGAATTCTCCCATTGATTCCGCCGGTTCAATCGGCAAGCAGAGCGACGCGTTGAAGGAAATACTGCTCAGCCACAAAAACGTGATATTCATCTCCGGTCACGAGCATACCGGCTTCGGCAAATACACCTATGAGAGAATCAGCGACGGCGACAGATATTTTGATTCCGTATGCCTTCCCTCATTCAGCGTAAACAACAAGGACGGCTCCGAAAACGGACACTGCCTCAGCTACATTGTATACGCATACGACAGCAGTGTACAGTTCAGAGCAAGAGATATGCTCAACGGAAAGTGGCTCCCCGATTACGACATTGAGCTTCCCGTTGAAGGCATACTCAGATAAGTACGGACATAAAGATAAATCCCACCGACTCAGCCGGTGGGATTTTTATTATGCAATGACCGTATCCGTTTCGTTTTCTTCCGCTTCAAGACGTGCCTTCGCGTCGTCATAGAGAGCGAAAATTTCTTCAAGATTGCCGTACTGTTCCTTTTGCTTCATAAGCTTTGCGGCATCAAGATAGGGCTTTGCGGCACGGTTGAAAAACGCGTGATTATCCATTTCCTTCTGCGACATTTCACGTGCAACCTTACGCCTTGTGACGAGCTGATTAGCCTCATATTTGAGGGCTCTTTCGGCCGGCTTGTTCTTTGCTTTTTTGGCGGCGGTGATTTTTGCATTGGTTTCCTTGATTTCCTTATCGCAGAAATCCTCTTCATCATACCAGCCCTGAAGAATTATGAAATCCGGCTCGGCAAATTTCTTCTTGCCGTCAAAGTACTTGTGGTACGCCCTGTATGCTGAAATCTTGCTTCTTGCAACGTCAATGCAGGCACTGCGGAGTTCCTTCTCGCCGTTTGTTGATTTCGGCATGGCTTTCGCCGTTTTCAATTCGTTTCTGACCTTGGGAAGCTCATATTTTGCGATACCCTCAAGTCCCTCGGCCAAAACGGATTCACCCGCTTCAAGCTTATGTACGTAAAGCGGTGAGGAAAACTTGTTGACCTCCTGCATGACGAATGCGGCAATCTGTATTTCCTCGTTGAGCGCGAGATTTTCCTTGTACGCTTTCTTTGCCTCTTTACGCTGCGATTTATCCTTGATTTTTCTGTAATCATTTTTACTGATTTCCGCGGGAACGATATCCTTGAGCTCATCCGCTTTCTTAATGATATCAACGGTTTCAACAAGGTCTCTGTCTTTAAGCATTCCGTTACCGTAGTCCTCGAACATCGCTCTGATTTTGAGCGCTCTGACCACGGATTTCTGTTTGGTTTCGTTAAAATCGTACCAGAAATAGGGAACTACGTTTGCAAGGGCACCCACGGCGGAAAAGATAATCAGAACGTGAAGAAGCTTGAGAAGAATATCGGGATCGTAGAGCGCGGAATTTGCGTTCAGATAGTTATCCTGACCCTGAGCAAACTGCTCGGATAGAATCTGGCCGACGGTCTTGTCGCCTATCATTCTCGAAAGGATGGCAGGGTCACTCGTTACCCTTGCCGCCACCTCTTTGGTAAGTCCGTTTTTCTCATAAACAATGGGAAGAACGGAGGACGTTGCGAGGGTGATAACCGTGCCGATAGTGGCAACGGCAGAAAACATACCGTCGATTCTTTCACCTGTAACAAACTGCTGATAATCACGGATATCCGCCTGAATGGACGGATTGAGGATAAGGGCAAACGAGCCCATGAACGCGTTGAGATAAAGGCATCCCAGCACGAGCCATATCGTAATGGCGCTGATTTCAAGGGTCGCGGGAAGCATCAGCAGGATGAACAGTATGTTGAACAGATTCGTAACGACAAGCACCTTTTTCTTACCCCATTTTCTGATGAGGAAGGGTGCAAGGAGCATACCCCAAAGGGATGCATTGCCGTATATGGTAACGATAATTCCGTACTGGTTTCCGTTGCAGGAGCCGCCGTAGTTATAAAGCCAGTACATAATGTTCGCGTATGCGCTCTCAAGAAAGCCAATCCAGCCGGCAAGGGAAATAATCCAAAAATATTTGTTCTTTGCAACGGCACGTATGGCATCAACGAATTTGACCTGTACAACATGAGTACGTGCCTGGACGATTTTTTCCTCTGTGTTTTTGTAAACGACGATACAAAGGCCTATACCGAGGATACAGAGTATGGGATAAAGAAGACGGTAAACCCTGATATCCGTTGAATTGGTATGGAAAATATTCTGTGCAATAATCGGCGTAAAAAGATTCACGAGGGTGGGAGCAAGGGAATAGACTATGCTCTTGACGGAGGAAACGTCCGCTCTTTCCTGAGAATCGGGAGAGAGAACGTGGATAAGATTTTCGTACGCATCGTAGAAAAAGTAGTAGAAGAAATGGAGAAGAAGATTCAGAAGCATTACAATGGCGCATTTTGCCACGTAAGCTCTGTCCTCGCCGAAAATCTGACCTTCGCCCGTGAACCTGCTCAGGGATTGATAGGGAAACCAGACCATGGCGGTACATATCAAAGCCGTGGGAATGCCCATTCTCACTATGTAGGGTCTGTATTTGCCCGCCTTGTTTCTCGTATTATCAATGATATTTGCACGTATGCCCGTCAGGGGAATATTCGCAAGCACGGCAATTACGTACATAACGTACATATCGGTGGGGTCAATACCCAGCGTGCTGGTAAGCAGGGTGTTTCCCGTTGCCAGCAGGCATGCCGTACCCAGAGTGATGATACAGTAAGCGCCGATACCGCCGAAGCTGTAGGCACCGATTTCCCTGAAGGTCATATATCTGCCCTTCGGGGGCTTTTTCCAATAGGTAAAAACATCGGAAACGATGCCTTTTGCCTTGTTGATCAATGAAGACATCCGATTGCTCCTTCCGTATTTTCTGACTTGACTATTATATGCCAGGCGAATCCCGAATGCAACAGAAACTTGGATTTTATTGAGCAAATTGTATAAAAATTCCGCGAATATTTTCCCGAATATAGTAAAAGTTCAAATTACTGTTGACATGACAGGATAAATGAAGGATAATATATGTTAGCAAAATTGCAAATATTCTCATGGAGGCAAATCATGTCATTAGTCGGAAAGAAAAACATAGCCGAAATTCTTCTCCAGGAAGGATTCATCAACGAGGAAAAATATAACAACGCGATTGAGTGGCAGGAAAAGAACAACTGTACTCTTGTTGACGCTCTTATCGATTCCAAGGCCTGCGACGCGGTTGCCATTGCAAAGGGTACCAGCATCCTTACAGGCGTTGAATACAGAGACCTTCGCGGTATCGACATAGCCGAGGGACTTCTCAAGCTCATGAAGGGCGCGGACCTTCGTAAAAACAACGTTATTCCCCTTGAGTATGCCGATGAAAACAACGACGTACTCGTAGTAGCAATGACCGACCCCAACGATATGGTCGCCATTGATAACGTTCAGCTTATCACAGGATGCCAAGTTGAGCCCGTAATCGCCACCGCCGGTGATATCAATAACCTGCTCGATAAATATTTCGGCTCGGAAGAGACCATGAACGCCGTTGAAAAATTCAACAAAGAGCGTGAGGCAAAGCTTGCGCAGCTTGCAGCCGAAAAGAGCGAAAGTGAAGAAGAACTCAATAACTCTCCCGTCGTACTGCTTGTACGCTCAATGTTTGAGCAGGCAGTCCGTAAGAGAACCTCCGATATTCATATCGACGCCCACGAAACTAAGGTCGTTATCCGTTTCCGAATCGACGGTGCGCTCAAGCAGGTCATGACCTACGACATCAACCTGATGCCCGTTATCGTTACCCGTCTTAAAATTATGGCAGGTATGGATATTTCCGAGAAGCGTAAACCTCAGGACGGTCGTATCACCATCGAAGTTGACCGCGGCGAGTACGACGTCCGTGTATCTATGCTTCCCACCTGCTACGGCGAAAAAGTCGTAATGCGTATTGCATCCACCGTTGCCCTTACAAGGACAAAGGATAAGCTCGGTATGAGAGAACACGAGCTCAAGAGATTTGACCATATTCTTTCAAACCCCAACGGCATTATCCTCGTAACAGGACCTACCGGTACCGGTAAATCTACAACTCTTTACACCGCCCTCTCCGAGCTGAATGACGAATCCGTTAACATCATCACCGTTGAGGACCCCGTCGAAGCAAATATCGAAGGTCTTAATCAGGTTCACGTTAATGCAAAAGCAGGTCTTACCTTCGCTTCCGCATTGCGTTCAATCCTCCGTCAGGACCCCGATATTATCATGATCGGTGAGATCCGTGACTTTGAGACTGCAAACATCGCCGTTCAGGCATCCATCACAGGACACTTGGTTGTAAGTACACTCCATACAAACTCATCAACCGCTACCATCACCCGTCTTCTTGATATGGGTATTGAATCATACCTTATCGCAGACTCAGTCGTAGGCGTGCTTGCTCAGCGACTTATCCGTAAGCTTTGTCCTCACTGCAAGAAGCCCAGAGAAGCTACCAATGACGAAAAAGAGCTGCTTGAATATCCCGTTGACCAGCCCCTTACCATTTATGAGCCGGGCGGATGTCCTCTCTGCAACGATACAGGTTTTTTCGGCCGTACCGGTGTTTATGAGATTCTTGAAATGTCCCCCAGACTCAAGCACGAAATCACAATCAAATCCAACACGGAAACTCTTAAGAAAATCGCTCTTGAGGAAGGAATGCACACCCTTCGTCAGGCGGCAGGTCAGTACGTAATCGAAGGCGTAACGACCATCAGAGAGCTGCTGAAGGTTTCCGCAGAGTCATAATTGCAGATAAAGCCCCACACGGTGGGGCTTTTTTATTTTGCCGAAGCGCATATTTTACTTGAATAAAATAAAAGTTGTGATATAATATATTTGTAAAATTGGCTGATTGTGACGATAAGGAGGGATAAAAGTGAATGACAGGGATAAAATCGGCTCATATCTTGATTTTTTGCTGATTGATCTGATTTCAATCGCCGCCTCATTCATTGCCTCCTACCGCATCAAATTCGGGGATTACAGTTTCGTCAACAGCAGCGCGTGGACTCCCCTGCTCTTCATCGTCTGCCTGCTGAGTATCGTGATTTGTCTGTTCTTTGATCCGTACAGCGGCATACTTAAGCGCCCGTATTACGAGGAAATCATCAGGTCGATTCTGCTGACGGTATACAATCTTCTTTCAGCCAGTGTAATCTTTTACGTGTTCAAAATCGGTACCGTATTTTCGCGTCAGATGATACTGACCATGTATGGCCTGTATTTCATCATTTCCCTGCTGCTCAAATGTCTGTGGAAAAAGCTGAATCTGACAAAGCTTGTCAATATCCATAATGCAAAGAAGACCTCTCTCTTTATTGTGGGAGAAAAAGATAAAATGGCGGAAACGATTGCCAGCGCCTGCGCATCCGACTTTTCCGAATACGAAATCGGCGGTCTGTGCTTTACGGATGACACCAAAGCAAAGGAATTTGAAGGCATACGGGTGATTCCCGATATCTGCGGCATAAGAAAATTTGCATCGGATAACAAAATTGACGAGGTACTGCTGACGGTCAATCCCGCGGCCGTTTCATCCGACACACTCAACGAACTGATTTCCGACGGTGTGGCAATCCACATGAGCTTTGAGCCGCTTATCGGTATCACGACCGAGGACCGTGTCATAGATACCGTGGGTGTCTTCAACACGCTCAGCGTAGGCACTTATCATTTTGATTTCGGTCAGAAGCTTTACCTCGGTATCAAGAGGATAATTGATATCATTCTCAGCTTCATCGGCATTATCATTCTCGTTCCCGTCACGGCCATAATCAAGCTTTGCTATCTGCTTACCGGCGACACGGCGAGAATATTCTACCGTCAGTCCAGAATAGGCAAGGACGGCAAAAAGATATGGATATTCAAATTCCGCACGATGATTCCCGACGCCGACAAGAAGCTTGAGGAACTGCTGAAGCAGGAAAAATACAGGGCCGAATGGGAAACGAGTCAGAAGCTTACGAACGACCCGAGGATAACGAAAATCGGCAGGATTCTGCGCAAGACATCCATTGACGAATTACCTCAGCTGCTTAACGTATTTATCGGCGAAATGTCCCTTGTGGGTCCGAGACCTCTCGTTGAGGGTGAGCTTGAAGCCCACGGCGGAATGAAGCTGTATCAGATGGTGAAGCCCGGCATCACGGGCTGGTGGGGCTGTAACGGCAGAAGCAATATCAGCTATCACGAACGTCTGGAGCTTGAGTATTACTATATCAAGCATTTTTCGATTTATCTTGATTTTCTGTGCATCCTCAGAACAGTACTGTCGGTGCTGAAAAGGGACGGTGCGCAGTAATGAACGTAAAAATCATAATTGCATCCCATAAGCAGTATGAGATGCCGGAGGATAACATATACCTGCCCGTATTCGCAGGGGCGGAACTAAAGAAGGATAAGCCCGTTCCCGAGGGCTTCATACCCGACAATACGGGGGAAAACATTTCGGAGCTGAATCCTTATTTCTGTGAGCTGACGGGGCTTTTCTGGGCGTGGAAAAACCTTGATGCGGATTATATCGGGCTTGCCCATTACCGCCGGCACTTTTCTTTCGCAAAAAAAGGCGAATTTGATTCTCTGCTGACGGGTGAAGAATTAAAGCCGTATCTCGGCAAAATCAGGATTTTCACCCCGGGCAAGCGCAGATACTACATCGAGACGCTTTACAGCCATTACGCACATACCTTTGACTCCGTTCACCTCGATAAAGCGGAGGAAATCATCGCGGAGAAATATCCCGATTACGCAGATAGCTTCCGCCGTGCGGTCAACAAACGGAGCGGATACATGTTCAACATGATGATAATGAGCAGAGAGCTTATGAACGAATACTGCGCGTGGCTGTTTGACATTCTGAATGAACTGAGAAACAGAATCGACGAAAGCGGTATGGATGCATTCCTGCTGCGCTATCCGGGCAGAGTATCGGAAATTCTCTTTAATGTCTGGCTTGATTATCAGCTCACGTCCGGCAAAATCAAAAAAGGCGAAACTAAGGAAATACCCGTGGTCAGCATGGAAAAGGTTGACTGGATAAAAAAAGGAACGTCATTCCTGAAAGCAAAATTTTTCGGGAAGAAATATGATAAGAGTTTTTGAGTGATTATATGAGTAAATCTGACGAAATAAGGGCTTGCATCAAAGATATGCTCGAGTGGTTTCATAATTTCTGTACAGAGAATAATATCCGTTATTACGCTTTGGGCGGAACTCTTCTCGGTGCGGTCAGGCATAAGGGCTTTATTCCCTGGGACGATGATGCGGATCTCGGCTTGCCGAGGCCCGATTTTGACCGCCTCGTTGAGCTTATGAAAGCCGAAAAGGGCAGATACCGTCTTGAATCCCCTGCCGACGGAGCGGACGATTTCTTTTATCCTTTCGCGAAGCTTTATGACACCGAAACCACGGCTATTGACGACGGCAAATATAAGACAAAGCGCGGCATATTCCTTGATATTTTTCCGATTGACGGAATCGGGAACACGGAGCGTGAAGTAAGCAGAAATTTCAGAAGATTTGACCTGAAATTCAATTTTTTTGTTTCGAGGACCTGCGATATCAGGAAGGGCAGAAGTAAAATCAAAAATATGATTATTTTCGTTTCAAACCGTATTCCCGGTTTCATCGTTGACGATAAAAAGCTGTTGGCGGGAATATGCAGGGAATGCAGAAGATACGATTACGAAGCATCCGCTTTCTGCGGCAATCTCGTCGGTGCATATCACCGCAGGGAAATTGTACCGAAAGAGTATTTCGGAACGCCGACGCCAATGCCGTTTGAAGATATTACCATAAACTGCGTTGAAAACGCCGACGGATATCTTACGCATATTTACGGCGACTGGCATAAAATACCGGATGAAGCCGACAGAAAAGGTCACCACGGTTTCGTATCGGTCGATACGCATAAGGGATATGTGGAGTAGTTTATATACGTTTTGTTGAAAGAGTGATTTAATTGAAGAGAATATTAGAAGTAAATCCAAATGCTTTTGCTTTCAGCGGAACAGAGATGTTTATAAGAAACATTCTTACAAGTATGGATTTAAGTGATATACAAGTAGATTCATTTGCTCCGCATAGAGCGGATACAGACTATTACATCAAATTATTCGGCGGTCTTAATATCAATGTTTTCCAATGTGGTGACGAAAAATCAAACATCAAAAATTATCTGAACGAAATAAAATCGTTTAACAATCTTTTGAAAAACAACCGATATGATTGCGTTCACATTCATTCAGGAAGAATTTTGACACTGTCAATCTATTCACTTGTTTCAAAGTTGAATAAAATCAAAAAAATTATCGTTCACTCACACAATTCAAACATTAAAGAAAGTTTGAAGCACATTGTAGTAAAAACAGTATGCTTTCCTTTACTGCGGTACTGTCCAACAGATTATTGCGCTTGTTCAAAGACTGCGGGTATTTGGAAATTTCCGAAGAAAATTGTTGATAAAAAACTAGTTGTCCTTAAGAACGGAATAGACCTTGACACGTATAACATAAATGAAAATATCCGCAACGAATACCGACAGAAATTGAACTTAAAAAGTGAAGATGCCGTTATCGGTCACATTGGGAGATTTACAGAACAAAAAAACCACAAATTTCTCATTGAACTTTTCGCAGAGATAAAAAAGAAGTCCGATAAATATAAGCTATTATTGGTGGGCGACGGCGAGTTTTCAGACGAAATCCGGACAAAAGTCAAAAACGAAGGAATTGAAGACAGTGTTATCTTTACAGGTAACGTGAACAACGTTCAGGATTATATGCAGGCAATGGATGTGTTTGTTTTACCTTCACTTTTTGAGGGACTTCCCATAGTTGGGGTTGAAGCTCAGGCAAGTGGCTTGCCAACCATATTCTCTACCGGCGTAACAGAAGAAGCAAAGCTTACGGATAATGTTGAATATATTTCCCTTGATGACAAGAAAAAATGGATTGAAACTATTGAACGCTTTTCTGCATTACCTAAAGCAGATAATGCAGAAAAAATCCGTGCGGCAGGTTATGATATAAAATCCACCGCACAGATTGTAAGAGAAATGTATTTCAAAAAATGCTGACAGGAAGGTTTAATTGTGAAAAAAATTCTTGAAGTAATGACATATTCCTTTTTTCACGGTGGGATAGAAGCTTTTCTAATCAACCTTATAAAAAATCTTGACTACTCCGAAATACAGCTTGATTTATTATGTCTAGATGAATTTAATAATGATAACGCAAAAAAGGTTTTTGAAGAAAAAGGGGTCAAACTAATAACACAGAACAAAAAAAGCAACAGAAAAACTATAGCTAATGACTTCAACCTCTACCTAAAAGAAAACAAATATGATGTTATTCACATTCACACAAGTCATATAAGCTTATTCTTATCATTATCAATAATTGCAAAAGCCCATCATGTACATAAGGTGATGATTCATTCTCATAGTGTTGGTACCGGTGGAATTAATCACTATTTAGGAAAGCTTATTTCATGTTTCCTTTTACCCTTTACTGTGGATGAATATCTTGCCTGTTCAATTGAAGCTGGAAAAAGAAAATTTTCTAAATACATTGTTAGAAATAAACTAGAAGTGATAAAGAACGGCATTGACCTTGACATCTATAAAGTTGATAATAATAAACGAATAGAATACAGAAATAAACTCGGAATAAGTGATGATGAAATTCTCATCGGTCATGTTGGCAGATTTTCAAATGAAAAAAACCACAAATATATAATTGAACTATTTTCGGAGTTAAAAAACAGATCAGATAAATACAAATTATTGCTTGTTGGTGATGGAGAGCTTACAGATGAAATAAAGCAAAAAGCTGTTGACAAAGGAATATATAATAGCATTACCTTCGCCGGAATTGTAGATAATGTTCAGGATTACATGCAAGCAATGGATGTTTTTATTTTGCCTTCAATATACGAAGGGCTTGGTATTGTTAATATTGAAGCACAGGCATGTGGAATCCCGGTTATTGTTTCAACAGGTGTACCTGAAGAAGCAAAAATAACCGATAACTTTAAATTCATTTCCCTTGATGACAAACAAAAATGGATTGATACCATTGAACTCTTTTCAACGCTTCCAAGAACAAACAACACAGAAGAAATTCGTGTAGCTGGGTATGACATAAAATCCACAGCACAAATTGTCAAAGATATCTATATTCATTAACAATTGATTTTTTGAATCTCGAAAAGTAAAAATAATCTCTAAAACAATATTCAAGGGCTGATTTACAGATGATAATAACCCAATATTTTGACAGTAAAAATTACGGCGGCTTATTGCAGGCATTTGCCTTACAGCATTTTATCGGTGAAGAACACGGTACGCAAGTATCATACAAGCTGGAATATAAGGGATATTGGTATTACATTATCAGAGAAATATACAAAGTTCCTCTAAGCAAAAAGAGAGCAGCAGTCACATTGTTTCTTAAAGAACTGACAAAAGCAATTATTTCGCCTAAGGTATGCCTTAAAATTCGCAAAAGATATAAAATCATTTCCGCTTTTGCAAAAAGCATTAAACATACGAAAAAAAAATACGATTCAAAGTCGATTGATAACGTCGCCGGCTGTGACGATGTTTTCATCACGGGAAGTGATGTTGTTTGGGATATATCATGTAACCCATACGTAACAGCTCTCGGTTTTGTTCCCGAAAACAAAAAGAAGATTTCATACGCCGCAAGCATGATAGATTCAACAATTCCTAACGGTTGGGCTGAAAAATATCTGCCTTATGTTTCAAGGTTGGATGCTATTTCCGTTCGCGAAAAAAGTGTTGCCGAAAAGTTGAAAACCATGCTTCCCGACAAAGAAATATCCGTAGTAGTTGACCCGACAATGCTATTTGACGGCAGTCAATGGTCTGAATTTGTAAAAGACAGAAAATCTCCGGATAAGTACGGCTTGATATATCTTCTCGGTGAAGACAAGAAGCAACAGGAAGAAGCGTTGAGATTTTGCAAGGATAACGGTATAAAATCGCTCACATTTCCCGCACTTCACGGACGGATTTTGCTCCATCAAAAGCATTACGGTGATATTCAGAATTTTACCGCTGACCCGTTTGATTTTGTTAAGCTCATTGAAAATGCAGAAGTTGTTATAACCGATTCTTTCCATGCATCTGTATTTTCAGTTCTGTTTCATAAGCCGCTATGCATTCTTAAACGTGAAGACGCATCCGGAAGACTTGAAAATTTTGCTGATGACTTGGGTCTTTCTCACCAATTATATTCAACAGATGACTTTTCTGAAATAAGCAAAATACCAGATATAGACTACTCGTATTCCGACCGCATAATAAGTCAAAAACGTGAAGAATCAATTCAATTTTTGAAAGACAATCTTACATAGTATGAGCAATTCCAAAGAATTAAAGACAGGCATTATTCTGTCGTATGTTCAGATAGGTCTCAGCATCTTGATCGGTTTCATATACACACCGATTATGCTGAGGTTTCTCGGAAAAAATGAATACGGCCTTTACAATGTTGTTTCGTCAACAATATCCATGCTTTCCGTCCTGAGTCTCGGCTTTAACTCGGGATATGTTCGCTTTTTTTCAGAATACAGGAAAGAAAATGACACAAAAAAGATTTACAAGCTGAACGGTATATTCTTTACCGTATTTGTAATCATAGGTATTGTTGCATTGTGCTGCGGATTGTTTCTTACGAACAACCTCAATCTCGTTTTCAGCGACGGATTAACGAAAAGCGAATATATCACGGCAAAACGCCTTATGCTTTTGCTGACAGTAAACCTTTCTCTGTCGTTTCCCTTGAGCGTATTTTCCGATATAATTGCCGCAAACGAAAAATTCATTTTCATCAAGCTTGTCAGTCTGTTAAGCACCGTTGTAAGTCCGTTGACAGGATTTGTGCTGTTGTTTTTCGGATTCAAATCTGTTGCTCTTGCAGTTATCAGCTTGATTATTCAGATTATTTCAGGTACATTGAATTGCTATTACGTCCTGTTCAGATTAAAGCACAAATTTAAATTCAAAGATTTTGAGAAAAAAGTATTCAGGGAATTATTCAGTTATACAGCTTTTATTGCCATCAACTTAATCATCGACCAAATCAACTGGAAAATTGACTATGTTTTACTCGGCAGATTTTGCGGTACATCAAGTGCTGCCATCTATTCTGTCGGCAGTTCAATACACAGCTATTATCTGACATTTTCAAGCTCAATTTCAGGCGTTTTTGCTCCGAAAATTCACAAGATTGCAAGAGAATATGAAGGTACGGAAATTCTCTCTGAAAAATTCAGCGAACTTTTCAATAAAGTGGGCAGAATCCAGTTTTCGGTTCTTTCTCTGATAGCATCGGGTTTTGTCTTTTTCGGCAAAACATTCATCCGTTTTTGGGCAGGTGAATCCTACTCAAATTCTTACTGGGTTGCCTTGATATTGATAATTCCGGTTACAGTACCGTTGATTCAAAATTTAGGTATTGAAATTCAGCGTTCCATAAATAAGCATAAATTCCGTTCCGTTATTTACTTGTTTATGGCTGTGTTCAATTTGATTATTTCCGTAATACTTTGCCCGAAGTATGGCGAAATCGGCGTTGCCGTCGGCACGTCAATTTCTATCATCATAGCAAACATTCTCATTATGAACATATACTATCAAAGGGAATGCGGAATCAATATTGTAAAGTTTTGGAAAAGCATATTTCGAATGGCATTGGGTTTGATTATTCCGATATCTTCAG
The DNA here is from genome assembly GCA_045598305.1 of Acutalibacteraceae bacterium. Classification (GTDB taxonomy): domain Bacteria; phylum Bacillota; class Clostridia; order Oscillospirales; family Acutalibacteraceae; genus CAG-177. The sequence goes on from JAZLLW010000004.1 coordinate 27,024, forward strand.
CAATACTGACGAAACATTTTATTTCATTCGATACGCCTCTGCTTTTGATTGCCGGAATAATCGGATATACAATAATTTACAGCGTTTCCATGTGGTTTATTTCACTGAACAACTACGAAAAGGATTTAATAAAATCGCTGCTTACAAAATTGAGGATTAAATCATGAGCATAGTTTCATACGCTGCTTTCAGTAAAGACGACAACATCAGATACAACAGTTCGTCAGGCGGTTTGTTTTCCGAATTTGCAAACTATGTTTTCAGCAAAGACGGATTCGTTGCAGGAGCAGTTTTTGACGACGATTTCAAATCCGTTTCTCATATTCTGACAAACAATCGGAACGATTTGCCGAAACTGACTGCAAGTAAATATTTACAAAGCAGCTTTCGTATTCACAAAGAAATCAAATCCAAATTACAGAACGGCGATCTTGTTTTATGCTGTGGTACTCCCTGCCAGATAGCCGGATTAAAAGCTTATCTCAAAGCCGATTATGAGAATCTGTACACGATAGATTTTATTTGCCACGGAACACCGCTTCAAACAATTTGGGGGAAATACACGGATTGGCTTGAAGATAAAAACAACAGTAAAATATCTTTTGTAAATTTCAGAGCAAAAGATAACGGATGGAATAATTATCAATCATCAATCAAGTTTGAATCAGGTAAGAAATATATTCAGACTTGTGACTATGACCCGTATATGCGTTTGTTTCTCAGCAACCTGAGTTTGAGCAAGGGTTGTTTTGAATGCAAATTCAAAAATAACAACAGAGCCGCCGACATTACTATCGGTGATTTTTGGGGCATAGATGAAGAAATACCCGAAATGAACGACGACAAAGGAATATCAGCCGTCATAATCAACACAGCAAAAGGCAACAGATTATTTTCCGAAATCACGGATAATCTGATTGTCAGAGAAGTTGATGAAAAACAGATTTCAAGCCATAATATCTGCGCTGTCAGACCTGTTGATAAACCTGAAAACTATGATACCTTTATTGGTGACGTTGATAAATTGCCGTTTGACAAGTTAGCTGAAAAGTATCTCCCGAAATCAAGTTTGAAAGAACAACTGAAAAAATACAGATTAGTCAGGAAATTAGTTGATGTGAAACACCATTTTGATGTCTTACGGTGATACTATGAAATGTATTATTCTTTGTGCGGGGTATGCTACGCGGCTCTATCCCATAACCGAAAATTTTCCGAAGCCGCTTCTCGAGGTCAAGGGCAGGACCATTCTCGACTGGCTTGTTGACGATATCGACACGTGCGGAAAGGTCGACGGATACGTTGTGGTGTCAAATCATAAATACATCCGTCATTTCAGTGAGTGGGCTTCACGTAAATCCCTGCCGATTACCGTTCTCGACGACGGAACGGAATCAAACGAAACCCGTTTGGGTGCGGTGAGCGACATTCAGTTCGCCGTTGATACGCTTAGTCTTGACGAGGATCTGCTGGTCATTGCGGGCGATAATCTGCTGGATTTCTCCATGACGAAATTCATTGACTACGCCCTTGCCAAAAAGACCTCATGCGTCATGACCTATTTTGAGCCGGACAGAAAAAGGCGTCTGAAATCCGCCGTGGTTTCCGTTGACGAGGACGATCTCGTCCTTTCCATGACGGAGAAGCCCGCCTGCCCGGAAATCCCCTGGTGCTGTCCGCCGTTCTACTATTATATCCGCGAGGACGTAAAGCTCATTCCCGCTGGAATCGAGGCCGGCTGCGGAACGGATGCTCCCGGTTACTTTGCGGCGTGGCTTTCATCGCAGACGAAGTTACACGCGATGGAAATGCCGGGAAGCCGCTACGATATCGGTACGGTTGAAAACTATGAAAACATTAAATCGGAGTATGAAGGCATCGTTTATTAAGCTGCCTTCCTGACGAAAACTATGTATGATTATCTTGTGGTAGGTGCCGGGCTTTTCGGTGCCGCCTTTGCACAGATTGCAAAGGAAAAAGGTAAATCGGTTCTGGTCATTGACCGCAGACCGAATATAGCCGGAAACGTTTACACCGAAAAAATCAACGGAATCAACGTGCATAAGTACGGCGCTCATATTTTCCATACCGACAGCAAAGCCGTATGGGATTACGTAAACCGTTTTGCCGTATTCAACCGCTACACGAATTCTCCCGTTGCTAATTACAAGGGCGAGTTGTACTCCCTGCCCTTCAACATGTACACCTTCAATAAAATGTGGGACGTCATCACTCCCGACGAAGCGAAGGCGAAGATTGATGAGCAGAGGCGCAGTGCCGGTATCACCGAGCCGAAAAATCTTGAGGAGCAGGCGATTTCGCTTGTTGGTACGGATATTTACGAAAAGCTCGTCAGGGGCTACACGGAAAAGCAGTGGGGACGGGAATGCAAAAATCTGCCCGCCTTCATCATAAAGCGTCTGCCCGTACGTTTTACCTTTGACAATAACTATTTCAACGCGCTTTACCAGGGAATCCCCGTAGGCGGATATACGGCAATGGTTGAGAGAATGCTCGGCGGCATCGAGGTACGTACCGGGGTTGACTATCTCAAAGACAAGGCCGGATTTGATTCAAAAGCAAAGAAAATCATATATACCGGTGCGATCGACGAATACTTCGGCTACCGTCTGGGCAATCTGAAATACCGCTCGGTAAGGTTTGAAACAGAGACACCCGACACCGATAACTACCAGGGCAACGCGGTCATCAATTACACTGACAGAGAAACGCCCTTCACGAGAATCATCGAGCATAAATGGTTTGAATTCGGCAAGGATGAAAACGGAAACGAAATACCGGGAACGGTCATCAGCCGCGAATACAGCTCCGAATGGAAGCCCGGAGACGAGCCGTATTATCCCGTCAACGATGACAGAAACGCCCTGCTTTATGCGGAATACAGAAAGCTCGCCGAAAAAGAAAAGAACGTGATTTTCGGCGGACGGCTGGGTGAATATAAATATTACGATATGGACCGGGTCATCGCCTCCGCAATGGCTCTGGCAGAGAAAGAAATGTGTGAGGATAAAAATGAGTAAGCTGAAAAAATTAACGTCGAACGACTATACGTTCAACGATGTGTTTACAAAGCACTATCAGATATGGGCAATGATTCCCCTTTTCCTGTATCTGCTTACACCCGTGGTGCATATGATAATATTTCAGTTCCTTCAAACCGAAGACATTGAAGGAATCGATAACATTACACACTATATGGCGACGGGAGAATATCCCGGCGATTACTATTCGCCGATATGTCAGCTTTCGTTCTATATCGGCTTTGTGCTGGCAATCATTGCCGTTATTTCCTACTATTCAAACAAAAAGCAGAATAAACTTCGGAGATACCCGGATAACATTCCAACTTTTCTGTTCATTGCTTACCTTGCTTTGATAGTCGTTTCCACCATTGCCAACAAGACGGATTATAAATTCATACTCGGTCTTACTCCCAGAGCAGAAGGTGTAATCTCATTTTTTGCATATTATCTTGTATTCTATCTTTGCGGTACTTTCGTAACAAAGGAAAAGTACAAATACGCCGCAATTTACTTTTTCCTTGCAACAGGCGTGGTAATCGGTGTACTGACGATTATCAACGAATACGTTACGGATATCGGCATCATCGGCGAATACCGCAAGCCGTGCGGCATATTCTATACTCATAATTTCTACGCATACTATCTTGCCATTTCAATTATGCTTTCGGCAGGTCTTGTTGCCCTGAGTTCAAAGAAAATCTCAAAGATTTTCGGCTTTATCGTAATGACGCTGGATACCTTTATCCTTGCGATAAATGACACACTCGGCGGTTTCCTTGCCTGCGTGGTTGCTTTCCTTTTCCTTATAGTCGCCGCAAGTATTGTCAAAAAGAAATTCAGCGCAGCTTCACTGCTGATGTTTATATGGTTCCTTGCCGTCATATTCGTTACGGGTCTGTTCATTCCCAGTTTCTTCAGTGAACTGACCGGGCTTGCAAATGACGTGGAAACAATCGTTGCAGACGGTGAAAACGCCGGAAGTGCAGGCACGGCAAGATGGACTCTCTGGACTCATACATGGCAATACGCCAAAGAAAAGCCCTTTGTCGGCTGGGGATTTGAAGGCACCGCGGAACGTCTCGGCAACGAAACACATGCCGACAAGGCCCATAACGAATATCTTGAGAATATGGCTTATTACGGTATTCCCGCAGGACTTATCTACATTGCCGCCCTCGTTTCGGTTTATCTCAAGGCATTCATCCGCAGAAAGAAGCTTGACGGAGTTTCCGTCATCTGCCTTGCAGGTGCCCTTGCTTATATCGGTTCCGCGCTGGTAGGCAATTCATTCATATTCACTGCTCCCTTCTGCTTTGTATTCCTCGGTCTCGGCGCATCAACCATTCACGATACGCCGGAGCTCAAATCAAAAGAAACGGTTGAAATTACGGAATAATCTTCAGTCCCTCTCCGGAGGGATTGATTTTACGGAGGTGATGCCCATGAAAGGCAGCAGCACGCTGAAGAAAAAAACAAATCTTAACTGCCTGTGGGCATTCTTCATAACCGCGGGTCTCTTACTGCTCGTTTACGTGCTTTACGGTTTGTACCCTCTGGGAGAAAAGTGTATTCTGTACAGCGATATGAAATTGCAGTATTACCCCATGCTCACGGAGTTTTACTCCCGTGTCAGGGAGGGCAGAGGTCTCATATATTCATGGAGCACCGGTCTCGGAATGCCGTTTTTCGGCAACATGGTCAATTATCTGATGAGTCCTGTCAATCTGTTGGTGTTTTTCTTCCCGAAGGATAATATTTACTCTGCCATTGCCGTAATCATTCTTGTTAAAGCGGCGCTGGCTTCGGGATGCTTTACCTACTATATCAATAAATCCTTGAATATAAACAGGATTTTTGCCGTTTCACTCGGTGTTGCCTATTCTCTTTGCGGTTGGTTTGCGGCTTATTACTGGGATTTTATGTGGCTTGATGCCTTCGCTCTTTTCCCGATTGTTATTTACGGTATAGAAAAACTCATTGATTTTCATAAGCCCCTGCCTTATATTCTTTCTCTTGCCCTTACTCTGATTACAAGCTTTTATATCGGCTATATGGTATGCATATTCTCCGTAATCTGGTTTTTGATTTATGAGTTTTTTATCGGCAAAGACAGTACGCTTCCCGTCAGGCATAAAAAGAGATTTATTGAGAATCTGCTCGGCTGCAATTTCGTCAGAGACAGCGGTCTGTTTGCATTTTCATCGCTGGTTGCCGGCGGACTTGCGGCTTTCGCTCTTGTTCCCGTTTTCTTTATTCTTACCCGCAGCTCCGCTACGTCGGATACCTTGCCCGAAGGCGGAAAGATGTTTTTCAGATTTTTTGATTTCCTCATAAATCACCTTGCGGATGTCGCTCCTACCTTCAGGTCAAGAACGCAGGATTCGCTTTTTACTCTGCCGAATATATACTGCGGCATACTTCCCGTGATACTGTCCGTATTTTTCTTCATCTCAAAGAAACCGATAAGAAGAGAAAAATGGGGCTTCGTCATCCTGCTCGTTATTATGTATTTCAGTATGAATATCAATGTGCTGAATTATATCTGGCACGCTTTTCACGAACCGAACGACCTGCCCTACCGTTTCTCTTTTATGTACAGTTTTCTGCTGCTGGTCATTTCAGCAAGGATATTCAAAAATATCGGAGATGAAAAGGTATATAAATACGTACTCTCCGCCCTGCCCGTTATCATCGTTGCGCTGACGGCAAATAAATACGGCGTATTCGGTGTTGACAACAGTTCCGTAGTAATCAGTATAGTCGCTGCGGTAATCTTTTGTCTGTTGATGATTGCATATAAATATCTCGGCTCGCTGCGCGATTCCGTTACGCTTTTCATCGCCTTCTGTATGATTATCGAGGTGGCATACTCCGGAAGCGGAAATTACGACATTACCGTAAAACAGCCGGAGGTAAAAGCAGAATATAAGAATTTACAGTCTGCCATTGCCGAAATCAACAAATTGAATGACAGGGATAAATTTTACAGATCCGTTCTGAGTTACGATCTGAATGACGGATGCTTCGGATATAACGGCATAAATTTATTCTCATCAATGGCATACGAAAACGTGGTAAAGCTGCAGGACAGTCTCGGAACCGAAACCAATTACATAAATTCAGTCAATTACGCCTGTCAGACTCCCGTTTACAATATGATGCACGCCGTCAAATACTTTTGGGACAGCGGCAAATTCAGTCCGTATATCAAATCATTCAGTTACTCAAGATATTCCGACAGTTTATTCAAAAACGATTATTATCTTCCGCTTGCTTTCGCAGCAGACAAAAAGCTTGAGGATTGGGAGCTGTCGGAAAAGGACGTAATCGCCAATCAGTCGGGCTGGTTTTCTCTTGCATCCGGTACAGACGGCGCTTTTAAAAGGGTAAAATCAATCAGCGTTACCGGTGAAAACATCGGTTTTGATTATGACAGAGATACAGGCGTAATCAATTACAGTAAAATTAACGGTGAAAACGGTAATCTGACCGTAAAAGTTGAAAACGATCCCGGCAATACATACTACTTCTGCATCTGCAAAAAAGCGGCAAACAGTAAAGAATCAACTAAGGTATGTACGAATACAGACCGTAACCGAAATTGTGAAGAAAAAGTATACATAAACGATGAATACAAAGACAGCGGAAAAATATATGTTTATGCATACAAGCTAAATGAAGATAAGCTGAAAGAGGGATATGAGTATCTCAAAAAGAATCATATGGATATACTGTCGTTTGACGATACTCACATTGCCGGTACGGTCAAAGCAGACCCCGGGCAGATAATATACACGTCCATTCCCTATGACGAGGGATGGAAGATAAAAATCGACGGCAGGGATTTGCCGGAGGAAGATTATATTTCACTGCAGGACGCATATCTCTGCTTCAGAGTTCCCGAGGGCACGCATTTCGCGGAATTTGACTTTGAGCTGAAGGGTCTGAAAGCGGGAACGGCAATATCCGTATTTTCCGTTATATTGCTTGCGGCGTACATAACAGTAACCGCAAAGAAGAATAAAAAGAGACAGACGCGCATTGACGGCTGACCTCATTACACTGTCAATACATAAAGATAGTAAAAAACTGTATTCTTTGGTGCTTTTTGTACCAGGAGTACAGTTATTTTTTTGCTGTTTTTGGGAAACGGCACTTATTTTTCGGAAAAATTCATAAAATGTTTACAAATTTTCGTTTATTTGTCGATTTAGGAAAATAAATTACTTATTTTTCGTTTTTCACACATTTTCAGGAAATTGTCTGTTTTCAAATTTGTTCGGATGTGATAAATTATCCGCGGTAACAACCATGTACAAATCCCCCATTGTACAATGTGCACAATTTCACCATCCTATTTTTTGTAATATCTTTCAATATTTTCACAACAAAAAAATTTTATGTTGAATTTTTTTCGGCAGTGTATTATATTGAAATTGTAAAAAGAGAGTTTTCATAATAAAAACTGTTTTTGCAAATAAGATTAGGTTGGTGACTTTGTGTTTACATTTGAAGATTACATTAATAAGGCATTCGCTAAAAACGCATCCGACGTTCACATCTGCTCAGGTGTATTCCCCTCAATGAGAGTTGACGGTCATGTTGTACCCATCACAGAGGAGTCTCTCTATGCCGATGAATGCGAAAAGCTTGCATACTCTATAATGAATAACAGACAGAAGGACGTTTTTGAAAAGAACGGTGAGGTCGACTTCGCTTATGAAAAGCCCGGTATGCCCCGTCTTCGTCTTAACGTTTACATGCAGTCCGGCTCGGTTGCCATGGCTGCCCGTCTTCTGAATGACCATATACCTCATATTCAGGACCTGGGTCTTCCCGAGCAGCTCCTTCAGATGAGAGATAAGCGCCGCGGTCTTGTACTCGTTACCGGTATTACCGGTTCCGGTAAGTCCACCACCCTCGCTTCCCTTATCCAGTCAATGAATGAAAGATATGACCATCATATCATTACCATTGAGGAGCCCATCGAGTACGTTTACCCCAGAGGTAAATCAATCATCAACCAGAGAGAAGTCGGCTCGGATACGATGAATTTCGGCAACGCTCTTCGTGCTGCCCTTCGTCAGGACCCCGACGTTATCCTCGTAGGTGAGATGCGTGACCTTGAGACCATTACAACCGCCATATCCGCGGCTGAAACAGGCCACTTGGTCCTCTCCACACTTCATACAGTATCCGCCGCAGGCGCTATTGACCGTATTATCGACGTATTCCCCGAGCATCAGCAGCAGCAGATTCGTTCACAGCTTGCCGATGTTATCGAGTGTATCGTTTCTCAGCAGCTTATCCCCCGTATCAACGGCGGCCGTGCGGTTGCTACCGAGCTGATGCTTGCAAACTCAGCTATCCGTAACCATATCCGTGAAGGCAAGACCTTCCAGATCCCCAACACCATGGCTACCTGCAAGAAGCAGGGCATGCACATGATGGACGACTCCATCTATGACCTCTATGTAAGAGGTAAGATTTCCGGCGACTATGCGCTTTCATACGCAGTTGACCGCGAAGAAATGAGCAAGAAAATCTATTGATGATGTGAACGATAAGTGGATTCGGTTTATATTTTATATTAATTATTCATTATTCACCCTTCACTCTTCACTATACTATTAAAAATGAGGTGAGATTTTGCCTGATTATGCATATAAAGGTCTCGATGGCTCTACCGGTAAAGAGGTCAAAGGTAATATCAATGCCGATAATGAGGAAGAGGCACTGCAAAAGATAAAGGCAAAAGGTATTACCCCCATGGGAGTAGAGCTTGCCACCGGCATGAACAAAGAAGTAAAGTTCAGTCTCGGCGGAGGCAAACAGCCCACACCCCATGAGCTGGCGGTATTCTGCCGACAGATGGTTTCCGTTCTCCAGGCAGGCGTTTCTCTTATCAAATCCCTTGAAATGATAGGCACTCAGACGAGTAATCCCGCTCTGAAGCAGGCAATCGACGGGTGTAAGACAAAAATCGAGCAGGGCTCATCAATGCATGAGGCCATGCAGGATTATAAATGTATGCAGGGTATCTTCGCAACGATGATTGCATCCGGTGAGGAATCCGGTTCTCTTGAGACTGCTTTCTCCCGTATGGCAGACCAGTTTGATAAGACCGCTGCAACCAAGGCGCTTGTTAAAAAGTCGCTTATGTACCCTTGCGTTCTTGCCTGCGTAATGGTCGGCGTTGTAGTCGTAATGCTGGTTTTCGTTATTCCCAAGTTTCAGGACTTCCTCGGTTCTCTTGGCGGCGAGCTTCCCGCATTTACTCTGTTCCTTGTTAACGCAAGTAACTTTGTAAGAAAGAACATAATACTAATTGCAGGCGTAGTTGCCGTTCTTGTTTTCCTTATTAAAAAGGCGGTCAAGACTCCTGCAGGCAGAAGTCTCTTTGATAAAATCAAGCTTAAGGCACCCCTTCTCGGTAACCTTACCGAGAAGCAGGCATGCTCCAACCTGATGAGGACTCTCTCCACCCTCCTGGCTACCGGTATCGGTATGATTGAAGCCCTTGACATAGTTAAGAACACGATGACCAATATCTACTATGTTGACGCTCTCGACCAGGTTAAGATGGACGTTGCCCAGGGTGACTCCCTCTCAAGCGCAATTGAAAGAACAAAGATGTTCCCGCCCATGGTTTATCAGATGACCAACATCGGCGAAGAAACCGGTAACCTGGTCGAAATGTTTGATAAGACTGCGGAATATTTTGACGAAGAGGTTAAGACCGCTACCGAGTCCGTAACCTCACTTATAGAGCCCCTCGTTATCGTATGTATGGCAGGTGTCGTAGGTGGAATGGTTATCGCCCTGCTGATGCCCATGATGAGTATGTACGACAACCTTGACTCTATGTAAAATTTGTCTGTCATTGTGAGGAGCGGAGCGACGCGACAATCCTTACTGTCATTGTGAGGAGCGGAGCGACGTGACAATCTCCTTTTGGTGACATTCTACTGACTTGCGATTGCCACGCCTACGGCTCGCAATGACAAGAAATAGCTGTCATTGTGAGGAGCAACGCGACGCGACAATCTCCTTTTGGTGACATTCTACTGACTTGCGATTGCCACGCCCTGCGGGCTCGCAATGACGTACTGTGAAAGCGATTGCCACGCCTACGGCTCGCAATGACACTACTTTAATCAGGTAATCACTTCCGTTTCAAGGGGGAAACGGAGGATTACATATAAAGCCCGAACGGGCAAAATTAAATACCGCGAAAAGCGGAAATAAGAAAACGGAGGATATTCTTATGAAAAAACTCGCAAACAACAAGAAGGGCTTCTCCCTTATCGAGCTCATCATCGTTATCGCTATCATGGTAGCTCTCATCGCTGTTATGGCTCCCAACTTCGTTAAGTACGTTCAGAAGTCAAGAGACACCGCTCTTTCAACCGCAGCTGAAGATTTCTACTCAGCAGTTAAAGTTGAGTACGGCGATCCCGACTCAGAGTACACTCTTCCCACCGGTTCACATAAGATCACAATGACCGTTGAAGTTGACGGTACAACTCTTAAGATCGCTGGCAATAATCCTAGCGGTGAACTTGATAAGCTCATCAAGGCTTCCGGTGCTGACACAGGCAAGAGCATGGGCAAGACAAATAATATCTACACCATCGAAATCACTGCTGGTCCCAGCTTCAAGATGACCGGTGCTACAAAGTCAGGTTCCTAATTTAGTCTGATTATTATTAATTAACTGAATTTATTTACAGCCGTCGGAGACGGCGGCTGTACCCTTAATTAACTTTTAATTTTATCGGCCCCGGCTCTCCCCCTTGCCGGGGCGGTAAGGTTATCCACTGTCATTGTGAGGAGCAAAGCGACGAAACAATCTCCTTAGGATGACACGCCCCTGCAAACTTGCGATTGCCACGCCCTATCGGGCTCGCAATGACAAGAAATAGCTGTCATTGTGAGGAGCAAAGCGACGAAACAATCTCCTTTAGATGACACGCCTGCTGATTTGCGATTGCCACGCCCTATTGGGCTCGCAATGACAAGAAATAGCTGTCATTGTGAGGAGCGAAGCGACGTAACAATCTCCTTTAGATGACACGCCCCTGCAAACTTGCGATTGCCACGCCCTGCGGGCTCGCAATGACAAGAAATAGCTGTCATTGTGAGGAGCAGAGCGACGTAACAATCTCCTTAGGATGACACGCCCTTGCTAATTTGCGATTGCCACGCCTACGGTTCGCAATGACAAGAAATAGCTGTCATTGTGAGGAGCGGAGCGACGCGACAATCTCCTTTAGATGACACGCCTGCTGATTTGCGATTGCCACGCCCTATTGGGCTCGCAATGACAAGAAATAGCTGTCATTGTGAGGAGCGAAGCGACGCGACAATCTCCTTTAGATGACACGCCCCTGCTAATTTGCGATTGCCACGCCCTATCGGGCTCGCAATGACGAGAGAAACAAAAAACAGAAAACCTCAGTTAGATATTATTGAATAATGCATAATTCCCGGGTTATCCGTTATTGAGTAATATTTGATTGGGGAAATTATTTATAAAATTTAATATTTTGTGCAGTTGTTCAGGTATCTGCCGTATATAATCATATACGGAATACATATTTGTATATTGACTATGGGGGTAGTTGTATATGAAAAAGATTAACAACAAAGGTTTCTCACTCATCGAGCTCATCATCGTTATCGCAATCATGGTGGCTCTCATCGCCGTAATGGCTCCCAACTTCGTTAAGTACATTCAAAAGAGCCATGACGCCGTAGTTACCGCGGCGGCGGAGGACGTCCTCTCATTCATCAAGGCGGAGTGGGCAGGCGGTAACCTCAACGGCAAGGGCACCATCAGAGTAGGTGCAAAAACAATCGGTGATAAAAAGTTTATTTCCGCGGAATTCGTTTCCGGCGGAGAATACGGTAATAACACTCTCACCTATTGGACTGAAATTGATGAGGGCTATGCAGGTGACGGGCAGGATATCGAAAGATTCAAGAAATACTGCGGCGTCGACGAGGATAAACCTATCAAATCCGACCTGTGTTATTACATCACCGTTGACAACACCATCTCATCGCATCCCACTCTTGAAGTAGAAAGTACCGTAGACCCCGCAAACGGTTAAGGAGAAAAGTATGACATTATCGGAATTTGTCGTTTATACAATGGCATATCTCAAGATACCGATGTATATACTCGTATTCATACTGGGTACGGTGTTCGGCAGCTTTCTGAATGTCTGCATACTGAGGACACCTCTGGGGCAGTCAATCGCCAAGGAGCCCAGCCACTGCATGACCTGCGGCAAGCGGCTTCACTGGTATGAGTTGATTCCCCTCTTCTCCTGGTTGTTTTTAAGAGGAAAATGTCACGGCTGCAAGGCAAAAATAAGCGGTCAGTATCCCTTTGTGGAATTTGTTACCGGCGCATTCTTTGCCTTTAATCTGTGGTTTACCGTTGACAGAAACATTCCCTTCGGCGTACTGAAGATGGATTCTGTCGACAAATTCAACGCTTTGACGGAAGCTGCCGCCAAAATCAACTACATGAACGTGGTCGATTTTGTGCTTATCAATGCCCTTTTCTGCGCACTGCTCGTGCTTACTTTCATCGATGCACGCACGCACGAAATACCCAACGGCATAAATATTTTCATCGCCGTTATCGGTCTTATCAGAGCCGTGCTGATGGGCATAATCGCTTACAGGTCAACGCATTCGTTCAATAAGGATTTACTTGACGTCATACTCGGACCCGTCTGTGTCGGAGGGGCATTCCTTCTTATGCTCATTGTTTCCGGAGGAGGAGCCATCGGCGGCGGAGACGTAAAGCTTATGGCGGCGGTGGGTCTGTTTCTGGGCAACAAAGCCACGATTCTCGCGGTCGTAATCGGCTGCATGGCAGGTGCCGTAATTCACCTTATACTCATGAAGGTAAAGCACCTGGGCAGAGAGCTGGCTATGGGTCCCTATCTGTCATTGGGCATACTTGTGTCCGCTTTCTTTGCCACCCCCATTTTATCCTGGTATCTGGGTATGTTTACCTTTGAGGATAAAGTGCCCGCATTTATCAGCTTATTATAATATTTATTACGGGTAAATGTTGCATTTTACCCGTATATATATAATTTAAAAATTTTGTAAAATCACCGCGTTAATAGTTACCGTCATTGTGAGGAGCGAAGCGACGTGACAATCTCCTTTAGATGACACGCTCCTGCTGATTTGCGATTGCCACGCCCTGCGGGCTCGCAATGACAAGGAAAGCTGTCATTGTGAGGAGCAACGCGACGTGACAATCTCCTTTAGATGACACGCCCCTGCTGATTTGCGATTGCCACGCCTTACGGCTCGCAATGACAAGGAAAGCTGTCATTGTGAGGAGCAACGCGACGTGACAATATCCTTAAGATGACACCCCTGCTGATTTGCGATTGCCACGCCTGCGGCTCGCAATGACATACTGCGAGAGCGATGCTGACTTACGGCTCGCAATGACATATTGTTTATTACGCCAGATGGCTTAATATAGTTTATCAAAATCTTTCAGATAAAGGATGGATCTATTATGGCTGCAAAAACGCTGAACATTGAAGTCGGCAAAAGACTGGTCAAGATCTGCGTATCCGAGAAGAAGGGTAAGGCATACTCCGTAAGCGAGAGCTTCTCCTTCCCCACTCCCGACGGCTGCGTGCTTGACGGTCAGGTTATCAGCGAAGTTGCCATGGGCGATAAGCTCATGGGCGAGCTGTCAAACCACGACATCAAAGCATCGGAAGTTGTTTTCTCAATAGCTTCCACAAAGGTCGCAACCCGTGAGGTTACGATGCCCACAGTCAAGGACGACCAGGTAAAGGCAATCGTTGAAACAAACGCCGCCGATTACCTGCCCATTGACGTTTCCAAGTACACGCTGGATGCTATCGTACTTGAGAGAGGCGAACAGGAAATGAGAGTCCTCGTAATCGCCGTTCCCAATGCAATCATCAACTCCTACATTTCTTTGGCCGATTACACGGGTCTTACAATCACCTCCCTTGACTTCTCCGGTAACTCACAGTTCCAGGTACTCAAGGGTATCTCCGGCGAAGGCGTAAATATGTTCGTTTCGGTTGATACGGACTCCACTCTGGTAACCTTCGTTGAAGGCGGCAATCTCCTGCTTCAGAGATTCCTCCCCGTAGGCGGTGACGAAATGATCTGCCGTTACATGGGTATCAAGAGCATGGAAGATAACGAATATCTGACTGCTCTCGGTGAAGTAAGTGAGACCTCCGAGGACGTAGGCATCACGGTAAGAGAAAGCAAGCCCGCTGAAGAAGAAACCGAAAGCGACGAAGCCGTCATTGAAAATCACGACGATGACGAAGAGGACGACGGTGCGGCAGAAATCGAGAGCGAGAGCTATATGCCCGAGCCCGAGCCCGTAAGACCTCAGAGATATATGGACAACGATTCGGGTATCCGCTTCCCCGAGCTTGAGGATTCACTACATAAGCTTGTAAGCGGTATCATCAGAAGCGTTGACTTCTTCCTCGGCAGCGCCCATACCGATAAGCAGGTTGAAAAAATCGTTATCATGGGCTCATGTGCTCACCTTATGGGACTCAAGACAAGACTGTTTGAGTCACTCGGTGCGGATACATACTGGCTTGAAGAAGTAAAAGACCTTCAGAAGCTTGCCAACTCCATCGACGACATTTCAATTTACATTGACTGTCTCGGTGCAAGAGTTGCTCCTCTTGACCTGCTTCCCAAGGATTATGTTGCAAGAACAAACAACAAGAAATCCGGCGGACTCATCAACAAGGATAACTTCGGTATCGTAGCAATCATTGCCTGCGCAGTCATTGCTCTCGGTCTTACAGGTTATTCCGTAGGTATGAACCTCATCAAGACCAACAAGGACAAAGAGCTTGACGAGCAGATTGCTCAGTACCAGGAAGCAAAGCAGAATTTCGATGACTACGTCGTTTACAAGGCAGGCGACACAGACCTCCAGTCCTTTATAGACGGTTACATCACAAATAACCAGCACGCCCTCGATTTCCTTGAAGAGCTTGAACGCAATATGCCCAAGGACATCAATCTGCTGACGGCAAACTTCACGGATGAAGGCGTAAGCATGAATATCACCGCTGCCGGCTTTGATGAAGCGGCAAACGTAATCAGAGCATTCAGAAGCTTTGAAAACGTAGGTGCAATCAGGGTTTCCGGTGTTACGGCATCCGGTGAAGCAGGCGAAGTTTCATTCAGCATCGTGTTTGAATACTTCATTGAAGAAACCGAGCCACCCACAACAGCAGCTCCCGCTGAAGAATCAGCAGAAGATGACATTTAAGTAAGGAGGTAACAGACATGAAAAAGCAATTATCAATGCGTGATATCAATCTGATTCTCGCTCTCGTCGGCGTTATTGTCGTAGTAGCTGTTTACCTTCTCGTTTTCCAGAAGTTCAACGAAAAGAACACGGCTCTTGACGCTACCCTTGCAGAAAAGGAAGCAACCTATCAGGAACTCAAGCAGTACTACATGGACAAGAGCAAATACATCACAGACACTGAAAAGAGCAAGAGAGCTATCAACAGCAATCTCAGCAGACTTCCCCTCGGCATCATGTCAGAGGATTTCCTCGTATACATCATGGATTCCACAGACGACGTTCAGGCAACCATCAACGCCGTTACCTTCAAGGACGAAACCGAGCTTTCAAGCTTCTCAACAATCGTTGACGGCAAGAACATTGAATGTATCGGCTACGAGGTAGGCGCCGGTTTCACCGGAACGATGAGCTATAACGGACTCAAAGAGTATCTGCGCAACATTTACTCCGACGACAACGAAATCACATACGTTGATTCCTTCTCCGTTACCGCAGCTCCCGAATCCAACGACCTGAGCGTAAACTTCAACCTTGTAAAATACTACATCTCTTACGAAGACGGAGAATATGTACCCGTACCCGTTCCCAACGTAAGCATCGGTACAAACAATCCCTTCGGCACAGAATAATATCTAACGGAAAGGTGGGAAAAGCACCATGTTGAAAAAGTTAAAAGACAATAAATCGGGCTTTTCTCTTGTTGAACTGATTTGTGCTGTGTTCATTCTCGGCGTAGTATGTGTTCCCCTGGTCCGTTCATTCGTAGTATCCAGCAATATGTCAAGGAGAGCTGTTGAAATCTCAAGAGCGACTCTTGCGGCGGAAAACATCATTCAGACAATCGATGCGAGACCCGTTACAAATTTTGCACAGTGCTCCGCTCTGGACGATTTCCCTCAGCTTACCGACGCTCAGAAGGATCTGCTTACGGAAATGTTCGGCTCAGACCAGGACGTTACACTCACTACCATTACCAACAACGACGGAACGAATACAAAAATAGGCGAGGACGGCAGTTTTCAGTTAGCTGTTCAGGGACTTAAAACAGGCAGCACCGAATACGATGCGCTTGTAAGCTTCACAAGAGGCGACCCCTCAAGGCCGTCATCTGCCGGTGTCCCCGGTTCAAAGGGTATCTATGAAATCAACAGCCAGGATGTTGCCGAATACGAGAACATGGATGCTGTTTTCTCACAGCCCTTCTCAGAGGAAGCAAATCCCGATATCCGTGCCGACGTTGAAATCAGAGCACTGATGGCACCCAAGGGTATCAGCCCCGATGAAGAACCCATCAAGAAATTCAGAGAAATCACCGTTAATGCTCAGATTGAGGATGATTCCGCCGAAACGATTAAGTGCTACATCCAGTATGAGTACACCTATCAGTATGCAAAGCGTACCGGCGAAACAAAGGGTCAGGAGGGTACGGCAACGTACACTTACTACATTCTTCCCGGTGAATACCCCAACAAGGAAAACATCAACATTTATCTGATGATTTATCCCTGGTATTCAGGCAGCGTTGCAACGGCGGGATGTGATATATCCAACGACTATATCACAATAATCAACAATTCGGATATGTCCATAGACCCGGATATCGATCCCATCGACATGACTGTTTACGTTTATATGCAGAAGCCCTACGTCTGCATCAACAAGGAGACAAAAATCGACGTTGACGATGACGATAAGGACGGCAACAGAACGGAAATAATCTCCGTTCCCACTCATTATGAAGAGCGTAATTTCGGTGAAATGCTCTATTACAAGAACAATCCCGACGGAACGGTCACGCCCATGTATGACAACACGGCGAAAAACAATATCAATCTCGACTACGTTGTACCCGAGGGCTACGATATTGATGAAACCGAAGACGACGAGGCAGATATCCGCACCTTCATTTACACCAACTGCAGAGAGGTTGCCGAGGAATACGGCACTCAGCACGGTTACTTTGAATACGGTGTAAAAGCAGGCATAAGCGGATGGACATCAGGTCACTCGGGATTCAACGAATCCATCACCGGCGACCTGGTAAAGAAAAAGAAGAACAAGCTTATGTATGATATCAAAATTGATGTGTACGAGTCCGGCACACTCGTCATCGACCCCGAGGACGAGACACTCACAAACGCCACAGCACTCAAGGACGTCAAGCCCATCTACTCTACCTTAAGCAGTAAGGGCGCATAAGCCGATTCATAAAGCGAAAATTGAGTTTCGAAGGCAGATGAAAACATTTATCTGAAAGAAACGGGAAACACAGTATATCCGGACGGTCAGACCGTCGGTATCACTCCCTTCTGCCTTCGAAACCCTTACGCTTTTTTAACAGCAGATTCAAAAAGCATTTCCGACGCGAAAAAAGCCCGGAAATTTACGCATTTTTCCTAAAAGCAAGACAAATTCCCTATATAAAGAGAGCATCGCACGGTCAGACACGAAAAAGCATGCGGAGTTTCCGCAGAAACCGTCGGCAGAATGCAAAGGAAAGCATTCCCCTGCCGACACGTAATAAGAACGAAAATAATTCAGGCGGCGGGCTTCACCGTCACCGTTAAAATATCATTTTTTATGGCAGAAAAAATATCATAAATCAGCTTTATTTTTTGTTTTTTTCGCTGTATCTAAGGTTAAACTAAGGTAACGGATGTAATATGTAAGTGAAAATAGGGATAGTGTGGTATAAAGTATCCGCATTTTTCCGATATTGCAAAAAGTACAATCATCCGACTTATCAAAAAAAGCATCGTTCAGAGACGTTTCTCTGACGGAAAACATTCAGTTAAACACTAATCACTATTCCGCGCAAATAAAGCGTAATGCGAGTTTCGGAGGCAGAATATGAAGAAAATATTATCTTATCTGAAAGAGACAAAGGGTTCCGGTATCGTCACGGTCATGCTGTCGATATTATTCCTCACTGCCTTTGGTACCCTTGCTCTCTACACCACCTACACCTCGGTACAGACGGTGTCTTCCGAACGCGGAGGCATAGAGGCAACAATCAATGCCAACACCTGTATGGATGAAATCCGTGCGGGTGTACAGCAGGTTGTATCGGATGCGATTACCGCAACATACAACGAGGTAATGCCCAACTACACAAAGAACAATGCAAACATCACACAGTCATTCAAGCAGCTCTTTGCAGAAAAAATATTTGAAACACCCTACAAATTCAATGAGGAGACTCCCGTCACCGTTTTTACCAGAAGCGGACATAACGGTGAAACTATAAATTACAGCAAAAACGCTCTTGAAAAGATGGTAAGAGAGAAGAGAGGTTACGTCTGTACGGTCGATTCTCCCACCGGCTTCCAAGCGGTAGTTTCCGCAGACGGCAGCTCCCTGACATTAAAGGATATCGAAGTTACCTACACGTTTGACGGCGGACGTCAGAAGAACCGTTCGTCAACCGTCACAAGCGATATAGTCGTTGAGTTCCCCGATTTCGGTTACCTGCTTACGCAGTACTCCATCAAGGGTCTTCCCAGCTTCGCAATCGTAGCAAAAACAATTCAGCAGAATACCGATACAAAGGTAACCTTCAGCGGCAATGCTTATGCCGATAAGATTATTCTAGGCGGCGGTGCAACGGCAAGCATGAAAATCCAGAATTACAGCACCATGGTCGTCAGAGATAACATTTCGGTTTCCGGCGGTCCCGCAATTGCCGGCGTTACATACGGTCAGAAGAAGAGCCCCAGATTCAAGGTTGACCCCACTTCAACACTCTGGGCAGGAAACATTGACATCGGCTCATATTCATCCGCTACACTTGCAGGTACTACTTACGTTGCAAACGACCTGGTTTTCTCAGGCGGCAACGGATACGTTACTCTCGGTGCAGATGAAGACGACGCAAAGAGATTCAAGAACGGTCAGGTAGGTTATTACTACGGCTTCGGCTACAGCACCACAGACCCCGCACAGAGCTCGGCAATCATCGCAAACCGTTCAAACAATACTCTCAACGTAAATAATCTGAGTTCGCTTACCCTTGCCGGTTATTCATTCATCAGCAACAGCGGCAGATTCGTAAGCGACAAAGACAATCCTCAGAATACAGATCCCCTCAGCACCGCTATCCGTATGGGTGAATCTCTTTCCGGTAAGCAGAACCAGTTGATTTACTTCGCACCCGACGGCTCGGTCATGATGAACACACTCAAGCTTGACGAAAACGGCTTCCCCATCAATAAGGACGGCAGCCGCATGAAGAGAAGCAGTCCTTCCGATTCATGGCAGTTCTACAGAGAGGTAATCAACGAAGAAACAAATACAACAGAAATAGTAGCGGCACCCGGCGCCGTATTCGATCCTCAAATTGAATCGACGGAGGTACCCGGTATTCTTAAATACGTCAACTTCACAGACCAGGAAATCAGCGATTTCAAAACACATCACGGATATTTCTCATTAAAGGGCGAAGAGCTTGAGGTTGATCCCGTCACCCTTGAAATCAGGCCCAAGGACAATTCATATTCAAAGAATCTCGTATGGGGCGAGGTCTCAGAAAAAACCTATGAATACTACACCGCAAGAGTAAAGCCCATCTATGAAAATGTAGGCGGCGGCGTAGGTTACGTAGCTCACTTCTTCCTCAGTTTTGATTCTCCCGAAAAATCCAACCAGTTCTTCGCAGATTATTTTGAAAACAGTCAGGATACAAACATGACTACCATCAAAAACAGTCTTATCGCTTACCTCGCTACGGAAGGTCTTGACTACCGTGTAGCAAAGGTTGCGTCAGGTTCTTTCTACGAAGACAGTAACTACGATAACATTAAGGATACCCTTGAAACAACAATCGACCGTCTGAGATCGGAAGCACAGTTCATGGGCGAAATCTTTGAAAACTTCTGCAGAACTCTTTCAAACGTTAAATTTGAAGAGGATGAAACAGCAACCGACCCCTTTGAAGCATACGTAGATAAAGAAAAGGTTGATTCACTCGGAGAGGGCGTCAATGCGGAGATTGAATTTAAACTGAAAGACAATAAAACCGTTGCCATTATCACAAACAAGGCGAATCTCACCATTGACAACGGTCCCAAATATGCTGACGTATGTCTTATCATTTCCACCGGAAACGTTACCATTAACAGGAACCAGTTCAGAGGACTTATCCTCTGCGACGGTACTCTGACAATCAACGCAAACTGTAACTTCGTTCAGTCAGACGAGGACATCGTAAAGGCATTCTCCGCAACCAGCGGCGATATGGTCATCAAGGATTTCTTCAAGAAGAATATTACCAAAGACTATACCGTTGACAACGATTTCAAGGTAACGCCCTACGGTAAAGCATACGACGTTTCCTCAATGGTATACTACAAGAACTGGAGAGAGTGAGTCTCCCCTTCCGGAATATACAGACAGAGCCAAACTGATGCGTAACTATAATATAATGATGAAAAGGAGGGAAAGAATGAATGCAAAAGCTTAATAAATTTGCAGACAACAAAAAGGGCTTCACGCTTATTGAAGTTTTCGTGGTAGTTGCAATGATGGTTGCACTCACCACACTCGGCGGCTCCGGATTTGTTGCTCTTTCCCACGCAAGAGCGAGTAAAGTAGCCAATTCACTTGATGTTCTCCTTTCACAGAGTAAGGTCAACGCCCTCAGCGGCAGAGACAATACTCTCACGGTCTTCTACAACGAAACAGAGGACAAAGATAAGGGGTATAAAGCAAAAACATACTACGGAACACTTACGGATACCGACGGTGTTTATGAGGTGGCGGAGCTCGGCAATCGTCTTGTCACAATCAACTTCAAAAACACAAAGGGTACCAAGAACGTAAGTGCAAAGGATAACATCAGAATTTCATTTGACCAGAAGACGGGTGCAGTTTCCGAATGCCGTATGATTGACACAAGCGACAACGCCGTACTCGTGGATACCGATAACAAGACCGAATTTTACATCCAGTCCGGTTCCACCTATATGGTTGAGCTTTTCAAGATTACGGGCGAGCACCGCGTGCAGGGTTAAGGGAGGTAAGCAGATGAAAAGAATTAAGAAGCTTAAATCCCTGCGGAAAAACAACCGCGGTTTTACCCTGGTTGAGCTGGTCGTTGCGACCGCCGTACTGGGAATCATCTCGGTAGCAGTACTGAATATGATGTCGGCGGGCTCAAGTATGTTTAACGGCGTACAGAAGCGCACTATGACCCTTTTCAAGTCACAGGTAGCGGCAGTTCAGCTCAAGGCCGCCATATCCAATACAAGCGATGCTATCGCGGTTGACGGCACAACGCTTTACATTGCCGATGCAGCCGAAAACACACTTTCAACATACAGATACAATTCAGCAGATAAAACAATCTACTACACGCAGGATACCTACGCAAAAAACGGTGCTTTACTTGAGGTCACGGAAGGCAGTTATGATGCCGGTACGGCAAACATCCCTTTCTGTTACAACGTATCTCATCTGAACTACATAATCAACAGTGAAAACATTGATGATACAAATCACATATCGGCAATAAGATTTGATATCACCACTACCAAATTAGATCAGAGCACTACAAGAAAAGAAACCATATCATTAAGGAGTAATCCGCTGTATATCAGTGAGCCCGATGAAGGCATGACAATCAAGGATACACTGGTCAGCAGAGTATGGGGGTAATGTAATGAAGAAATCAAAACTTGTCAGATTTACCTCTCTGGCAATGTCTGTCATGATGGTGGCGACCACGTTCCTCGCTACCTTCGTTGTACCCGCAGGAGCCGCAGACTCCCTGCCCTACATCGAAAATATCAAAGAGACAAAGCAGCTTGGTAATTCTGCTTTCAAAATTGCCGAAATCGCACCCAGTGCCGATACGGGTAATATGGGCTACTATGTAAAAGGTCAGGAGCCAAACAGTATCGCGGGATGGGACGAAAGAATTTCGGAAATGTTCAATTCAAGCGAGAGAACGGCTTACGTTAACAACATTCTCAATAGGCTGAGTACGACGGGTATCATCTCAAACGCCGTCAACGGTGCTCCCCTTCACAATTCCGGTAACTATACGGAGCATTATCCCTGGGATAAGAACGCTGCTGACTTTATCGGTGACGCGGCGAAGACTCCCGCCACAAGACTTAACCTTACCAATACGGAGGTTTATTCCGTACCCGGTACCATAGTTGAGATGCCCGACGAAACCGGCGGTGACTATAACGTTTCTTACAACTATTCTCTGTCACAGGGTGAAAACCTCTTTAATTACTCCGAGTGGAGATTTTCAAAGAGTGCCGCTCTCTGCGGCAATTCAGACGGCGATAAGATTACCTTTGACGAAAAGAACGAGTCGGTTACAATCAAGACAAACGGCACGGGAAGCAAAGACGTTTTCGCATCGGAAACCTACGGTTACAATTACTATATAATGAAGGCAGAGCCCAATTCCAAATATAAGCTCTCCTATCATGTTGAAGCAAATAAAGCCACCGACCAGATTTATATTTTCGGACGTGACGCAGTCGGTGCAAACTCAACCGGCACGATAATAAAAGACGGTACTTCTGCCGCATATACGGGCTTTTATGAAGGCAGCGGTGACCATGAGCATATCATTACTACCGGTCCGACCTGCAGATACTTCACAATCAGACTGGGCGCTACCGACCATAATCAGACCGTAACCTTCTCAAAGGTTTCCATTATCAAGGAAGAAAACATTTTCAATTATACCGATTGGAGGGCATCAAGCAGTTCATCCCTCAGCGGTCAGAAGACCGCGGGCGATACGATTACGTTTAACGATACAGACCAGTCATTTACCATTAAAGAAGACGGTGAAGGCGGCACTGACGTTTACACCGCTTACAGTGCAGGCACAAGTTATTACAAAATGTCCGTTGAGCCGAATACGGTATATACAGTTTCATATAACGTTAACTGCTCAACCGGCGGAGGTCAGTTCTTCGTATTCGGATATGATGCTCTTAACAACACGAGCAATACAATCATTTACAACAGTTCAAGCGGAGCGAATTTCGGAATGCGTCCCATTACTACCGGTGTCAGAACAGCCACATTTACAACCGGTCCGACCTGTAAATATATCCAGGTAAGATTCGGCGGCTACGCATTAAATCAGACAACGACTTTCTCCAACATTGTCATCAAAAAATCAACCGACAATATCTTTGACTTTGAAAAATGGGCGTCAAACGCCAACTCCGCAAAGCTTTACGGTACCACGACCGAAGGTGACTTTCTTCAGGTTTATAAAGACCAAAAGGTAATTCACATCGCTGCAGACGGCTCCAAAGGATATGATTTCCAGACCGGCGGCAGCACCGTACTCAACCAGTACTCCATGAGCGTTGACGGTGCAAGCAAGTATCAGATTTCGTTTAATCTTGACGGCGACAACTCCGGCAGAGTCATCGTTTACGGTTTCAATGCTCTCGGCACCGTATCAAGACTCTCCTCAAGCAACGGCACGCTGACAACTCTTCTTAACCCCGGTCTTGAGCTCCGTGCAGAGCCCGGCGACTTCAACGATACCTTCTTTACGAGCTCGGACACAGCTAAGATTACCGTTGTATTCGCTCCCGGTAATATTAACGAACAAATCAAAATATCAAACGTTGAAATCAGACCCTACAGCTTCCAGAGTACCGCCGATTCAGTTCAGGTAATCGATCAGTTTGAATACGGTGAAGCAGAAACCGTCTACGGCAGCAATCTGTTTGATTTCAGCAAATGGGCTACGAATTCATATTCCAACAAGATGGGCGACCAGAGCACCACAACCATCTCTTATGATTTCGCAAACAATGCCGTAAGGGTAACAAACACCAACGGTAATTCGGATATTTCCACCCGTTACGGTACAGGCGCACAGTATTATTTCATGAACTGCGAGCCCAATACCAAATACAGAGTATCTTTCAAGACAAAGATTACAAAGGGCGATGCTCAGTTTTACGTGTTCCCGTGTTCATCCGGTGTTACTCTCGACACAAGCGGTAACGGTGCGACCCTTCACCGTGAGAGCGATAACTCTACGGGTTGGGCAAACATGGCAGAACGTCATATCACGTCTTCAAAGACATATACCGATTTCTTTACCACGAGCAACGACTGTATCTACCTTCAGATAAGAGTAGGTGTGGATAATCCCAACTCGGACGTTACCATCTCCGATATCACGATTGAAAAGGTTGAAAACCCCGAAAACTACTACTACAGCGTAATTGCCACCGAATACAGATACGGCGTAATGGATCCTCCCGAAGGTACTACCCTTTACGAAAAGGATTCCGACGGTCACTACGTATTCTACGGTGTTATGGGTGATAAGGGCGTTTCCATCTACACCAACAAGACCTACTACTCACTTGAGCCCAATCCCACCGTATTCCCCTCAAGATATTTCAGCGGTACCACTCCCTACCGTGCAATATCCGACAGATTCAGAAAAGCAAGTATCATTACCGATGAAGACGGTCTTGTAATCGGCGAAGAAACGGCTTACTTCGTCAGCGACTTTGCTTACCTTACCTACGTAGGCGATAAATCAGGTAATGCAAATCTTAACATTAACGGTGACGGCGTACAGACCGTTTACACAAATATCGTTTACTACACGGGCGGATTTGAAAACAATCAGTGGTTCAAATACAGAGTCCTTGATGCAGACGATAAGAACGAAGACGGAACGGATAAATATACCTTCCCCATCTCCGTTTCAACCATCACTCCCGACGATGAAACTCTTAACGCAACGCTTACCTATGCGGACCTTATCGTTATTACCGCAGGTACAGACCTTATCAATAACGGTGCGGACGCAAAATATACAAAGACGGTCAATACGGGTACGGGCACAGAGACGGTTGTCTGCGACATTCCCGATGACACCATTGACCTCATCATCGCAACGGTACAGACTTACATTGCAAACAAGATGCCCGTTGTCGTCGATGCAAGCTTACTGGTAAGCTCCGACTGTCCTCCCAACCTCAAAAAGCTTGTTCAGTCAATCACCACAAGCTCGGCAGGCACGGTCAAAGGCAGCGTATTCATCTATAACGGTACGCAGATCGGCACAGACCATCTGGTAACGAATAAATTCATCTCCCAGATTGCGGGTCAGCAGAATGACCATAAGCCCATTGAGGGTTCGGCATACTATGACGTTGCTTACGAAATCTATAATGAAGACATTTACAGATCACTGAGAGGCCTTACAAACCTTACCGAAGAGCAGGATAAGGTAAGCATGGCTACGGTAATCCGTTACATCATCAACTACAAAAAGCAGAGAGCATACAATCAGGTATCAACTCTGAAGATACTTGATATTGAGCCCGGTTCGACTTTCTCAAGTCTCGGTGCAACCGAGGAGGAAAAGTGCAATACTATCCGTTCAATGCTCCCTGACAGCATGCAGTACGAAAATAAAAACATTACTATCGTTACCATGTCAACGGCTGAATTCTTAGGTAAGAACGAAAGCTTTGAAGAGGAATACGATATCGTTTATATCGGCGCGGATAATACCAATATGCACACCGTTACAAACAACTGCTCATTCCAGTATAAGTATAAGTCAAATCCCGATACCGACGTATATGATAAGGAAGCAACGGCAACCGTTAAAAACGGCGTATTTGATACTACGTATAAGCAGAGAATAGCCACCGGTGCCGCAAAGAAGCTCATCGTGGGTTCTCCCCTTTACAATGATATCAACATGAACGGTATGTACTATACCAACGTAGGTGATAACATCACGACCGGTACCGTAGCCATACTGAACTGGAATGAAGGTATTGAATACCCCGCACTTTCCGGTCTTCTCAAGAGCGACTACCTCAATATCGGTGAAGAGGTCAGAGAATTCAAGATTCTCGGTCTTAATGCCGGCGACTGGCTTACCGACGTACTTGATGACGTAGGACTTGACCTTGACTCAAAATACTGGGTTGAGGGCGGTCACGCGACATTCCGCACTTCCGGTAACGACATTAACCTTACGGCTATGGCAAGACTCCAGAGCTTCGTTGATTCGGGCCGTCCCGTAATTATTGACGATAAGCTTACGAGTATGGCAGATGACCAGACGTTCTCGGTAACGGCGACCATGAAAATGGAGCAGCCGAACTCAAAGACGTATAAATTCATCTTTGACGCACAGCTTGACCAGACACTCCCGGATGACTACGTTGTAAAATACAACTGGACATACGTCAATGAAAACGGCGTTGCAGCGGATGAATGTGTAGACCAGCTGACGGGTCACTTTGAAAAGACCGTAAGTACAGGTCAGGTAAGCTACACTAACGGTGAATACAATTTCAATCTCTCAGGCCTCGGTACATATTACTGCTGGGTATCCATTTCCCACGGCAGCAAAAATCTTGATCCCGTAAAGTCTAACACAATGAACATTATGTATGACAGATACGATAAACAGATTTTCCTGAGAGCTACCTACACTAACAATAAATACAGATTCTATGTTGATATTGAAGGCGGTCTTCCTGACGGATGGACTGCCCAGGGAGACTGGCGAGAGGTAAGCGTAGTCTTAGGCATCCAGGGCGACTGGGATAATGCCAAAGTATATACAAGACCTCTTAACAATAACTTCAACATGGATAAAGACAGAGTAAGAGTAACGCCAAACTTCTATGTTGACGGAACAAAAGTCAACCTACAGGTTAAGAAGGAAGGCGGTTCAACCACAACAGACCTCTTTGCAAGACCTGACGGTAAATACGATGAATCAAGACCCGGCGGCGGAACGTACAAGTGGAGAGATATGTCCACAGGTCAACATACCCGTCACGGTTCAGACCAATATAACGGTTACGCAGATTATAACCCCAGCGGCGGATTTGACGTTCCCTTCACCTATTCATTAGGCACCGTAAAATATAAGGTAAACAACGACAAGAAGACGTTTACCATTCACTCTCCCTCAGAGATAAACCCCGATACCGTTGATAACTGCTCATACATGTTCCAGTTCCTGCTTAAGAACTACTACAGGGATAACAAGGGAAAGAAATCCGGCTCGGGCTCATCACTTGCCGATAACGTATTCAACGTTTCCGACGCAAAAGCCAATACCTCCCTGCTTGAGGACTGTCTGAATAACATCGCAAGACCCAGAATCGAATGGCAGACCGATATTGAATCCGTTCAGTATCCCCATGCTCTCTCAAGCGATACAATCACCCTTGAATACTACATCTGGGACGACAGTAATATCAGTGAAAAGACGACCTACACGGCAAACGTTTACCTTGACATCAACTCAGACGGTAAGTTTGTTGAAAGTGAAATCCGTCCCGGATATGCGGTTGCAACAAACAAGATTTCAAGAGGAAACAACAAGAATCTGAACAGATTCCAGTTCAAGCTTGATAACATGAAGCCGGGTATTATCCCGTGGAAAGTCGTACTGACGGAAAACGTTGACCCCAACACCACCTATCAGGGCAGAATTTCCTATACGGGTTACTCCTACATCAAGCCCACAAGCGCAGACGACGTAGTCGAAATCAAAGCGCTGATGGTGCTTCCCGGTGCATGGAGCACAAGCTACAATAAGATTGACGACCTTGTAAAGCAGAAAGCGAAGCTGACGATCGACAATCAGGTTTATACAATCAAGGATAATTACTGGGGTGCAAACACCTATATGGGCTGTGTCTTCAACAGTGAAACGTTTGACGACGGTAAAATTGAGAACCTGAGAAGACTGACAGCCGAAGAGCTTAACTGTGACGAAAGAATGAACGGTAAGTTCAAGGAGCTTGTCAGCAGAGAAGACGGCCTGCTCCATACGGGCTTTGAGGTCAACGGCGGCGATATCAGGATAGACATTGCCGTAACCAACATTCACGACCTGAATAAGATATTCGTGGAAAAGGGAGCCGATTCGGCATATCTCAAAAAATTCAGCATGCTGATACTCGGCTTCGGCGACAGCTGGGGTTCAACTACGTCAACATGGAACGACTTCGGCATCAAGGACTCCATCATCCGTGAAGGACTTGAGCTCAACACAGCGCTTGCCATAGTTGACTTTATCGAAGAAGGTATCCCCACCCTCTTCTGCCACGATACCCTTAACACTCAGGTTAACTTCGTATCCCTCTACTGGGATAAGATGAAGGGCGCCGCTATGAAGCTCGGTCAGAAGGTATTCAAGGCAGTTGACACCGTAATCGGCTGGATTAACGACCTCTTCGGCGCCGATATAAACGGATTCACCGTATCAGACGATGAAATGAAGGATACCAAGGTCAAGGACGGCTACTGGAACAACCTCATCATGCGAGAGGCACTCGGTCTTGACCGCTACGGCATCACTCACGCCATTACCACCAGAGCAAAAGCAATCTATAACGGCTATGACAATACGGACGACCAGAACGCCAAATATAAGAACGACGAAATGGGTATCTACGGCAACGACATCCTGGGCCGTGCATACATGTACGAAACCATTTACGATTACAAGGTAAAGAACGTTCCCGCAGCGCTCAAGGATGAATACGACCTTTCCGTTGAGCGTATGCTGGATACAAACCACTCCATCGCATGGGTACCCGGCTCGGCACAGACCTATAAGAAATATGACGGCGATACAAACCAGGCAATGACCGTAACCTACAGCCCCACACACGCTCTTAAGGCAGGCGAGCAGGTAGTTGAAAAATTCGGCGACGTATGGCTGGTAGCGAAGCCCACCACGGTCAGAACCCTCGTAGGATATGACAGCAATAAAGACCCCATTTACGAGGATAAGCCGGGCTGGAAGGATTACCGTTACACGGGCGTAGTATACGAAAAGGAAAGAATCGTTACAGAGGATCCCTTTGACTACTCGGTAACCGTATCCTACAAAGGCGCACCCATAACCCACGACACGGATATCTATAACGGCCAGCCGATAGTTGACATAAACGGCAACATAGTCGGTGAATACGACAGATACACTCAGGGCTACACGGACTACGTGCTTCAGAGATATATGGACCATGATTCCAACCTCTTTGACGCTATCAAGTATTCAATTGATGACCCCGACGATGCCCGTCCCCTGATTGAGACCGACAAGGTCACTCAGGTAAACAGAGGCCGTATTACGACATATCCCTACGATATCAACGACGACGATTTGTTTGACCTTTACGGTAAGAGCACTGCCCAGTATAAAGAAATCATGGACAGAACTCAGAGCATCAAGATGACGCACGAATCGGTATATCAGGTTAACCCCAACGGCGACGACATCACCGTATGGTATGCTCTTGCAGGCAACAACTACTATAACCCCACTACCAGTACGGGTATCAGAAACAACTGCACGAGCGGATACTATCTGTACTCCAGAGGCAACCTGACATATACAGGTGCAGGTCATACAAACCAGTTTACCGAATTTGAAGCAAAGCTCTTCATCAACACCCTTGTAGCGGCATATACGACCGTATGCACCGTACCCAGCGTTGAATACAGAAATTCCGTTGATACGGCAGTCGAGAAGTATCTGCTGATAATCCCCGAATACAATTCGGATTCAAGTCTTGACTCAGAGCTTGCAGCAAACGATGACATTTACTTCAAGATCACCGATACAAACGCATCAGCCGAGCTCTACTGCGAATTCTACTACTTCGACAAGAACGGCACAAAGAAGGTTATCGACCCCGGCACTTGTGTATTCAAGAGAGTAGAAAAATCCGCATCGAATCCCAATGAGATAGCGCTTGTTGAGAAAGAAGTAAACGGTAAGAAGGTACTGAGGCCCTTGACCACCTCGCTGACCATTACAAACAGCAGGTTCATGCCCGGTACGCTGTATGCACTTGAAGTACCCGCAGAGATTTATCAGCTCTTCAAGGGTGACTCAAGCACCACGTACCAGAAGCTCGACCTTTACGTCAAGCCCACGGCACACGTAACGAGACTCGACGCCAAGCCCGGTACTCCTCCCGAAATTCTGGAAGGCGACCCCGCAAAGATTGAAATCCGTAAGCTCGAGCTGAGTAACCTCAGCTAACCTGACGCAACCCGCTCCGGGTGAGAAATCACCCGCAGTTTTGCTTTTAAAAAATAAAAAGCCGGACGAAAAATCCTCAAAAACACTAAACACTTTGCATCAAATGTCTGAAAAATAAAAACCAAATATTAACAAATTAAAAAATATTTTATAAAAAATCAATATTTTGTAAAATTTTTCTTGATTTTTTCTATATATTGTAATAGAATAAGATGAATACAATATGGTGTATTATACCCTATTTGTATACCACAAGGTAATAAATGTGAGGTGACGACACTCCGAGTCTTTCCCCAAAACTTAATATAAATCATTTTCTGTCGGTTTTGCTTAAGTGATAACGCTCCTTTTCCGGCACACAACAACTTTACAATTTATCCGGAAGATAATTTTGTAATTTTTTGCTCACACCGTCCGACGATAGCTGGTCGGACAAACAAACTTTTTTTCTGATATCGATATCTGAAAGAAACCCTATACCAGGATTTACCGAAGGGAAATGATTACTATGAAGAAGTTAATTGCAGTTATATTAGCATTGGTACTTGCACTTTCAGTTTCTTCAATTGCTTTCGCTGAGGAAGTTGTAAACGTACTTACCTGCCCCATCTGCGGCAAGTATTACGTTAACACCTCAGCCGGTATGGAATCATACAACAAGTGCCTCGACAGCCACAGAGATGCCGAAGGTTACTTCGTATGCCAGACCTGCGGAAAGAAATATGAAGATCCTCAGTCATACGTATCCTGCCTTAAGCAGCACCTTGAAAAAGGTGATTTCGTATGCGCCACATGCGGAGCTAAGTTCTATAATCAGGACGCTTATAACACCCATGTAGCTACACATTTCAACAATACTGACTACCGTTGGACTCAGTATGTTAATTTAACACTCCCCGAACTTATGGATAAGTTTTTCTCATATCTTCAGGCAAGTGGTGTTTTACAGGTTCTTACAGACCTCTTCTACGATCTCTATAATCTCATCATGAACGGAATCACTTCCGTCAGAGATGCTGAGAACGTAGCCGGTGCCGCAGACAGACTTGATTCTGCTCTCGACGGTCTCGGACTTGACAACGGCATTATCGCCGGTATCAGAGAGTTTATTAAGGCCGTAAAGCAGAAGATTAAAGACTTCTATGCAAGTTTTGTTGAAACCGTGCCCGCTACTGAGACAGAAGCTCCTGTAGATACCGGTTCCGCAACTGCCGGAATAGCAGCATTTGCTGTTATCACAGCTGCGGCTGCAGCAGCCTATGTAGTAAGCTCCAAGAAGAAGGCATAATCTTATGATTATGCCGGAGCGTGATCACGCTATTTTTGGAGTGTTATCACTTAAGCAGAGTCGACAGAATAATGTATCGGAGTGTCATTATTCACAATAACCGTCAGCAGGTTTACGCCTGCTGATTTTTTATTTTGAGCAAAAAGAAAGCAGGTGCCCGTCTGAGCACCTGCTTATAATTCATTTTAATCGTCATCCATGTGGAATTTCTCTTCAAAATAAAACTGGAATTTTGCCGCTTCCTGCTTGATTTTTTCTTCTTTCTTTTTCTGTTCCTTTTCTGCGGCTATTCTCGCTTCTCTCTCTTCGGGAGTTTCCTTTACCTTTTCTTCTTTGGGAGCTTTGGTCTTTCCCGGTTTCCTGTAATCGTCATCGTCATCGGGAATTTCAAATTCCATTACGGGCTTTTTATTTTTAGAGCCCTTCTGCTTCTGCTTGGGCTCGATTCTCTTGCCGTTCTTGTAAGCTGCCTGAATCTGACCGCTTTCAAGTGCCACCTTCTGCTTCTTTTTCTTTGAAAGAACCGTTACTATAACGAAAGCCGCAACTGCAAGTAAAATGACACCTATACCGGCGGTGGTAAGAATTTTGACTACGTTCTGATTGATTGAAAGGGTCTTGGTCGCCTCTGCGCCCTTATTGTCTGCGGCATCCATATATCCGCTGACCTTGATTTCAATACCGGATTTATCAAGGGTATCCATGGTAAGAAGAACGGTCTGGTCTGAAATTCTGCCGATTTCGACAATCTTGGGAGGCTCTTCATCCTCATCCGCTACGGAGAAGCTGTAAAGTGATTTGTCATCCCAGTTTTTGACGACCTCGCTGAATTCAACGGTAACGGTATTTTCTTCAAGGTCGGTGATGATTGACTTGACCGAGGGGGCTTCCTTATCGCCTTCCCACGCCGTGTCAAACTGAACTGCCTTTTCTATCTTATTGCCGTCACCCATATCAATTGAAAGAGTGTGGTCACCCTTGGGAATTTCTTTTGTAGAAGTAAATGTAAGACTCCAGGTATCGTTACTGTTAAAGGATGCAAGGGTTTTGGATGCATTCTTGATATTGAAGGACTTGGTTTCGCCGCCTGTCGCCTTGATTATTTCCTTGAAGGAAGCGATTTTTTCCTTACCGCCATCCATCTTTTCAAGTAAATCGGGATAATATCCGTAAACGGGAGCATTCGCGTACTTGAGGGAATCAATCGTCTTGCTTCTGTCCTCGGGCCTAATGGTCTCAACGCCGTCCGAGAAAATAACGGGAACGCAGACAGATGATTTACTTGCCTCCGCGAAACTTACAAGCTTATCAATGGCATAGTAAAATCTGGTATCCTGACCCTCGCAGACAATCTGCTTGATCCTGCTCTGCGCGTCCTCTTTGGTCTCTTTACCGTTGAGAATCATCCTCGTGGATTCCTCAAAGGTATAAAGGCGCAGGGTATCGGATTCTCTGAGCCCTTCGAGTACCGAAATAACCGCATTTATCTCTGCCTTAAAATATTCCTCCGACACGGATTTTGACGTATCAATCATGAGAATCCACTCAATGGATTCATTCTGCTTTTCAATGACGCCGTTAACCAGCTTATTGCCGTCAAGATAAGCAACTACTTTTGATTCATCAAAATTGTCGTACGTACCCGGCTCCGCGCTGAGCTTTGTTGATATCACGGGAAGACTCGTCAGGTCAACAAGAGTGATATTAACTGCCGTGACAGGCACGCATACAACAGAGATAACCATTACAATTGCAGTTAAAAGAGTAATAAATTTTTTCATAAAATTCCGGCTGAAAACCGGATTTCACCCCCTGAAAAAAATATTAAGGTAAAACCGCAATGTTTAATACCTGCTAACATTTTTTTATTATAACATAGTTTCAGATAAAATCAAATACTTTTTATTTTATTTTCAAGCACTTGCATTTTCCGGGGGTAAAGTGGTATTATATGGGATAAGAAACGAGGAGGTTACGAATATGAAAAAAGCAATATCCCTTTTACTGTGTCTTACAATGATTTTATCCGCCGCAGTCATTCCCGCATTCGCCGAGGAGCCCGTGCAGGAAGAAACTCCCGTTACTCTCGGCAGTCTTGAAAGCCCCTTTGCGGAGGGTGAAAACAGTCTTATAGTCTTCGTTACCGGTATAGGTCAGTCCTGGTCGTACCTTTTTGACGAAAGCTATCTTGAAGACGGTGCTTTTGAAAGCGGCACTCTTCAGGATTACGAAAACTATGCTCCCCTCATCGCCGAAGGAAAATATGACATACGCTGGAATCTTTTCAACGGCAACATTCTTGACAATCTCAAGGACCCCCAGGCAATCTGGGCGGCACTCAAAATAGTATTCAACCTTTTGCTCTCCGCATTCACGAGAGTCAATACAATCAGCCAGAAGGATTGCGATACTCTCGTACGCAAGCTTTTCAAATACAATCTCGTTGACGAAAACGGCAAGTGCAATCAGGCGGTGGTTACTCCCAGATATACGATGCCCGTTTCCGACTATCCCGGCATCACGGTCGACGGCAAATTTGAATCCGAAGCAAAGAACCGTTTTTACCGTTCAATCCCCTGTGCAGACATCTGCAAAGAAAAGCTTGGCGAAAACTATGAGGATTACCTTTACTGCTACAATTACTGTGCATTCTCCTACACGTCACAAAACGTAAAGGGTCTTCATGACTTTATCGAAACAATTATAGCCGACAATAAGGTCGGCGCAAAGGACGTTGTACTCATCCCCATGAGCATGGGTGCTTCCGTAGTAAGCGCATATCTTGCAAAATATCCCGAAGCTGCCGATAACCACGTAAGAAGAGTGGTAAGTATCGTCGGTTGCTGGCTCGGAAGCGACGTTATCTATGACCTCATCACCAAGAAATATGCGGATAATTCCCCCGACCTTTTCTACAACGGCATTATCGCTGAAATGATAGGCAAGCCCTGGGGCAGCGTTGTCAACGCGGTACTCAGAATATTCCCGAAGAAGGGTCTGAGAGGATTTATAGACATGGCGGTCGATTCCCTTGTCAGGAATATAGTCCTTGACGCGCCCTCACTCGCTGCACTCGTTCCCTGCGACAATTACCCCGAAATCCGCAATTACATCAAATCCGAGGTAGTGCTTAAGGAAACGGATGCCTATTATGAAGCGCAATCCTCGCTTAAAGAGCGTTTTGTAGCTCTGGAGGCACAGGGTATCACTTTCTCGTTTATAAGCGGCTACGGCCTTCCCTACGGCGCAATTACGCCCGATTATAACGTATTCGGCTTCATGTATCACGCCGAAAGAACAAACAGCGATGAAATCATCAATATTTCATCCACCGCACCCGGTACGTCCTGCGTTGCATACAATCAGCAGTTCACCGATACAGATGGCAGAGAGCTTTCTCCCGATAAATCCATCGACGTTTCCACCGCGTACTATAAGGATTCCTGCTGGTACTTCTACGGTCAGAAGCACGAGCTTGAATATAACAACACGGCAATTTCTCTGGCAATCGAGCTTGCTCTCGGCAACATTAAGACGGTTGCGGACTGCGATAACCCTGAAGAGGACGATTTCTACTATCCTCAGTTCAACGGTGCAAGGAACGTTTCCTCTCTGACGAGAGATTATATTCCTCAGCTTGAGGCATACCTCAAAGAAGGCAAGACACTTACGGATGATCAGCAGAAGCTTTACGACGACGTTAAGGCAATGCTCAAATGCACCGAAAACAATTACGAGGAAGATAACAAGCTGATAGACGAATTCCGCAGCATGCTCGTTGACCTCGGTCTTCAGAGTGCTCCCGCAGAACAGAGCGGATTTGAAAAGGGATTTGAAAAATTCACCGACGGACTCAATAATTTCAACGTAAAAGTCTTCGGCTCAAAAGGATTCCTTGATTTCTTCATTTAACGGACAGGCGGTCGGTTTTCCGGCCGCATTTCTTATAAAACAAAATGGGGAAAAAATTCAAAAAAGTTCTTGACAACCGCATATCTCTTTGATATAATCATACACGTTCCAAGTGAACGAGGTACGCGAGAGTGGCGGAATAGGCAGACGCGCACGTTTGAGGGGCGTGTGTAGCAGTACGTACGGGTTCAAGTCCCGTCTCTCGCACCATGAAGGGGGATTCCACGAGGAGTCCCCTTTTTAATACAAGCGGGTATGGCGGAATTGGCAGACGCGTTAGATTCAGGTTCTAATGGTTGCAAGACTGTGCAGGTTCAAGTCCTGTTACCCGCACCATATCGACGGTTGAAATAGGATTTAGTCCTACTTCAACCGCCGATTTCTTTTTATGCCGGAATACCGAGCTTGGCGGTTAATACTTTTGCTTCTTCTGCGTTTCGTGCTGTCGGAATGTCATAGTCCGGCGGCAG
>JAZLLW010000005.1:0-5456 GCA_045598305.1 Acutalibacteraceae bacterium
AACAGCTTCTGGAAATTCGGAATAAATGTAACGCTGAGATAATTCATAATATTGTTGGGAAGATATGCAATAAACGAAGGAATCGTTCCGCCGAATATCTCCTGCTGGGTAACAACATCCCACTTGTAGCCGCCGTTTGCCCACCAGCTGACCGAAAACTCCGCAATAAAGTTGCGAAGAGCATACTTGTTTTTGAAAATATAGAAAAGAGTTTTTGTTACGGGTGCAGGTTTCGGCTGAAGAAGAATTCTCTCCTTGCAGTTGATTGCCATCGCAATATTTCCTGCAGCGCCGATAGTTGCCGCAACCAATGCTATTCCCGTAAAAACCGTGCTCATCGGAAGATTGATATAGCCCTTGTTGTTCAGTTCCATAAGAGGCATAAAAATTGTTGCAATAAGCTGAGAGCCGGTAAAACCGAGATAATTCTGAACAAGGCCGACATTTATTCTGTCTTTCGGATTTACGGTCTGAAGAGAAACAAGGTTATCACGGGGAATGGCATAAATTGTGCCAAATGTTTCCTGAATAAACAGAGTGCAGAAAACAAAAACAATCTTTTTCGGGTCATTGCCCGGCGTGTCGCCAAAGAACAGCGCTCCGCTGTAAAGGGCAACCGTGCTCATAAAATAGGGAATTGCAGTAAAAATAATATAAGGTCTTGCCTTGCCCCAGCGTGTTCTCGTGCGGTCATAAGCCGCTCCCATAAGAGGATTATTGAGAACATCATAAATACCGATAAGGGCAAGAATGAGCGTTACATAAGCCATATCAATTTTGAGAACATTGATAAAATAAAGAGTTCTGTATTGCTCAAGTCCCCTGACAACCGCTGCGGCAAATTCGCCGATTGCGGGAAATGCGATTTCTTTCGGGGTCAACACGGGGGTGTGAAACATCCTTGTGGCAATGCTGCTGTATCTGTTAAGCTGACGCTTGTCAATAGATGCGGCGGAATTGTTTTCCGCACCAGTAACCTTATTAACTATTTTTTTAATATTGCTCCGGTTTTCGCTCATTTAACAGTCACCTCACATGTTGATTTATAGAATCCGTCATCCGAAAGCGCATATACCGTAACAACGCCGCTCTTTACGGCAGTTACAACACCATTTTCATCAACAACGGCAATGCTTTCATCATCTGAATACCATTTCTTTGTCTGAACGGTTGCGTCCTTCGGAGAAACCTTTGCATCAATCTGTTTCTTTTCTCCGGCATCAAGTCTGATACTGCGCCTTGAAATTTCCATTGATTCAACCGGAATTCTGACGCTGACCTTACAACTGTCCGTATATGTTTTGCCGAGGAATTCAAAGGAAGCCGTAATCGTTGCTTCGCCGGGCTCTTTTCCGGCTTTCAGATATCCCTCATCGTCAACGGAAACGATATTTTCATCGGAGGATTCCCATTTAACAACATATTTCAGCGGATCCGTGCAGGTAAGTGCGGCGGTAAGATTATCCGTGTTTTTCGGTTCAATAATCATTTCATCCTCCGAAAGCACAAGCGACGGCCATGTGAAGCTGTATTTGATTTTTTCATATATTCCGAATTCAACGTCGGCTTTTCCGAGTGAAGCAAAATTATTTTTAAATGATGCATCCGTTCTGACCGTCATATCCTTTTTCATTTCAAAATAGACAAGCTCACCGGTCACACGGTTTATCCTGAAAAAGACTTCAAGATTATCGTCCGAAATGTCAATTTTACCTATATCGGCGGTTTCATCAAATCTGTTTCCGAAAAGACTCCGGATTTCCGAATCCGTTTTCGGAGGGAAATTTGTATTGATAACACTATCGCTGCATTTCAAAACTGCGCTGACGATATACTCGCCTCTTCCCTGCCTTGAATATAAATTCGGGCTTCCGCATTCGGGACAGCCGTCAAGCGGCTCGCTGCTTTCTTTGCCGCAATTGCCACATTGATAAATATAGTCGCAGGCAAAATAACTGCACTCAAAGGATTCAATATCCGTACCGGTGATTTCAGGCAAATCAGCAGGCAGATTCTCCGAAAAATCCGATTCTGCTGCAGGCGTACTTTCCGCAAGCACCCGGGTAAATTTATCTTTTGCAAAAAGAACAGTCTTTTTCAGTTCTTCACTTCCGTTAATAACCAATGAATCGGAATCAATACCGAATTCATCTTCAACAACTGTTCGCGGTTTGTTTTCGGCAACATCACCGAATACCTTGTTCAAAAGAGCGGCAATATCTTCACTTGTTTTCGGTTCCTCATAAACTCCGTGAGTATCCGTTTTAGGCGGATATGCACCCTCCATTGCAAGGACTTTATTGATTCCGTAAATAAATCCGGCAACGAAAACAATGCAGAGAAACGCAACCACAACGGCAGTAAAAATCTTGCTTTTTGAATCATTGTTTTTTTCCATTGCTTACGCCTCCTCTGTTCCGGATTTTTTAAGTTCTTCTTTTCTTATTTC
The DNA here is from genome assembly GCA_045598305.1 of Acutalibacteraceae bacterium. GTDB lineage: Bacteria > Bacillota > Clostridia > Oscillospirales > Acutalibacteraceae > CAG-177. The sequence continues at coordinate 2,450 of JAZLLW010000005.1, forward strand.
TTCCTCTGTTTTTCGTGTTTCTTCCGTTTCGACAACGGGTTGAGGAAGCTCGTCAATATTTATTTCGCCGTTTTTAACTTTTTTATAAATTTCGGTACGTTCGAGCATACCCTCTCCGTATTCAACGGGTATACCCTTTTTCCAGAGAAGAAGATTTATAACAAACACAACGTCAAACATCAGAATAACGGCAATCAGCCCGAAACCGTTTTTGCCTTCTATGAGACCGGATTTCAGTCCGCTTACAAAAACAGCATATAGAGTCGCCGAGGCGACGGCTTCCGCAATTCCGACTGCCGAAATGACAGCGGTAATTTTCTGCATATTCTTATAGCTGATAAAACACAGCAAGCTGAAAAGTAAAGTCAGCACCGCCGTTACCGCAGCAAGTGCATACGCACCGAGCGCAATAAGCAAAGACCTGAATTCATCTCCCGCAAGCGAAGAATTCATCATATCAAGTATGTAATTCAATCCGCCTGCGTTGAAAAGGTTAAAAATTCCGAGGCCGGAAAAATCATATTTTCCGTCAATAAACGGGATACGGAATCCGAAACTGCCGGCAGGAATAAGAAAAGCGACAATGGGAAGAATACTTACGCAAAGGCGGGCGATTGCAAGCTTTGAGCCGATAAAAGCCGCCTTGATATGCTTTATTTTTACATGAACGTTTGCCATGGAAAGCTCCGACATTTTCGCCTCTCTGAAAAACGTGTCGGCAAAGCCGTAAAAATTCATATTTACTCCGCATTCGGGACAATATTGACTGACATTATAAATATGCAGATGCTTTCCGCATTTCGGACAGTTTGCCATGGAATTACCTCCTCGTCAGATTGATTTTGCTTTCATTTCTTTTCTGTATTTTGCAGGAGTCACGCTGTATATTTTTTTGAAATGCTTAATGTAGTTTCCCGGGCATTCCCAGCCCATCTTCAGGGCAATCTCATTTACGGGCATATCCGTCTGAAGCAAAAGTGCAAGTGAATCCGAAACCCTGCGTTCAATGATGTACTGTTCTATACTCTTTCCGAAATGGTCCCTGAACAGTCTGCTCAGATAGTCGGGTGAATATCCGACTTCTTTTGCTATCTGCGATATATTCGTCTTTTCGGTGGTTTCCTGTTGAATGCTCAGCAGAAGCTTGGTCAGGCATTCAGGAAGCCGTCTGCCGCTGTCAAACGATTTCTTTACATAGAGTCCAATGAGATTGCATGCAACAATACGCATTACTGATTTATAAAGTTCATAGTCCTTGACCATCGCGTATAGATATGAGAAATCAACGCTTTCCTCAAATGAGCTCAATTCGCTTTCACTGATATGGAACGAAGGCGGATTTTTATCCGTCATAATCTCGACAAACAGTGTCGGTGAAATATAGTTGCACGCTTCCCGAAAAAGCTTCGGATCAATGTATATGTCACGGCATACATGCTCGGCGGTATCGTCAATGGGATATGCCGAATGGAAATCCTGGGGACGGAGTATCACGATATCTCCGACTTCAGGTCTGAATGAAACACCGTTGACAGTGTGTATGTAATTGTTTTTCAGCGTTATTACGGTTTCAAAATGTTCGTGTCTCTCAAGAGGAATAACCATACCCCTGTTCAGAGCGGTGTAGTATCCGTCAAACATTTTCCTCCTGATAACACGTATTTCATTGTCGGTTTGCTTTTTCATATCCATACCTCAAAATTGGCAGATTACTCATTAAAATCATAACATATTGTACGGATTCTTGCAATTACTGGCATAAATATTATCAAAGTTAGACGGAATTCGCGAATTTCAGTACACAAAATGTCGTAATTTGATAATTTTGAAAGATGAGTGTTTTTTTATTTATGCATATAATTTGAAAAATTCACAAAAAAGAGCTCCGCTCTGCAAGAGAGCGAAGCCCGAAAAGCCTTGATATTATTGATTATTACGAACGCAGTGAGTAACAAGGTTCTGCCGAAGGCAGGTTCTTATTTCATTGCCTGACAAAAAGAAAATCGAGTATTCACTTGTGTTATGAATACTCGATATGGTCCGAGTGGCGAGACTCGAACTCACGGCCTCTTGAACCCCATTCAAGCACGCTACCACCTGCGCTACACCCCGACAACGCAGATATAATATCACACTTTATTATTAAAATCAAGTACTATTTTTACATATTATGAAAAATCTTAAATATTTTTCAAAAAACTCTTGCATACAAATTACCTTTGTGGTATACTTTTACAGCTTAATAATACACACGCAGGGTGTTTTGTCCGCAGTGCATCCTATTATTGGCGGGATGTTCGGTCTACAAGCTTTGCGGAGGCAAAACTAAGGAGGAATTAATTATGCCAGTAGTATCAATGAAACAGTTACTTGAAGCAGGTGTTCATTTCGGACATCAGACAAGAAGATGGAACCCGAAAATGGCTGAATACATCTTCACAGAGCGTAACGGTATCTACATCATCGACCTTCAGAAAACAGTTAAGAAGCTTGAGGAAGCTTATATGTTTATCCGTGAGGTTGCAGCAGACGGAAACGAGGTTCTCTTTGTCGGCACAAAGAAGCAGGCCCAGGATTCTGTTAAGGAAGAGGCTATTCGTTGCAATATGCCGTATGTAAACGCTCGTTGGCTCGGCGGTATGCTCACTAACTTCAACACAATCAAGAGAAGAATCAAGAGACTTGAGCAGCTCAAGAAAATGGAGGCTGACGGTACTTTTGATATGCTTCCGAAGAAGGAAGTTATTAAACTCAAGCTTGAGATTGAGAAGCTTGAGAAATTCATGGGCGGTATAGTTGAGATGAAGAAACAGCCTGCCGCTATGTTTATTGTTGACCCGCGCAAGGAAAGAATTGCAGTTGCAGAAGCTAAGAAGCTCGATATTCCAATCGTTGCTATTGTTGATACAAACTGTGATCCTGATGAAATTGACTATGTAATCCCCGGTAATGACGATGCTATTCGTGCTGTTCGCCTTATTGCAGGTGCTATGGCTGCTGCAGTTAT
>JAZLLW010000006.1:0-16022 GCA_045598305.1 Acutalibacteraceae bacterium
GTTGACTTCCTTGACGGTGATGAAGCAGGACTTAAATCCGCTGTACTCCGTATTGAAAGCGAAAATGCTTACGGTTACCTCAAGGGTGAAATGGGAGTTCACAGACTTGTGCGTATCTCTCCCTTTGATGCATCCGGCAGAAGACATACGTCATTCGCTTCCCTTGAAGTAATGCCCGAAATCGACGATACCGTTGAGGTTGAAATCAGCCCCGACGACCTTAAGATAGACTACTACCGCTCATCAGGTGCAGGCGGACAGAAGGTCAATAAGACCTCCTCTGCGGTACGTATCACTCATATCCCCACGGGTATCGTTTGTGCCTGCCAGGTTGAGAGAAGCCAGCACCAGAACAGAGAAGTTGCCATGAAGATGCTCAGGTCAAAGCTTATTGAAATCAAGGAGAGAGAGCATCTTGACAAAATCGGCGACATCAAGGGCGAGCAGAGAGAAATTGCTTGGGGCAGCCAGATACGCTCATACGTATTTATGCCCTATACCCTTGCAAAGGACCACCGTACCAACTTTGAAATGGGTAATATCAACGCGGTAATGGACGGTGACATTGACGGCTTTATCAACGCTTATCTCAAAATGGAATCTCTCAAAGGAAACGGCAGCAATTAAGCTGCTCAATATTACGTCGGTAACGAGGTAACAGATGAAAAGAGTATTTGATTTTACGGTGAGTCTTCTGATGATTATCCTGCTCTCTCCGCTTATGCTGATAATCGGGCTCATAATCCTCATTGATGACGGCGCACCGGTAATTTTCAAACAGTACAGAGTCGGAAAAGATAACAAGCTGTTTTATATCTACAAGTTCCGTACCATGCGAAAGAATACGAGAAACGTGGCGACAAACGAGCTTGAAGAGTCCGACACCATGATTACAAGAAGCGGCAAGCTGCTGCGAAAGACGAGCCTTGACGAGCTGCCTCAGCTTTTCAACATTCTTTCGGGCAAGATGAGCTTTGTCGGTCCCAGGCCTCTCATTCCCGAGGAAAAGGAAATCCGCGTCCTCAGAGCAAAGTACAACGTTTATTCGGTCAGACCCGGTATGACGGGACTTGCACAGATAAACGGCAGGGACGTGCTGACTTATCAGCAGAAGGCGGAGCTTGACAGAGAATACGTGGAAAACCGCAGTTTGTTCGGCGACCTTGTAATCTTATTCAAGACCGTGTCCGTAGTGCTTTCCGCAAAGGACATTGTTGAGGGAAGCGAAAAGGTCAATAAGAGGTGAAAATATGAATAGAATTCTCGGCATAACAGCGGGAGTAATTTTTGCGGCACTTCTCATTGTGTTGACTGTCGGTATAATAAAGAATAACGGCACGAGAGTGCGCGATAAGGAAGAGACCTCTTCAATCACATCGGAATTTACCGACGAAACGACAGAATTGACTCAGTCACTTACCGATTTCGTAACCGATTTTACGGAGGAAATAAGCGAAACCGCCGCATCGGCTGTTTCGGAGCTTACTTCTTACGAGAGAACGACGTCGGTTGTCAGACCCTCCGTTACACAGAAAACCACGGAAAAGATTACAAGCGGGACAACAGCCCAAAAAACGGATACGACTGCTTCAACCGCAAAGAAGACCACTGCTTCCACTACGGCGAAGCCCGCCGCAGGCACTTATGAATATGCCTACGCCGGCTTTAATCCCCAATATATAAAGATTACGGATGCCAACTGGAGAACGGTTATCGTCAACAGACATTACATCATTGACAAGAATTACAAGCCGAGTCTCGCCAACTCCGTAACGGGTGATTCCAACAGCAAGCTTCTTGATGCAAGGATTGCACCCTATTACAATAAGATGTATCTTGCGGCAAAGGCAGACGGCATAATCCTTACTCCGCTGTCCGGCTACAGAAGCTATGACCTTCAGCATACAAATTTTGAAAACAAGATCACCAAATATATAAATCAGGGCTATTCCAGAGTAAAAGCCACTCAGGAGGCGGCAAAAATCATCCTTCCTCCCGGCACGAGCGAACATAATGCTGGCCTTGCCATGGATATTATTTCTCTGGAGGAAAGCTTTGAAAACACGGCGGCATTCAAGTGGCTTATGAATAACGCCGCGGATTACGGATTCATTCTCCGTTACCCGAAAAATAAGGAAAGCGTTACCGAAATCGTATACGAGCCATGGCATTGGCGCTATGTCGGCGTAGATACCGCAAAAGCAATCAAGGCAAGCGGCAAGTGTATGGAAGAATATTTCGGACTTGTATAATACAGAGAAAGGAAAAGAAGAGAACTGTTATGAAAGCAAGTGAAAGCGTTAAAAACTATCCTTCCGAAAGAAGAATGTATGCAAATTATGTTGCAAGAAACATAAAGAAGCTTATCAAAGAGGTTGGTCCCCGTCCCGCAGGTACAGATAAGGAAAAAGCCGCTCTTGAGTGGATGTCAAATGATCTGAAAGATACCTGTGATGACGTTAAGATTGAGGAATTTACCCTCTCTCCATGGGCATTTATGAGCTGGGTACAGATTTGCGCTTACTTTACCACGATAGCCGCCGGACTTTTCTTCGCAGCCCATTTTGTCCCCGCGCTGGCTCTTTATTTCAATATAGCCGCGGTTGTACTTACCGCGCTGTCAATATTCTCCGCAATCACGGAGTTCCTTTTCTACAACGAAACACTTGACCCCTTCTTCAAAAAGTCAACCTCTCATAATCTTGTGGCTGTCAGAAGGCCCTCGGGTGAGGTAAAGAGAAGAATTATCTTTTCGGGCCATGCCGATTCCGCTCCCGAATGGAAATTTACATACTGGGGCGGTCCCAAGCTGCTTATTCCCTTTATCGTTATCAGCTTTATCGGAATCGCATATACGCTCGTTGTAAGTGTAATCGGCATCGTCTTTGCCGTTAAGGGCACAGAACCGACCACAGCTTTTCTTGTAATCAGAATAGTTGCGGTATGCTTTATTCCCGATTACCTTTTCGCTCTGCTATTTTATGATAAGAAAAGAATCGTTGACGGTGCAAACGACAATCTGACGGGTTGCTTCTGCGCTATGGCAGTTCCCAGATTCCTGAAAGACCACGATATCAGATTTGAAAACACCGAAGTAATAGTCGTATGTACCGGTGCGGAGGAATCCGGTCTCAGAGGTGCAAAGGCATTCTGCAAGGCACACGGCGACCTTCTTACCGACGGAATTGAAACCGTTTTCTTCGGACTTGACACCGTAAGAGATTACGATTATATGGCTGTATACAATAAGGATATGACGGGTACGGTCACCAACGATGCTCAGGTTTCCGCTCTTATCAAGGCAGGTGCCGCCGTTGCCGGCTATGACCTCCCCTATAAGACCGTTACCTTCGGCTCATCCGATGCGGCGGCTATGACAAAGGGCGGCTTCAAGGCCTCCTGCTTTGCCGCAATGGACCCCGCTCCCGCAAGATATTATCATACACGCCTTGATACCGCGGATAATCTTGACCTTAAGACCATAGAAGCAGGTGTGGATATCTGCCTCGAAACCGCGTTCCTTTATAATGAAAAGGGTCTTGATATCTGATTTCCCCTATGATATAATTCATTTGTAATTTCGGCAAAAACGAAAGGAGAATTTCCATGAAAAAGAAAATCCCCGCAATCCTGAGTGTAGTATTTATTTTTGCAATTCTTTTCAGCTTCGCCGGATGCGTATTTGTTGAGGAAGAGGAAGAAACCACTACCTATACCGCTCTTTCACCTCTCCCCACAGAGATTACATCCTCAATCGACGAGGACAGAAACGTTATTACAGATACAACATATTCACCTGAAAATGCCGCAAAGAACACGGTTACTATTCTTGAATATGCTCTTCCCCTCATGAATGAACTCAAATCTGAGCCCGTCAAGGCATCTGTCAAGATGAACCAGGATAAGAATATCGGCAAGGTTACCGTAATCAACGAAAACGGTGAAGAAGAGTCTGCTCCCATGAGTGAAAATGCAGTCGTAAACGCTGCCATTACTTCGCTCAAGGACTATATGCTTAAAGAAGACGGTAAGGAGATTACCTATAAGGATTCTCTTGCCGACAACGCAATCAGAGATTTCCTTCCCGTCAGCGGCGAAGCTTCCGTTATCGGTCTTACTCCCGATGATTTTGAATTTGCCACCTGCGTTGACAACGGTACAGAGAGAGTCATCACCATGATGATCAAGAACGATGACGTTCCCTCCGTTATGGAAGAGAGAATTTCCAAGGTTTACGATAAGGAAGACGTTGAGGCAATCCTTAAGGAGTTTGATTCAGCTTCCGATTATATGACAGTCGGCACGCCCGAACTGATTTACAAAAACTGCAATATCGTACTCAAAATTGACAATCAGACAGATACCATCGTTTCCATCGAGTATCTCAAGAGCGTTGACGTAAGTGTTGAGATTACCGGCGTCGGCTCACTTTCGGAAATCGGTAAGGTTCCCGTACAGTTCAATTATACGGATAAGATTACGTACAGCATTGACGAAACAAATCCCGATGAGACTACTACTCTTGCAGAAAAATAATCCTCTCGCTTGAATCTTTCGGCGAAGAACGGCAGAACAATAAATATTACGGGCTTTCCGAAAAGGAGAGCCCGTTAGTTTTTACAGAATAAGGAATATGATTATAAGTTCTGCCTAATCGTTTTTTGCTCCCTCCCCGTACCACGGTACTGTGTTCGGTCGCAAAGACGATTTCTTCATCCGATATCTTCTGCGCGTACCGCTTGATTATTATAGCGAAGAACGGCAGAACAATAAATAAAACGGGCTTGCCTTAAAGGTAAGTCCGTTGATTTTTACAGAATTTTAGCGACTGCCTTGTCGATTTCTTCATCGGTCAGCCCAGTATATTTAAGGAAATTACGCGTATTGCCGAATTCGTTATCAATGTAATCAAGGATACATTCTATTGTTTTTCTTTCGGATTTGAATCTTGACAAATCCTGTTCCCAGATAAGTCCGGTGTTGTTTCTGATTTCGTTTTCAATGTATCCGATAAATAAATCGTAGGAGATAACGTAGTTTTCGATTATGTCCTCGCGGCTTACTCCCGCTTCGCTTAAAAGCAGGGCGGCAAGCATTCCCGTTCTGTCCTTACCGAGGAAGCAGTGAAACATAAACGGACCGTCGAGCTGACCTATGAGGCGGAATAAATCTCTGTATCCCACCGAATAATCCTTCATACTCATTGCGTACATATCGCAGAGCGGGATTTTTGACTTTGACAGGGCGGGATTGGCTTCAAGAAGAGAAATATGATAAAAGTCAAAGTCGGGGTCGTCGGCAAAATTTGAGGGTCTGTCCTTTGCTTCTTCAATTCCTCTCAAGTCAATTACGGTTTTTATGCCGAGCTCTTTGAGAAGCTTGAGGTCGTTTTCCGTAGGATCTCTGGGTATTCCGCATCGGAACGCCATACCGTCCCGGGTAAATCCGCTTTTACATTTGTAACCGCCAAGATCACGGAAGTTTATCAGATTGTCTGCAGTGTAAATATTCATTCTTCTATGCTTTTGAGCGCTTCAAGCTCTTCCTTATTTACTCTTATCTGAACGTCCTTGAGGAGTTTGACGTCGTCTCTGTGATACATTCTGGGCATACCGTTGGGGTTGCTGTCAAGCTGCACCTTCAGCTTGCCCGTAAGAAGTGAGCATTCGATTACCTTGCCCTGACCGTCTGCGGTCTTGACGATTGCGCCGGGCTTCGGGGTAATTTTAAGCAGATAATCGTAGGCGTCCTGCTCATATTTCAGACAGCACATAAGTCTGCCGCAGGTACCGCTGATTTTGCCGGGATTGAGTGAAAGTCCCTGCTCCTTTGCCATTTTGATGGAAACGGGCTGGAAATTACCGAGGAAGCTGCTGCAGCAGAAGGGTCTGCCGCAGATACCGAGACCGCCTATCATCTTTGCTTCGTCTCTGACACCTATCTGGCGAAGCTCGATTCTTGTACGGAATATGCTTGCGAGGTCCTTTACGAGCTCTCTGAAGTCAACTCTGCCGTCGGCGGTGAAATAAAAGAGAATTTTGCCTCTGTCAAAGGTGTATTCCACGTCAACCAGACTCATTTCAAGGCCGTGGGCTTCAATTCTCTTGCGGCAGATTTCGGCCGCGTCCTTTTCCTTCTGCTTGTTTTCGTTATAGATTTTAACGTCGTTATCGTTTGCGGGTCGGATAATCTTTTTGAGGGGCTTTACGAGCTCTTCGTCACCGACCTCTTTGTTCTCTATGGCGACCTCGCCGCATTCGATACCTCTTACGGTTTCAACTATTGCGTGGTCACCTTTGTCAAAGGTCGTTCCGTTGGGGTCAAAGTAATAAACCTTGCCGACCTCCTTAAAACGGATACCTACTATTTCTGCCATAAATTACTCCTGTTCCAGCGAGGCGGATTTGAATAAAGCACACATTCTCGCTATGGTAAGATTAAGATTTGCGTTCTGCTTCAAGGCATCGGACAGTGTATTCGCGTGGTCGCAAAGCCGCAGCAGAGTTCTTTTTGAAAGCTTCTTTGCCATCAATTCGCATACCTCGGGACAGCTTTCGCTAACCGAAGCATTGTATTTGATTTTCAGCGCCTGCACGAAATACATACTCATAACGGGCAGGGAATCGGCAAGAAGCTTCTGATTTTTTTCAAATTGTGCCGAGGCAATAACCATATCATAGTGATTGCCGGAGATAAGGGCACGGGCAACGGATTCAGCGGCGTATCCCGGTGCTTCGTCCTTGCTTTCGTCTGCTTCCCCGCCGAGAGAGTAAACAGCCGTACGGGAAAGTATGGTGGGTAAAAATATCGATTTGGTTGAGGTCAGCAGCATAAAGACCGTGAATCCGGGGGGCTCCTCAAGTATTTTGAGGAATGCATTCTGTCCTGCCTCGTTCATAAGCTGGGCTTCCTCAAGGATTATTATTTTAACGTTCGCTTCATTGGGAATGATGTAAGCCGTATCCCTGATTTCGCGTACGTATTCCACATAATAAGATACGTTCTTGGAGTTCTCTTTCTTTTTCGGCTGATGAATGAGAATATCGGGATGAAATCCCATGGATGCTTTTCTGCAATCGGAGCATTCTCCGCAGGGCCTCGAATTTTCATCTTCACAGACGAGAGCAAGAGAGATTTTTTTCGCAAGCTCAATTCTTTCGTCTGATGAACCGCCCTCTATGATTACGGCATGAGGAAACCTGCCGACTGAAAGAGACCTTTCAATCAGCTTTTCGGTAATATCGGATTTATCAAAGCCCTTAATATTCATCCTTACTCCTGATAATGCCGAGATTTCTCCTGATGGTTTTTTCACCCCTCCAGGCGTATGCTCTGCCCTCAACGGGGGTGCTTTCGTCAACCACGGCTACGGCGGTTGAAATAAACTCCTCAATGTCGGTGACGCAAGTGCCTTTATTCAGCGGACATACGTCCTGACATATATCGCATCCCCAGGCACAGCCCGACGATGCTATCATATTTATCTGCTGCTTTGTCAGTTCACCCTTTTTCTGGGTAATATCCGACAGACAGTTTTCTTTATTTATATGCGAAACGTCTATTGCATTGCCGGGGCAGGCGTCAACACATCTGCCGCATCCGGTACAATCCTTTATCATTCCGCCCGTTGACGGAATTACCATATCCGTGACTATTTCGCCTAAGAATACGAAGGAGCCGTATTCCTTTGTAATCAGCAGGGAATTTCTGCCTCTTACACCTATTCCCGCCAGAGCGGCGGTCATTACCTCGGGAATGGGGGAATTATCCGCAAACGGCTCAAATTCAAAGCCGCCGTACTTTTCCCTGAGCTTTTCTGCGGCGGATTCAAGCCGCGAAAGCACTATCCCGTGATAATCTGCGGATATAGCGTATTTTGATACGTTGGTATCCTTTGATATCTCATCGCTCAGCCGGTACGGGAATGCCATGATAATAACGGATTTTGCATTTTCCGGCAATCTTTCCTTTGCCCTGCACGGTATGAGATTATTCTGTATCAGTTCAAATGGACATACCCCGTAAAGAGGTGATGCCGCGTCAAGTATTTCTTTCATTTTGCAAGTGCAATCATAACGGGAAGGGTTACGATTGAAATCAGACTTATCAAAGCAACACTCTGCGAAGCGAGAGAGGTGTTGCGGTCATATTTTGCCGAGAACATTATCGTGTTATTGGCGCTGGGAGTTGAAGCGGCGATTACAAGGGTAAGACCCAAAGCACCGCCTATGCCCGCGAGCTTTACCGCACCCATCATTACGAGAGGCATTGCAATCAGCTTGAAGAGGGCAACGCAGGGAATTCTCCACTGTCTGAATATGCTTCTGAAATCCGTGTTGGACATATAAGTGCCGAAAATCAGCATGGCGAGGGGCGAATTCATGGAAGCAATGGATTCCACCGGGGACATTACCATATTCGGAAGCTCAAATCCGAGCTTATGCTTGAGCAGGAAGACCGGCAGACCGACAAAAACGGGAAGCACACCGGGATTGAGTATGAGCTTTCTGAAATCAATTTTTGCCTTTCCTTCCGTCTTGCCCGCATTCATAATGTAAACGCCGTGGGTAAAATTGAATATCTGGAAAGAAATGATGACGGCGGAGCAGTAGAATACGCCCTCGTTTCCGATAACCGCATTTACAAGGGGCAGACCCATGTAACCGCAGTTGCCGTAAATGGCGGCAAATTTATATACGGACCTGTCCTCGGGAGCGGATTTATTGAAAAACAGAGAAATCGCGCCTGCCGCCGCGGCGTGCATCAGCAGACCGCATCCTACGGCAATGAAAAGTCCCTTCAGATGCTCTTCGCTGTATTCAAGAGTGAAAAAGCTTTCAAGTATTTTGGCGGGAGTAATGACGTAAAACAGCAGGTCGGTACATGCCTTGCCTGTTTTCTCCGTATATATGCCGGTTTTGTCGGCGATGATGCCGATGACCGCCATTATGTAAAGTATTGCAACCTGCTCGGCCGCAATGAGCATATTCTGTAAAAACATTTACTCTACCTGCGATTTGTTTTCTTCGTCTGTATTTGCGGGTTCTTCAATAATATTTGAGATTTTCGGAACGATTCTTGTGAGTACGGTCGCGATTGCAAAAAGTGAAATTGCAAGGTCGCTTACGTCTGCATAGGTAAGTACCGACATAAGCTCCTGCTTGCCGGTAAGAACAAGTACGGCTCTGGGGATGAAGCAATTGAGAGCTACAAGAGCGCCCGTAAGACCGAAGCCGACTATACGCCATTCGCAGTCTTCGACATTTACGCCCGAATTTGCCTGAGCAAACGCCATAAAGAAAAGAATGAAGAACGCAGTGGCAATCATTGAAAGAGCAAGGTCGGAGACACGAAGATAACTTACGGTAATGGTAATTCTGTAGATGATTCTCAGCATTGTCCACATAACGGGGGAAAGAGAGAGAATTTTAAGCTTATCGGGTGCCTTGCCGGTAATGAAGCTTATTGCAAGCACACCGAAGAATACTGCGGAAAGAATACCGAAAATAAGTTCCAGACCGAGTATAATGTTCGTCATTTTCCCTGCGGCTGTTGATGAAACGAAATAGACGGTTATATCAACGTCTTTAAGAGAAAAATCCTTGATTGCGCTCCACAGAACGGCAATGGCAGTCACACCGGAAAGCACGCCGCAGCCGGGAAGTTTTTTTGCTTTTGTTTCAAGGGAAATACTCTTTCTGCTCATATATGCAGATACCAGCAGATAAACCGAGGCAACCGCAAGGACGGCAATATAAATGAATATACCTACGTTCAGCTCTTTATAGAAGCCGGTATATTCCTCAATACTTTTGAGATGCTGAAGCATACGCAGAGGCAGGGTCAGCACGAGTGCCGCCGCCAGAATGATTGCTTCAAAGGTAAATTTGGATTTTGTTTTGTTTTCCATGGTAATTGCCTCTTATCTGTCGGAAATGGGAACGTAGGGAGTCTTGGCATTGACGTTTTTGTAAGCGGGTCTGATGATTCTGCCGCCGGTGAGGATTTCCTCGATTCTGTGGGCTGACCAGCCGGAAATTCTGGCACAGGTGAAAATGGGAGTAAACAAATCCTCGGGTACGCGGAGAATCTTATAGATAAGACCGGAATAAAGGTCTACGTTTGCACATATCGGCTTGTCGCTGCCTTTGATTTCGGCAAAGATTTCGGGAGTGTTCTTCTCAATCAGATTGATAAGACGGAATTCGTTTTCAAATTCTGTGCCGGGTGCGAATTCGGATGCCTTGCGTCTCAGAATCCTTGCTCTGGGATCGGAAAGAGTATAAACCGCGTGACCCATACCGTAAACAAGGCCCGAGCCGTCGCCTGCTTCCTTTTTGATGATTTTTGCAAGGTAATCCCTAACCATGGCTTCGTCCGTAATATCTGAAATGTTTTCTTTGAAATAGTCAAGCATTTCGGATACCTTCTTGTTTGCACCGCCGTGCTTGGGACCTTTGAGAGAACCGATACCAGCGGCGATTGCCGAATATGTATCGGTACCGCTTGATGAAAGCACTCTGGTGGCGAAGGTGGAGTTGTTGCCTCCGCCGTGCTCCGCCTGAAGAATCAGACATAAGTCAAGCAGCTTTGCCTCTTCATCAGTAAAGGTTTTGTCGCCTCTGATAGAACGGAGTATGGTTTGTGCCGTGGTGAATTCGGGCTTGAGCTGATGGATATACATACTCTTGTGATAAAACTGTCTTCTCTTTACCTGATAGGCGTAAGCCATGATGGGAGGAAGCTGAGCAATGATGTGAACACTCTGTCTGATGACGTTTTCAAGACTTGTTGGGTCGGGATTTTCGTCATAGGAATAGAGAGCAAGCACGGAACGTGCCATTTTGTTCATGATATCTCTTGAGGGAGCTTTCATGATCATATCCTCGATGAAATCATCGGGAAGCTCACGGCAGGCGGAGAGAATGCTCTTGAAATTCTCCAGCTCCTTGTTTGAGGGAAGCTTACCCAAAAGCAGAAGGAAAACCACTTCTTCAAAGCCAAAACGCTTTTCTGTTTCGCATGCTTTTACGATATCCTCAACGTTGATTCCGCGATAAGTAAGGCGGCCGTCCATGGGGACTCTTTCGCCGTCTACCATATAGTAGCCCTCAACGGAGCAGACTCTTGTCATACCTGCCATAACGCCGGTGCCGTCTGCGTTTCTCAGACCTCTCTTGACGTTGTAGCTGTTGTATGCATCGGGATTGATGTAGTTGTTATTCAATATCTGGTCTCTGTAAAGCGATAACTCGCTTTCGGAAACCTTGGATTCAATGATGGACATAATTTTTCCTGACTTTCTGTGATATTATTCCGAAGGTGTTTCGGCAAAGACCTCCAGCTTTCTGTTTCTCATCCACAGCGCCGTATCTCCGCGAAGGGAGAAGCCGCAGCAGTTGGGAGTCATCCATTCGTGCATAGGTGCTTCGGGAATGCCGTATGCGGAAAGGATTGCTCCGATTACTCCGCCGTGGGTAATGATTGCGGTTTCGTATACTCCGCTTTTCATCATGCCGTCAACGATTTTTTCAAATGCGGCACAGACTCTTTGACCGAAGGCGTTGCTGCTTTCACCGAAGGGAGGGGCGGACCTGCCTGCAAGCCAGGCGGAAAAGTCCTCGTTGCCGGAAAGCTCTTCGGCGGTCTTGTTTTCAAATTCACCGAAATTACACTCAATAAGGGAATCAATGACCAGCGCTTCTTTATCGGGATAGAGAATTTTTGCGGTCTCGGTGCATCTTTTAAGGGGACTTGTAAACACCGCTTCCGCATACGGATACCTCATTTCGTCCCGCATCTGAATAAGCTGTGCCTTTCCCTCTTCGGAAAGGGGTACGTCGGTGTGACCGATATATCTGCCCTCGGCTGCTCCCTCGGGCAGAGCGTGTCTGATTAAGTGTATCTGATAACTTCTCATATTAAAGAATTGAATTATAGAGTGAAATATATTCTTTTGCGGATTTGCCCCAGCTGTTGTCACACTTCAAAGCTCTTTCAACAAGCACCTTGCGCAGGTCCTTATCGTTGTATGCCGCGATTGCTCTCTGGATAGCATTGAGCATATCAAATGCATCGTAGCTCTTGAAGGTGAAGCCATTGCCCTTACCGTCGCCGCTGTCTGTGATGGTGTCCTTAAGACCACCGGTTTCTCTTACGATGGGCAGAGTGCCGTATCTGAGGGCAACCATCTGTGAAAGACCGCAGGGCTCACTTTTTGAGGGCATAAGGAACAAATCGGAGCCGGCGTAAATCTTACGCGCCATATCGGGAATGAAGCCCAGACGAAGGCCTACCTTATCGGGATAACAGGCAGCAATTTCCTTGAAGAATGCTTCATATTCCCAGTCGCCTGAGCCGAGAATGATGACCTGAACGTCGGAGGAGCCGACCAGATCGTAAAGAATCCTTTTTACAAGGTCAAAGCCCTTGTGGGAAACAAGACGGGAAATAATGGAAATAACGGGAGTATCCGGCTTTACGGGCAGATTGAAAAGCTCCTGGAGAGCCGCTTTATTCTTTGCTTTGCCGGAGAAATCCTTTGCGGAGTAATTATAGAAAATGTTCTTATCCGTTTCGGGATTGTAGCCGTCAACGTCAATGCCGTTGAGAATACCCGAAAGCTTACTGCTTCTGTCCTTGAGAATGGGATGAAGACCGTGGCTGAACCAGGGGTCAAGGATTTCCTGAGCGTAAGTGTTGCTGACGGTGGTGACCTTGTGGGCACATTCAATTGCGCCCTTCATGAGATTGATGTTTCCGCCGAAATCAACAAGACTGATATGCTCTTCACCGAGACCGAATACATCACCGAGGATTTCGCTGCCGTAAATTCCCTGATACTGGATGTTGTGAATGGTAAATACGGTCTTGATGCCGGTGTAACCCTCTTTTGTTGCATAGAAGGTTGAGTAATAAACGGGAATGAGTGCCGTCTGCCAGTCGTTGCAGTGAATGATATCGGGCTTGAAATCAATATAGGGAAGCACTTCAAGCACGGCTCTTGCAAAGAAAGCAAATCTTTCGCCGTCATCGTAGTGACCGTAGAGCATATTTCTCTTGAAATAGTATTCGTTATCAAGCAGGTAATAGGTAACACCGTTTGCCTTTGCCTCAAAAATGCCGCAGTATTGTCTGCGCCATGAAACGGGCACCATAATGCTCGTGATAAACGTCATTGTTGAGCGCAGCTCATCGCTTATCGTACCGTAGAGGGGCATGATGACTCTGCAGTTGACCTTCTTTTTACGCAGGGCTGCGGGGAGAGAGCCGGCTACGTCTGCAAGACCGCCGCTTGCGGCGAAGGGAAGAGCTTCACTTGCTGCATATAATACCTTCATATTCTCACCTTGATACCTTTCTTCAGTCTTCCTGTTCATCCTGAGGAGCTGTTGCTTCCGTTGAGGGAGCGGTGGAGGCCTCTGATGACGGATTCGTTACGGGCTCACCGTTTTCGTCGGCGACGGTCGTATCCTCCTGACCGGAGGTGTTCGCCTGAGTTGAGGGCGATGCGCTCGTCTTTTGTACCGTACGTGAAATGACCTCTGTTGCGGGCTCACCGTTTTCGTCATAGACGGGATTTCCCTCGGCATCGGTCACCGCTTTATGCTCGGTAACGACCTCCGTCTCGGGCTTTGTTTCTTTTGTCGTATTGGGATACCAGTGAAGTGCCGTTGCATCACCCAGAGTATATGTCTCGATCGCCGTGTAGAACACTATCTCTCCGTCGTCGTTTACGGATGATTTCTCTACTACAGTTGAACCCATACCGGGCTCTGTGGTTGTGGTATCGCGATTTGCATTGGGACCGATTATTTTGAATTTGACCAGCAGAGCGAGTATTGCAAAAATTACGGCAACCGCAACGACTGCAATCGTGATGATGTTCTGCTGCTGCTTTTTATCCATTGCCATGGTTACTATGTCTCTTTTCTTGTCAGATTACGATTCCCTTACCGATGTATACGGGATAATTTTCGGCACCGCAGAGTGCTTTGCGTGGACCGATTTTTGCGTCCTTGTCGGTAATGACGCATTCAATTCTTGCATTTTCACCGATTTCGGTGTCCTGCATTACGATTGAATTCTTTACTTTTGCACCCTTTGCGATAGTAACGCCTCTGAAAAGGATACAGTTTTCGACTTCACCGTAAATCTTACAGCCGTCGGCTACCAGAGAATCCCTTACCTTGGCGTTGATGCCGTATTTTGAAGGAGTTCTGTCGCCTGTCTTGGTGTAGATGGGTGAATCGTCACCGAAGAGGTAATTCCTTACCTCGGGTCTGAGCAGGTCAAGACTTGCTTCATAATATGCCATTACGGATTCAATTACCTTTACGTAGCCCTCAACCTTGTAACCGTATACTCTGAGGTTGGAGAGATTCTTCATAAAGAGAGTTTCCATATCGGAGATTCTCTTTGAATTTGCCTCATGAAGCAGTCTTTCGAGAAGAGTGCGGCGAAGAAGGATGACCTTGACCGAGGTGTTGAGCTTATCGCCGTATGAATCTATGAAATTGGCTTCTGCTATTCTGCTGTCTTCATCAAGAACGAACGAGGTGGATTTTGAAAGATGGGAGGGAATCGTTTCGGCGTATGCCGCTACCACGTCTGCGTTCTTTTCAATGCTGAATTTCAGCATATCCTCGTAGTCAATCTTGGAGATGATATTGCAATCGGTAAGCAGGACATAATCCTTGCCGGAATCGCTGATGTAACCGATGTTTCCGTAAAGAGAGGAAACCTTGCCGTCAGATATACCGGACTCTCTGATGCTGAAGGGGGGCAGAAGAGCAAGACCTTCTCTTTTTCTGTCAAGGTCCCATGCGCTGCCGCTGCCGATATGGTCCATAAGCGAATGATAGTTTGAATTTGTGAAGATACCGACCTGGGTGATGCCTGCGTTTACCATACCCGAAAGAGGAAAGTCAATAAGACGGTAACGTCCCGCAAAGGGAACGGAGCCCATTGTTCTCATGGCTGTGAGTTCGGGAACGGATTCGTCGTAAGCGTTTGAAAAGATAAGACCGAGTACGTTCTTTGCTGCCATTATTCTGCACCTCCCATATCTTCGTCAACCATTGCCTTGGGAGCAACAACCGCATTTTTGCCGATTGTAACTCCGTTGCCTACTACCGCAACGCCCCAGTCGTCAATGTTGCTCATGCTTTCGGGGCTCATACCTACGGTTGCGCCTTCTTCAATGACGGCGTTTTCGGCTACGATTGAATACTGCACCGTTGCACCTTTTTTGATTACCGTGCCGGGCATTACGATTGAGTATTTGACGTTTGCGCCTTCCTCGATTTTAACGTTTGCAAAGAGAACGGAGAAATCTACGTTGCCGTGGATTTCACAGCCCTCGGTAATCATGGAGTTTTCAATCACGGAATCTTTGCCTGCAAAATGAGGAGGAGCAATCGGGCTTCTTGAATAAATCTTCCAGTTGTCGTCATCAAGGTCAAGGTCTACCTTGGGATTGAGAAGGTCAAGGTTGGCGTCCCAGAGACTGTTGATTGTACCTACGTCCTTCCAGTAACCGTCAAACTGATAAGCGAACATTCTTTCGCCGTTTTCCTTCATTGCGGGGATAACGTCATGACCGAAGTCGTTTCCGCTGTTTTCATTTGCTTCATCTTCAATAAGATATTTGCGCAGCTTTTCCCATGTAAATACGTAAACGCCCATGGATGCTTTGTTGCTTCTGGGATTTTTCGGCTTTTCTTCAAAGTCGGTGATTTCACCCTCGTCATTTACAAACATAAGACCGAAGCGTGAAGCCTCTTCCCACGGAACCTCAAGCATTGCGATTGTGCAGTCAGCGTTCTTTTCCTTATGGAAAGAAAGCATCTTTGAATAGTCCATTTTATAAATATGGTCGCCTGAAAGAACCGCAACATATTCGGGGTCATATCTGTCAATAAAATTGATGTTCTGATAAATCGCGTTTGCTGTGCCCTTGTACCATTCCGTACCCTTTATCTGCTGATAGGGGGAGAGAATGTGTACGCCGCCGGCGGATC
>JAZLLW010000007.1:0-109270 GCA_045598305.1 Acutalibacteraceae bacterium
GTAAGGCCGCCGCTGGACTCGCCGCCCAGAACGGCGTCAACCTCGTCAATCTTTGAGGAGATATATTTGAAGCCGACGGGGACCTCATAGCATTTTTCACCGAAGGATTCGGCGATTTTGTCAAGCATATGGGTGGTGGCAAGATTCCTTACTACGGGGCCCTTCCAGCCCTTGAATTTTACCAGGTAGTAGTAAAGCATGCAGAGTATCTCGTTTGCGCTGATATATCTGCCGGATTTGTCTATGATACCGAGTCTGTCGCCGTCACCGTCCATGGCGATACCGAGGTCGTAATTGTCAAGCATTACATAGTATCTCAGCATGGAGAGTCCCTCCTCAGAGGGAGCGGGCATCTGATTGCCGAAGTAGGCATCCTTATTGAGATTGATGGTATCAATGGTACATCTTGCGGTATGATAGATTACGACAAGAGGAAAGGAGCCGGAGCCGTGCATTGCGTCAAACAGCACGCGAAGGCCTCTCTCCTTGAGAGCTTCCATATCAAGCTGAGCAATAATGTCATCAAGGTAATCGTTGAAGGGATTTTTTCTGTAAACGATTTTACCCTGCGCGACTGCTTCGTCAAAATCAATGTAGGGTATCTCTCTGCCTTCTGCGGCGATTTCATGGATTATTTCTTCAAGCCGTTCCGTTGTTTCAAGGGGAGCATCTCTGCCTTCCTCAACGATGAGCTTGATGCCGTTGTAATTTGAGGGATTGTGGCTTGCGGTCACCTCAAGACCGAAGTACAACCCCTGCTTGAGTACGGTGTGCATTACAAACGGAGTGGGGACGGAGCGATTCATAAACCATATTTCCTCGCCGCCTGCCGCCAGTACCTCCGCGACCCATTTTGCCGCATTGTCGGAGAGAAACCGTCTGTCGTAACCGATAATGATGGGCTTGCCTGTTTTTCCCTCTTCCCTTGCAAGACGCAGAACGCCTGCCGCAAGGAGACGGATATTTGACTGTACAAAGTCTTCGCCTATGACGGCTCTCCAGCCGCCGGTACCGAATTTAATCATAATATCACCCGTTCAGAAAATATACTGAATAATAACACTTTTATTTTGAAGTGTCAAATACCGACACGTCTGAACCACAATAATTTTTCAAGCGGAGAAGGTAATGTATATACTTTGCCGCCCTCAAAGCGGTTGCCGTCGGTATCCTCCCACGTTCCTTCAGGGAAGGTGACCTGTCTTTCGACGGTGCCTTTTGTTACAACGGGCGCAACGAGTATATCCGTACCCAGCATAAATTCATCGGTAATGTCTGTGTATCCCTTATGCGGGTCGTTGTATTCAAGACATCGGATTATGGGTTCGCCCGTAATTTCCGCTTCCTTTACGAGCTTGAGTATTTCGTCACCCATTCTGCTGTGAAGCTTTGCCGCTTCAAGACAGTATCCGAGCTCCTTTTTCGGAAGTGCCTCCCACGGAGCCCATGAAAACTGCATCATGGGAAAGAGCGCGGAGCATTGAGCCATTCTCACAAAAAGCTCGTAATCCGTCTGAAAACCGACGGTATATCTGTTTCGCCATTCACCGCCGCCTACCATATCGGGGCAGATAAAGGGATGACCGAGAAGACCCGCATTGACGGCGCAAGGTATCATTTCGTTGATGCCGTTTCCCGTCCAACTGTGGTCTCTGTCGTGAAGACGCTGTATCGTATTTTTGCCGCCGCCATTCCAGGTGTCCTTATATTCGTGAAAACGGAAGCTTCTGCCGTATTCGTTCCATGCGGTGTTGAGCTTATCGGCAGTGCCCTGCGCATATTTGCCGTTGAGAACACTTTTGTCGCTGTAATGCTCGATTGAGCCGCCGTCAAATTTGAAGCCGTCTATGCCGTAATCGGTCATAAGATGACGGAGCTGACGGTCAAGGTATTCACGGTTGTGCGGCTCGGTTAAATCAAGGATGGCGGCAACGCCGTTCCACCATTTCATTATTGCGATTTCGCCGTCCTCGTTTTTTCTGAATAATTTTTTTGCCGATTCGGGATCGGTGCCGATATATGGATGAATACTGCGCTGATATCCCGGGCCTGCGGGAGTAACGAAAGGAGTCACCCACAGCATAATGTAAAAACCCATGGAGTGAAGCTTGTCAACCATTGCTTTCGGGTCGGGAAAGCGGGCTTTGTCAAATTCCCAGTCACCGTAGCCCGTATTCACGTGCCAGCCCTCGTCAATGATGAGGATTCCCGGGTCAAAGCCGTTACCGATTATTTCCTCCGCGTATTTCAGTATGCCGTCCTGAGTGGGATAATAGGCAAACTGAATCCAGCTGTTATACTGCGGTACTTTGAAAAATACTTCCTCAAGTTCCTTTTTATCGCAGGGAAAATGCCTTTTTTGTGCGGAAGTGTATGCTTCACGAAGGCAGGTGCCGCCGTCGTAAAGTTCAAAATCTCCGCCTTCAAATTCCATTAAGCCGTCTTTTATATCAACTTTGAACAGACCTTTTCCGTGCAGATATCTGCCCCGGTCAGACACAAAGAAGGGAGAGGTCTGATTGCCGGCATATTCGTTGAAATTCCAATGATATTCACTTTTGTCGGTTATGGGGCAGTAAGCGTGGATGGTAGTGCCTCCCCACCAGTGTTCACCTTCGACGATTCTGACCGTGAGTTTATCCATTTTCCAGCTTCCTTTCGGTAATTGTCGGGATGATTATATCACCATTGTATTTTACTTTCAAATGTTATCATGTGCGTCTGCCGTTTTTTCTTGATGTTTCGGTTTTATTCCGATATAATGGTAAAGAAACCAACGGAAAGAGGGCAGTTGCTTTGCAGTATGTTTATGACAGTGTCGGCATCATATCGGCAAACCCGGATGAAATATCGGCATCGGATATTTTCAGAGAGGAGCTGAGGATAAGAGGTGCAGAATTTCAGGGAAATAATACTCTTGAAATAACGCTGAAATCAGATGCGGAAATTGAGAAAAAAGACGAATATAACATTGATTTTGACGGCAGCACAATGACCTTCACCGCAAAGGGTATAAGGGGTCTTATTTTTGCAGTCGGTGAATTTCTCAGAAACACGGAATATAAAGACGGCAATATAATTCTTGTGAAAAATATTTCGGGCAGATATGCTCCCTATATGTCAATCCGCGGTCATCAGCTCGGCTACCGCGATACTCCCAATACATACGATGCGTGGGACGTTTCCGACTATGTTCGCTGCTACAAGGACCTTATGTTTTTCGGAACGAATACGGTTGAGCATATTCCCACCGAGGACGGTGTAAGTAACCGCAATTCTCTGATGAAATACAATGAGATTGAGCTTGCCCGTATGGCGTGCGAAGAAGCGGATAAGCTTGACCTTGACGTTTCCCTCTGGATGCCCAACTGCGAAAAGGATTATGAAACCGCAATCAGACACAGAGAAAATGTATTTGCTTCTCTCAAAAGAATAGATGCCGTATTTCCTCCGGGAGGAGATCCGGGTAAGCTTGACCCCGAGGAAATGTTTGCAAGAAGCGAAGATTTTTATGAAATTCTGAAAAAGAATCATCCCGAAGCGAAAATCTGGCCCTCTGCTCAGGAGCCAAGAAACAAGGAAAACTGGGGAGACAGATTCATAGCCGAGCTTGAGAAGCTTCCCGAACACGTCGGAGGTGTGATTCAGGGTCCCAACAGAGCATTCGGCACACACGAGCTGAGAAAGAAAGTGCCCTCTGTTTATCCTCTCAGATTTTATCCCGATATCACTCACAACGTGAGATGTGAGCATCCGGTGCATTTCCTTGAGGATGACTGGAATTATGCTATGTGTACCGTAAACGGCAGGGAAAGCTTCAATCCCAGACCGTCCGAATATGCAAAGCTTCATAAGCTTACCTGTAAATATTTCATCGGCTCGGTCAGTTATTCAGAGGGCGTAAATGACGACGTAAACAAGGCACTGTGGTCGGCACTTGATTTCAATCCGCGTAAACCCGTAAGAGAGATAATTGAGGAATATGCACGTCTTTTCTTTTACGGTGCGGATACAAAAAGAGTGACCGACGGTATTTTCGGCCTTGAAAAAAACTGGGAGGGAAAGCCGGAGGAAAATCCCTCGATAGATTTTACATACAGTATTTTTGCAAATCTCGGAAGGGAATGCCCCGACCTGAACGGCAGGTGGAGATATCTTCTCTGTATGCTCAGGGCAACTACCGACAAATTCGCAAAGGATAAGCTCCTCTTTGAGAACGGACTCATTTCGGAAGCATCACGGATGATTGAAAGCGGAAATCTGCAAAAGGCAAAAGAAATCCTTTCCGCGGAGCTTCCCGACGAAATTGTTTCTATGCGTCGCGACATTGATATCTTTGCGGATAAACTGTTCAAGCTTATAGGTATGCAGCTCGGTACAAAGGATTACTTTGCGGCGGGTTGGGAAAGAGGCGCAATCCTTGATATCATTGACCTTCCCGTTACGAATCTGCCTCTTCTCAGAAGCAAGCTTGACCTTGCGTTAAGTGACGAAAGCGTTGATGCGGTCAGATATATGAAAGCACTTATCAACCGCAATGAGGTTGACAAGGATGAGTTTTATTTTTCCTTTGCTCTTGATGAACTGTATGCTCTCGGCGTAAGGCAGACGCCCGATTTCTATATGGATTTTCAGGGTGACAGACCCGACGTGAATAACGGCACTCTGCCCGTATGCTGCTTTAAATGTTACGACCATTTCGGGCTGATATGCCGTACTGCCGGCTTCACTCCCGGTGTTGACTATATATTGATGGTAAGCTATAAGGGAAAACCCGATACCGAAACCGAACACCATAAAATAACCGCCAACGGTCACGTTATCTATGAGGGACCGCAATTCGGCGGAGAGAGAAATGCGGATTTTGAAAGGGATATGCTTCCTGCCGGATATTCGGCGGTAATGTACGAATTGCCCGCCTCCGTCTTTGAAAACGGATGCCTTGAGCTTGAAATAACCGAGCCCACGTGCGGATTTGTGCTTTCTGAATTTCGTATCATAAAAAATGAATACAAATCGTAAATCATAAATCGAAAACCGTGGTCGGTTCAGTGACCACGGTTTTATTCTACAGTCAGAAATTCATTCAGATTTATTTCGTTTATCGGCGGAGTGATTATCCCGAAGGGCTCCTTTACGCATACGGCGTATTTGTATCCGTCAGCCGTTTCATATTCCGTAAATCCGTATCGGCTGCCGTCAACGGATTGCTTTATTTTTACGGGTTCACCCGGGATGACGGAAAATGAATCAAGAGGAATATGAAAGCCGAGACCGGTGCATTTCATAAAGCTTTCCTTAAGCACCCATAATCTGTAAAACAAATCCTTCTTTTCTTCCTCCGTTTTGCATTTTTCAATCATGCGGTACTCTTCCTCCGAAAAGAAACGCTTTGCGATTTTTATATCGGCTCTGCCGATTTTTTCCGTATCGCATCCCGCTTCGGTGTCGGCCATAACGCACATTACTCTGCTTTCGGAATGGGAAAGATTGAAGAAAAGGGGATTATCTGCAAAGGTCGGCTTTGAATACTCATCAAGTACGATTTCTTCATTGCCGTAATCCACACCGAAATTACGGCAGGCGCAAATGAGCAGGCATTCTGCGCCGAGAGAAAGCATTTTATCCTTCCTTTGCGCCATTCTGTCCGTCTTTTCCCTGCGTCTTTCCGATACGAGACGGTATGCCTTTTCAAAAAGAATATCATCCTCAAGAGGAGATATGTTCGCGGTATATACGTTTATTATGGTATTGTTTTTGGTAAACATATATCCGTCTCCTCCCTCATATTTGTTTCATTATACCTGCAAATCGGGATAATTTCAAGCGGATTATGTGCCGTCACCGTTGACAAAAGTATCCCTGCGGAATATAATCTGTAAAAAATATGTGATTCCGGAAAGGGTAATGATATGACTTCAGTTTCCGCCGTACTTGAAATGGTTATGCTTTTATGCTTCGGTATTTCCTGGCCCGTCAACATTTCCAAGCTTATACGCACAAAGTCCACAAAGGGTGCAAGCATTCTCTTTTATTTTCTCATCTGGCTGGGATATATTGCGGGTGTGACAAGTAAGCTGATTACGGTTTTTACAAATGACGTTCCATGGTATGAATCC
Source organism: Acutalibacteraceae bacterium (assembly GCA_045598305.1). Classification (GTDB taxonomy): domain Bacteria; phylum Bacillota; class Clostridia; order Oscillospirales; family Acutalibacteraceae; genus CAG-177. The sequence continues at coordinate 6,120 of JAZLLW010000007.1, forward strand.
GTAAAATGGTACGTTATGGCGGTCTACGTTATCAACCTCATAATGCTTACCGTCGGAATCACGGTATGGTTTTGCATCCGCAGTAAAGAAAAGAAATCGCAATAAACAAAAGGAAACTCCCCATCCGCCCGATGGGGAGTAATTTTTATTCATAGTTACCAGATGATGAATTTTGTGTTTCCGTCCTTGATTCCGAAGCAGTCATACCGGAGCCACTTTTCGCCCGAAACGTAGGAATCGTTGTGAGCACCGTTCGGCCTGCCGAAATATCCGTTGGATTCAAGCGTATAATTTCCGAGGAACGCGTTGCCGACTATTGCCGTGCTGAGATAGGGGATAATGTCGCCGTTATCAACCATTCTGTGAATATCGCCCATTCTGTCCTTGAGAACGATATAGGGTGAGCCCATGGTAAGAATGTTGATGATATTGTATTTTTCCTTTATTTCTTTGTCGGCGGCAAACTGTTGGGCGACCATTCCTCCGAGACTGTGTCCCATGAGAATGATGTCTGCACCCTCGGGAATGGTTTCAAGTGCCTGCTTTTTCAGCTCATCAAAGTAAACGTTATCAAGGGAAAGACCGGCTTTGATGCAGGACTGCATGTTGTTGAGGTCTTCCTTGTTCCATGACATGTTGGAGCCCTTCAGAGCAATGGTGTAAACCGTATGATATTTGCTGTTCTGATAGAGCGTAGCGGGCTTGATGGTTATAAGTGAGTGAGAGCTGTGAATATACTGACACGCTTCGTTCACGTTGGTTACGGCGATGTATTTTGCATAAGCCGGAAGGGTGAAAAGAGTAACGAGAGAAATTATTGCCAGAAGGGTACAAATCAATTTTTTCATTTTTTATTCTCCTTTTCCGATGGTTTATACCGCAATAATAGCCCTTTTTTCGGTCTGTTGCAATAGTTTCGGGAAATTATATTTCCAGAACAGCGATATAAGGTCTGTGATCCGAAACGACCATTGCGAGAATTTCCGCCGAGATCGTCCGGATATCCCTGCTTGTAAAAATATAGTCTATTTTTCTGTCGGGTCTGTCAGAAGGAAAACTGTACGGGACATAATCAAAATCATCCGCCGTATCCGTCATTCTTTCTCTCACGGGATTTAGATATACAGAGTCGGGCAGGACGTTGAAATCTCCCATCAGGATGCATCTTTCATCCGTAATGCTGTTCATCACCGTTTCCGAGGCGTTTTCCTCCTCATCGGGATTGAGACCGAAATGAGTAACGAGCACCGTAATGTCACTTCCCGCGTCAATTACCGCTCTGAGAACGCATCTTGTCTCGTAGCCGTCTTTGTATTTCTTTACCGCAGGGTCGGGAATCATAATGATTTCCGTGCTCTTTACGGGATATTTTGACAGTATCGCATTGCCGTAGGGGCCGCCGTTTTTTACATTTATGGCGGGGGCGAAGAAATAATTCAGTCCCGTCTTTTCGGCGAGTATCTTTGCCTGGGCCTCAAAAATGGAATTTTCACCCTTTCCTCTTACTTCGTTGAGACCGATGATATCCGCGTTCACGGATTTGATTGCATCTGCGAATAAATCAAAATCAATTTCACCCGTTCTGTAATTTTTACAGTGCTGGATATTGAAAGTCATGACCTTCAGAAACATATTTTTCACTACCCTTTATCCGATATAAATCAGCTTTGTGTTTTCGTCTTTCCCGTCAAAGAGAACGCTGTCGGCGGTATCTTTACGGAATAAAGCGCTGACGTTTTTCATGGTAATCGTAAAAGGAACTTCTTTGCACGCTTTTACGCAGGACACGGCTTTAAGCCCTTTGATTTCAACGTTTTCAAGTGTCATATCCTTAAGATAAGTGCCCGTCTGGAGTGTGTTTCCGTTCGCCTCGTACCAGAGAAAACGGTCAGCGTTTTCTACCGTGCAGTTTCTGAAAACAACGTCGTGAAACGGCTCGGGATTGGGATGGTCAATGCTGGAAAAATGAATAAAAACGCATTCAAGATTATGTCTGCCCTGCTCTTTGGGCAGGGTATTCTTTTTATCTCTGACGGCTTCGGTGCCTCTGTTCTGTACCACGGTTTGTCTGTGCGGATATTCACCGGGGCCCCACATACGGCAGTTTTCTATGAGAAAATGACATCCGCCGGCACGGAAAACGTCGCAGGATGTATTCAGCTCACAGTTTCTGACGGTGAGATTTTCCATGTTGATTCCGGCAATGCAGTCATCACCGGTATGAAAAACGCAGTTTTCGATTGTGATGTTCTTACAGCAATGCAGGTGTATTCCGTCCGAGCCGCCGAGACAGGTAACGTTTTCCATGGTTATGTTTCTGCAGTTATCTGCCTGATGCATAAAGTTGCCGCTGTTTGCTATGGTATATCCTTTCAGCGTGATGTTTTCCGTGTTGGTTATCATCATTCCGTGCGGGCCGCGGTAGCCCTCCTCGCCGTTCGGGTCGGCACAGTCGTTTCCGTCAATTAGCGTGTCTTCTTCGCCGATAACGGCAATGTTCCTGCCGCCGTAAACGGAGAGTATTGCTCTGCGATACTCCTTCCAGGGTCGGCCGCCGAAATACTGCGATATCATTTCCATATCCGTGCGCAGTTCAACACCTTCGGGTACTTCAAATACCGGGTAATCCTCGCAAACGTCCGAGCCGATTATCCTTGCACCCTTCTGCAGATAAAGCGTTGTATCCGACCACATACGCAATCCGCCCGTGTAAAACGTACCTTCGGGAACGATTACCGTTCCGCCTTCGTTACGGCACATGTCAAATACACGCTGAATTCTATCCGTCTGCAATTCATTACTGCCGGCTTCAACGCCGAAATCGGTGAGTACGTATTCCCGTTTCATATCAATTCACCTTTCAGTCGGTAAGCTCAAGCACCGTAAATATCTGGAAATGGTCTGAGGGATATACCCCGTCGTAGGTATCGGTGACGATTTTGTATTCATTGACCTTTATGCCCTGCTTTGAAATCATAAAGTAGTCAATGCTTCCTCCGTCAAGTTTTTCCCCCCAGTTCTGATACGTTACTCCCGTCATGGGATTTTCCGTCTGATATTTTGCATCAAGGAAGTTTTCCGTTGCGCTTTTGTAGGTTTCCGTATCTTCATAAGCATTGAAATCTCCCATGATGACCGAGGGGAGAGAGCCGAACTGCTCTATTTTGTCAAGCACAACACCTATGCCTTTGATTCTTGCTTCATCGCTGACGTGGTCAAGATGTGTGTTGAAAACGACAAATCGCTTTCCGCTTGCCTTTTCCTCAAGGATGACGTAACTGCAGATTCTGTAGCAGGCAGCTCCCCAGTCCTTGCTCATCTCTTCGGGAGTTTCCGAAAGCCAGAAGGAATTTTTATCAACGAGCTCATACAGATCCTTACGGTAGAATACGGGACAGCCCTCGGAGTTGAATGCCTTGTCGCGGTAAGTGATTACCGAGTCATAACCCGGCATGCATTCGACAAGGTAGGAATACTGCCACTTTGTTGCCTCCTGGAATCCGATTACGGTGGGTGCGTTTTTCTGAATATTCTTTACGATCAAGTCCGCTCTGTAAAACCAGCTCTTTTTGCCGAAATCAAGAGGAGTGATGCATCTGACGTTACAGCTCATAATACGTATCTGACCGTCCGAAGGATTTTCCGTCTTTACGTCCGTTTTCTTGTTAAGATAGTGAGGATAATAGAAATACATGCCGCCTCCGATAAAGATTGCTCCCGCAAGCAGAAAGGAAAGAAGTGCGGTGAGACCGTTTTTTATTGCCGTTTTCATGTAATACACCCCTTACTTTATTTCAAGCAGGTCATTATACTGGTAGCATCTTACGTAGTCTACCTTGAATTCAACGGGCCAGTTTTCTTCGGGTGTATGGGTGATTTTGCCCGTGCCGTGTCTGTCTGCATCGGCAATACCGTCCTCTCCCGCGATTTCAACGGAAAGAAGCAGATATTCGGGATTGTCGGAAACACCGCCCTCGCTGATTCTGCCGGTTTCGTGACCGTTGATATAGAAAATATATTCGTCCTTGTTCCATTCAACACCGTAAGTGTTGTATTCCTCATAGGGATTATTGTCTATGAAATAATTGCCGATGGAGGCCTTTTTGTGACCTTCTCCGTAGCCGTCGTAATGAATACCCGTTACTACGCTGTCACAGCCCCACCAATGGTCCTTGTAGCTCATGGATTCGTATACGTCGACCTCCGTACCGTCATCGCCCGAGCCGTCAACGCTATAGACACCCTCGTTCATCATCCAGAATGACGACCAGAGTCCTGTGCCTGCGGGCAGAATGCATCTTACCTCATAGTATCCGTAGCACTGCTCAAATTTATCGCGGGTGGTGAGTATCGTGGAATAGTAGCCGGGACCGTATTCGTCAAAATCAATCTGATCGTGCCATTTTTCGTAATAGCGGTTTTCAAGGGGCTCTGATAAATACTGAGCGGAAATAATAAGATTACCGTCTTCAACTCTTGCCATATCCTCGTGCCAGTATCCGCCTTTGCGCTTTACCACCCACCATTCGGAGCCCCATTTGGAGCCGTCGATTTCATTGCCGTCAAATTCATCGCTCCATGTCAGGGTGAATTTGCTCATATCTATTTCTTTGTCGCTTATTTTTTGGGGCAGACCGAAAAATCCGGGTGCAGAGGGAGAAATGAACATAAGGAAAGAAACCAGTGCGCTGATGATTTTTTTGAGTAAAGCCGCCATTTTATTGCCTCCATCGTAAGTTTAATATCAGAAACTGCCGAAGAAAAATCCGCCTGCGGGTACCGTGACGTAATATCCGTCACCGTCAGCGGAGATTGCGGAATCTCCCTCAAGCATTGTAAGCTGTCTGCCGTCTTTGATTTGAACAAAAACGGTTTTTTCCGCTTCTTTCATTTTGATTTCACCTTTTTCAACACTGCGGATAATTCCCGTGTTGTTGAAAACCGTAAGATAGTATTTGCCTTTTTCGTTTTTGTTGATTATGTGGTGCAGACCGCCCGTTACCTTGCAGGGCAGTATGCCGTCAAGCAGTCGGGATATATCCCGGAGCTCTGTGCATCGGCATTTCTTTTCAATGTCATCTTTTCCCGTAAGATTCACGGCATACTCATATTTGCTCCCGTCAAAGCAATCCTCGTTGACTATGTCAAATGCATCGGGAAGAATGCTGTTCAGCATATTGCCGTTTTCGTTTCCGAAGCATTCGGAACCGCGGTACAGATATTTCAGACCGTCTCTCATATTTTTCAGAAGGGAAGAAATGTAAGGCGAGGGTGTGAATGAGCCCCATTTATCGGCATCAAGGTCAATATTGTCAAGGAACGTGATTTCCTTAGGGATGACCGCTGCCACGGGGGTGAGCGGCTTTCCCGTATCGGGATATTTTTCAGTAAAACGGATGAAATCGCGCTTTATTTCACCGTAGGGAGTCAACTCAAAATCTTCGGTATCTCTGAACGTATTGTATGCTCCCCATTCCTCGGAGAAAAATTCCGCACCCGAAAGGTATGAATAAAGCATTATACGTCTTTGTAATGAACGGGAGCTGCCGCCGTTTCCTCCTGCCGTATGGAAGGGGAAGGATTCCTGCGAAATATTCCATTCATTCAGTGAATCCTTATGGTAGTTGCAGGCGGAGAAGGGATCGCCGCCCCAGGGCTCATAATATGAACCGAAGCTTTTACCGTATGCCTTTGCACTGCCCCTTGCATATGCAAGCTGAATTGACGAATAGTCCGTCTGATGACCGATTTCCGGCATTACCCGTTTTGCACCGAGCTGAAATTCAAGAGAAAAACCGAGAAATGCACTGTCGCAGGGAAGAAGCATATTGTCGGTATATTCCTGTCTTTTTTCAAAAAGGCGTTTCATTGTCTCAAGATAACCGTCAATATCCGTGATATGACCTGCCCGGGCATATTCCGCGGGGCTCATTGCCTCGGTGTAAATATGGTCGTAATGATGATATTTGCTTATGGAGCGGCATATACCTTCCTCGGTCCAGGGCTCGGGGCATTTACAGTCCGTTATTCTGTCGGTGTCGCTGACGAAATTTGACATCCATTCATGCATCTGAAAACCGTAGAAATTGTCGCCCAGCAGATTTCTGTATTCATCAATGAGGGACATATCGTAACCGTAGCCCTCAAAGAAGCATCCCCCTTGAAGACGGTCAATGTAGAGAGGGCATTTCAGCTCTCTGACAAGCTCATATAATTTACCGCCTTTTGAGGCAAGGTTATTGAATTTCAGACTTTCGTCTATATCAATGCTCTGGCAGAATCTTATTCCCGTATCCTTGTTGAGCAGGCCTCTTTTTTCGTATGCATGCCATAACACCGGAACGTATCCTTGTAAGAACTTCATTTGTTTTCACCTCAGGCAATTTCAAATTCCGCTGAATATTCGCCGCATATGAGTCTGTATGTTCCGGGGGCAAGTCTTTCGTTTACTTTGACACTGCTCTCCTCATAATTTCCGGAGCTGACGCTTCTGTCGGAAGCATATTTTGAAACGGTGAGAGGAATTTCTTCATTTGTTTCGTTATTGAAAAGGTGAACATCGGCTTTCATTACTGCTTCATTCTCACTGCCGTTAAGCAGAATGAAGGAAAGCTCCGACTCTTTGTAGCTGTATATACTTAAGGTTGTCTCTCCGTCAACGGGTTCGTACCTGCCTGCTTTTTCTTCATCCGTTTTCTCGGGGAAAACAAGTCCGGGAAGTCTTTCGCTGTTGGCGGAGTATTTTTTGATTACCTCGTCTATTTTTTTCAATTTTAAGGCGTATGCGGGAGGAAATGCCTGGGAAGAGAATCCGTAGTCATTGTCACCGAATGAGAATGAGTAGCTGTCGGTTGCGCCGTCGGCAACAAATATTCTTGACAGATTGCGGTTTTTCCAGCGGTTCATGTGATTGTCGCGGAAAATTCCGGCAATTTCATTGAGAACTTTTCCGTCAATAAGGCATTCTTCCGTTTTTTCATCGTCGCCGTACCATTCCTGAGATGTTGTTATCATCAGGGCACGGGTATCGTCATAGGCACATATTTCGCGGGAATAGTACGATCCTCTCATATCTCCGCCTGATGAATATCCGTATCTGATAAGGTCTTTCTTCATTTTTCCGTTCTCCGTAATTGAAATTATAACTGTTACCGACAACGCAATTATTATGATGATTGCGCAGATGATAAGCAGAATTTTTTTGCCTTTACTCATACTCAGATTCTCCTTGAAAATGCATGGGTTCAGATTTTGTTGCCCGTTACGTAGCCCTCATATACGGCATTGGGAATGATGCCTCCGCCGTTTGAGTCGCCGATATTATAGATTTCACCGATTTCGTCCTTCAGTGATTCATAAAGGGAAGCGTCGGGTCTGTCGCCGATTGCAAGCACGACAGTATCTGCGGCAATTTTATTTTCTTTGCTGTTTTTGTCCTTGTAAATTACCGAGTCGGCGGTGATTTTTTCAACGCGGCATTCCGTAAGCAGATTGACGTGACTGCCCTTGAGATGCCCGAGCAGGACCGTCTGTGCCGTTTTGCCGGTGTTGGCGGCAAGTGTACTCTGCATTTCAATTACGGAAACCTTTTTGCCTTTTGCGGCAAGAAATTCCGCTGTTTCGCATCCGATTGAGCCGCCGCCGATAATTACGGTATTTCTGCCCGTCTGAGCACCTGAAAGGATATCTCTTGCGCTTACGGCTCTTTCCGCGCCCTCGATTTTAAGCTTCGCGGGTACTACACCCGTTGCGCATACGACAGCATCGGGCTTCATGGCGATTATTTCGTCTTTTGTGACCTTATGATTGAGATGAAGCTTTACGCCTGTGATTTCAATCTGTCTTTCAAGATATGGCTTCATAAGACCGAGATGCTGTTTGTACGGAGGAATGCAGGCGAGATTCATCTGACCGCCTACCTCATCCGAGGCCTCGTATAAATCAACCTTGTGTCCTCTGATTGCAGCTATTCTCGCCGCCTCGACACCTGCCACGCCTGCGCCGATTACGACGACGTTTTTCTTCGCTTCGGCAGGGGTGATTGTATAATCGTTGTCGCCTCTTGCGAGTACGGCGTTGCCGGAGCAGATTGCTCTGCCGCCGTGCTGAAGCTGATGGTCAATACAGTGACCGCAGCCGATGCAGGGCCGGATTTCATCCTCTTTGCCCTCTGCGATTAGATTTACCAGATCCGGCTGAGCGAGGAGTCCGTGACCGATGAATATCATATCGCATTTGCCTTTTGCAAGTGCCTTTTCGGAAACAACGGGATTCTGTGCTCTGCCGCCGCCGATAAGGGGAATCGTTTTCTTTTTGCCGGTCATCATGAAAATACCGGCTTTAAGCACCTGACAGAGTGCGACTGCCATACAGTCCGCGTAAGCTGATTCGGGTTTTTCGTGCTTTCCCGCTTCGCTTGACCACTTGCCCGCAAGCACCTCGATGGCATCAACGCCCTCGTCCTGCAGACGCTTTGCATAATAAATACCGTCGGGAATTGATATACCGCCGTCGGGACCCTGCTCAACAACGGGAAGTTTTACGATAATGGCAAAGTCTTCGCCGCAGAGCTCACGGATTCTATGTATTATATTCAGCAGGAAGCGAATTCTGTTTTTACGGCTTCCTCCGTACTCGTCCGTACGGATATTTGCCGTCTTTGAAAGAAACTGCTGCCCGAGATAGTAGCCCACGGAGTGAATTTCAACTCCGTCAAAGCCCGCTTTCTTTGCACGCAGAGCCGCCTGAGCATATTTTTCTTCTATTTCTTTTATTTCGGGAATCGTGAGTGCTCTGGGCGTTTCGTTTGCGAGTCCCATCATAAACGAATAGGGCATTGCCACCTCGCTTGGGCCTACGGGACGGTCACCGATGATTGCTCTTCTTGCACCTCTGCCGGTATGGGAAATCTGCAGAAATGCCTTTGAACCGCCCTTATGTATCACCTCTGCCAGTTCAGTCATACCCGGAATGTATTTGTCGTCGTCGATTACCAGCATTCCCTTTGTATTGAGACCGAGCGGAGTGTCAACGCAGGTGACCTCAACGACGATTGCACCTACTCCGCCCTTGGCTCGTTCGGAATAGTGATTGAGTACGGCGGTGTTTACGAAGCCGTCGGTTGACTGACTCATACCCATTGCCGCCATGACGGTTTTGTTTCTGATTTCTACTTTGCCGATTTTTGCCGGGGACAACAGATTCGGATAATCGGATTTCATGACAATACCTCTCTTACGTTTTATTTTCTCTTTCCTCTTATTATATCACACGGAAGTATTTACCTGCAATAGATATGAATACCATATTTTATTATCCGTATTGAAAAAACCTTTTCTCTGTGATACTATGATTACGGAATAAATTGCCGAAGGAGAATGACCGTGAAGATTATTTGTGCGTACTGTGATTCATACATTGATGCCGATGAAAATACCGTTTGCCCCAACTGCGGCGCTCCTCTGGAGGATGCGATAAGAGAAGAAGAAAAGAAATTTGAGGAAAGAGAAAAAGCGGAAAGAGAGCTGGAGCTTGAAAAAGAAAAACTCCGCATAGAAGCGGAGGAGGAAGGCAAATATCTGGCTATGGGTCTGGGTGCTGCCGCCGCGGCACTGGGCGCAACCTCAAAATCCGGAGTGGTCAGAAATATTATTAAAAAGATGATATGACAAATAAAACTGCCCGTCTTCATTGAAGACGGGCATATTTTTGTTTCAGTGAATATCATTCATGGAGCTGCCGTCATAGGGTACGCATTCCGTACGGTCGGTTTCCACGGTGATTCCGCTTTTATTCATTTTAATAATGTAGAGAGCATTGTCTGCATAGAGAAGCTGGTCTTCCTTGTATGACAGACGGGCGGAAGCGTGACCGGGAAGCCATATTCCTCTGCCGTAGGACATGGGACAGAATACATAGTCCGCGTCGGCGTAGTCATAGATGATTGCGACCGCATTGTAAAGATGATGCGCTCCCTGAAGAACGTCACACTTAAACTCCTCACGGCTGTGAATCGAGGTGATTTTTGTCTGTGCGATTATGTTCATATCGCCCAAAACGAGGAAACGCCTTCCTGCAGAGGAAATCCTGCAGATAAGGGAGCCGTCGTTGGCGTTGGTAACGGGAGTCTTACCCGTGCGTGCATTTACCGCATCCTCCTGAGTGTAAAGTACGTCAATCACGGCGTTTGCGATATCAAAGCTCATGCCCGTGTGAGGACATAAATATTTAACGTCGGGATAAAGCTGAGCGAGTCTGTCACGGTACATATCGATTCTTTCGTCGTGCTCAACGAGTGAAAAAGAGGGATAATTGAACATCGCTCTTTCAAGGTTGATTTCATCGTGATAATAACCTATCAGTTTGTAAAAGAAAGTGACGTGGTCGCTGTGTCCGTGAGTACCGTACCAAAGGGCTATATTTACTTTTTCACCGGGTTCGGTACCCGTAATCTTATGCATCAGCTTGATGCATTCATCAATGTTTTTGTCGGATGACTGTCTTATTGAGCCGCCGTCAATGACGATAAGACTGTTATCCGCAAGTCTGATGATATACATCATACCGTTGGTTGAGTATATTTCCTCGTCTTTCTTTTCTCCTAAATCGGCATAGGGATAATCAAACTGATAAATCGTGATTCCCTCGTTGCTTTCGTATGAATATCCGAAGTTCTCAAAGCTTCGTGTGTTGTTATCTTCAACGATTCTGACTTCGCCCGGATTCTTTGAAAAATATGTGTAATACAGCTTGTCTTCGTATCTGAATGCGTTTGCGGTCACGCCGCCGAGCTCGTTTGAATATACCTTTTCGTATCCATTTTCGCAGAGCATATCACAGTATGCACCGTATTCATCTGCATTTGTGTATGAAATAAGCTCCATACGGCTTTCTTTTTCCGTAGGACCCTCCCAATCTCTGAGAATACCCGAGCCGTCAAGGTAGCATTCGCTGCTGATTCTGCCGCCTTCGTAAACGGGAAGGTCAAGTGCCCATTTCTCCGCCTGATTGCCTGCAAGTCCCAGTGATGAGAAAAGAGCGAAAAACAGAGAAAGCAATGAAGAGATAAATTTTGTCATTTTGTTCACCTGCTGTTTTCAGAATAGGGATATTGTAGAATAAAACGGATGCTCTGTCAATGACCGCGGCAATAAAATACCCCCCGGCAAAGCAAATCCTTACCGGGGGCGAACTGGTGTATATTTTCAGAATGTGAGTATTCCGAGAAAATCGGGAACACCGAGGGGTCTGAGGAATCTCATGACGAGAGCGTAGGCAATCGCAAAGGGAGTAATTGCGGGCATTCCGAAAAGTAAAAACATTTTCCACATAAATATATCCTCCTTTGAAAGAAAAAACTTTTCTCTTAACTGAATTATACCCCCCGAAGCCGTTGATTTTCAACGGTTTTGTAAATTTTGTAACATCTTATAGCATTTGTGTGAATTTTCCGCCGCTTTTTAACAGACAAATGGCTTTCACCGTCTGTTTTTACAGTCAGAGGTGACGGAATGTACGGATTTTTTTGCTTTCGTACGCATACTATTCTTATTCATATTCAACCATATATTTATTGACAATTCGGATTACCGCTGATATAATCAAACCGTGAGAAAATCACGTTCGGATGACGATTCCGGGAGAGACTGCGTAATCCTTTATGCAGAGCCGAAGGGGCAGCAAAAACTCTCAGGCAAAAGGACCGGTTTCCGACGATACTCCGGAGAGCGCGGCAGCGCACCGACGAAGCAATCTGTTTCCTTTGAAACGGAGAATCTTTCAGGTCTGATACGGGGGCACGAAACTTTTTGTTTTGTGTGACCCTGTATTTTTGTTTTTCGGGGTCACGGAAAGGAGAAAAATGGAACTCAAAACACCACTTTATGACGTTCATGTTGAAGAGGAAGGAAAGATAGTTCCCTTTGCCGGCTACCTTCTGCCCGTTCAGTATCCGTCAGGCGTAATCAAGGAGCATATGGCAGTCAGAGAAAACTGCGGTATGTTTGACGTTTCTCACATGGGTGAAATCATGTTTACGGGCGAGAGTGCGCTTGCATCCCTCAATCACATCATGACAAATGATTTTACCGATATGCCCGTAGGCAAGGTGCGTTACAGTCTGATGTGCAACGAAAAGGGAGGATGCGTTGATGACCTTATCGTTTACAAGTTTGACGAAGAAGAATATTTTGTAGTAGTCAATGCGGCAAACAAGGATAAGGATTACACACACATTCTCAAAAACATTCTTCCCGGCACGAAGGCGGAGGATATTTCCGATACTCTTGCCGAAATCGCACTTCAGGGACCCAAAGCACCCGAAATTCTCGGTGAGCTGCTTGACGAGCAGTTTATTCCCAAGGGCTATTACACCGTAGTGAAATCGGCTGTGATAGACGGTATGGACTGCATCATTTCCAGAACCGGCTATACGGGTGAACTCGGTTACGAGATTTTTACAAAGAACGAAAACGCGGCGAAGCTGTGGAAGCTTCTTCGCAATACGGGTGAAAAATACGGCCTCATTCCCTGCGGCCTGGGTGCAAGAGACACACTCAGACTTGAAGCCGGTATGCCTCTCTACGGTCACGAAACAAGTGAAGAAATTTCTCCCCTTGAAGCAGACCTGGGCTTCGGCGTAAAGATGGGCAAAGCTGAGTTTATCGGCAAAAAAGCCCTTGAAGAAAAGGGCGAGCCGAAGATTATCCGCATAGGTCTTGAGGTTACGGGCAGAGGTATCGTCCGTGAGCATCAGGATATCTTCATCGGCGATAAAAAAATCGGCGTTACCACTTCGGGCACGCACTGTCCCTATATCGGAAAGCCCGTTGCAATGGCACTCGTTGACAGAGAATACAGTGCCCTTGACACCGAAGTTGAGGTTGATGTCAGAGGCAGACGCATTCCCTGCAAGGTAATTCCCTATGTTTTCTATAAAAGACAGAAAAAATCAGTTTGAATTTCAATATAATAGGAGGAAATAATTATGGCAAATATTCAGAACGGATTAAAATATTCAAGAACACACGAATGGGTAAAAGAGGAGAACGGTCTTTTCCTTATCGGTCTTTCGGATTTTGCTCAGGAGGAGCTCGGCGACATTGTTTTCATTAACCTTCCCGCAGAGGGCGATGAGGTTACCGCCGGCGAAACATTCGCAGACGTTGAATCCGTCAAGGCGGTTTCCGATGTATATTCACCCCTTTCCGGCGTTGTCGCGGAAATCAACGAGGAGCTTATGGATAATCCCGCGCTCGTAAATGAAGCACCCTACGATGCATGGTTTATCAAGGTAAAGGACGTTGTTGACTCCGAAAGTCTTCTTGACTGCGACGAATACGAATCATTCTGCGAGAGCGAAAAGGAGTAAGATATGGGAAGCTACATTCCGAATACCCGGGATGAGCGGCTTGAAATGCTTAAAAGCATCGGCTTAAGCTCCGTTGAAGAGCTTTATTCCGTTGTGCCCGAAGAGGCGAGAGTGAAGGAACTTGATCTGCCCGAGGGCTTATCGGAGCTTGAAGTTTCCGCAAAAGTCAGAGCGGCGGCAGATATGAACAAGTGCTTCGGCTCTGTTTTCAGAGGAGCGGGCTCCTATTGCCACTATATCCCGTCAATAGTAAAAACCATTACTTCAAAGGAAGAATTTGTTACCGCTTACACACCCTATCAGGCGGAAATCAGCCAGGGTGTGCTTCAGTCAATATTTGAATATCAGACACAAATCTGTGAGCTTACCGGCATGGACGTTTCCAATGCTTCTGTCTATGACGGCGGTACAGCTCCCGCCGTATCCGTTCTTATGAACGTTGACGGCAGACGTAAGACGAGCGTTGCCGTTTCGGAAACGGTCAACCCCGACGTGATTACGGTAATCAAAACCTACTGCGAATCAAGAAACGTTCCCGTAACGGTCATCCCCGCGAAGGATAACGTAACGGATACCGATGCACTCAGATCTCTGATTCAGCCCGATACCGCCTGCGTTTATTTCCAGAGCCCCAACTACTACGGTATCATTGAAGATGCAGGCAAAATCGTTGAGATTTCACACGGATTGGGAACGAAGGTCGCCATGGGCGTGAATCCCATTTCGCTGGGACTTCTGAAAACTCCCGGTGAATACGGTGCGGATATTGCCTGCGGTGAAGGTCAGCCCCTGGGTATTTCCATGGGATTCGGCGGTCCGTACCTCGGCTTTATGGCGGTTAAATCCGATTTGATGAGAAAGCTTCCCGGCCGTATTGTAGGTCAGACCGAGGATGCCGACGGAAATCGCTGCTTCGTACTTACCCTTCAGGCAAGAGAGCAGCATATCCGCAGAGAAAAGGCATCGTCAAATATCTGCTCAAACGAGGCGCTCTGCGCAATGACCGCTTCCGTATATCTTGCGGCTATGGGTCCCGGCGGAATCAGAAGAGCTGCGGAAAATTCGGCGGCACACGCTCATTATCTTGCCTCTGAACTTTCAAAGCTTGAGGGCTTCTGTCTCGTAACGGATAAGACCTTCTTCAATGAATTTCTCATGACATGCCCGGTTGATGCGGATAAGCTTAACAAAAAGCTTGCAGAAAACGGTATTCTGGGCGGTCTTCCCCTTGACGGCAATATTCTCTGGTGTGCGACCGAAATGAACTCCAAGGCGGATATCGACAGACTTGTGAGTCTTGTTTCGGAATACGTAAAGGAGGGGAAATGATATGAAACTGCTTTTTGAAAGAAGTATAAAGGGCAGAAAACAGACCCTTATTCCTCCCTGCGACGTACCCGTATTTGATTTTGATTCCTCTTTTCTGAGAGAATCCACGCCCCGTCTTCCCGAAATTTCGGAGATAGATTTAGGCAGACATTATACCGAGCTTGCAGGCGAAACCCACGGTGTAAACTGCGGATTTTATCCTCTCGGCTCATGTACGATGAAATACAATCCCAGAATCAACGAGGAGCTTTCCGCTCTTCCCGGATTTACGGGTCTTCATCCCTTACAGCCGGAATGCTCCGTTCAGGGTGCATTAAAGGTGATTTATGAAACCTCAAGGATGATATGCGAAATCACGGGTATGGACGATATGACCATGCAGCCCGCGGCAGGAGCTCACGGCGAATATACCGGTCTGCTCCTTATAAGAAATTACCATAAGGAACGCGGCGAGCTTGAAAAGAGAACGAAGATAATCATTCCCGATTCGGCTCACGGAACAAATCCCGCCTCTGCCGTAATGGCGGGCTTCAAGGTGGTTTCGGTTCCCTCAAATGAATGCGGCGGCGTTGATATTGAAGCACTCAAAGCCGCTGTGGGTGAGGATACGGCAGGCCTTATGCTTACCAATCCCAACACCCTCGGTCTCTTTGACACCAACATTCTTGAAATTACGAAGATTATCCACAATGCAGGCGGTCTTTGCTACTATGACGGTGCAAATCTCAATGCCGTTATGGGACACGCACGTCCCGGTGATATGGGCTTTGACTGTGTTCACGTCAATCTTCATAAGACGTTTTCAACGCCTCATGGCGGCGGCGGCCCCGGTTCGGGTCCCGTTGGTTGCAAGGCATTCCTCAGCGATTACCTTCCCTCTCCTCAGGTGAGAAAGGACGAAAAGGGTTATTCCCTTTACAATCCCGCAAAATCCATGGGTAAGGTAAGAGACTTCTACGGCAATTTCCTTGTAATCGTACGTGCTTATGCATATATCCTCACTCTCGGTAAGCAGGGTATTCCCGAGGCATCCGCAAATGCCGTCCTTAATGCGAATTATATGATGAACAAGCTCAGAAACAGCTACACTATCGCTTACGATACACAGTGTATGCATGAGTTCGTTATGGATATCGGTCCTCTCAAGAGCAGGACGGGTATATCGGCTATGGATGTTGCAAAGCGTCTTCTTGACTTCGGTATTCATCCACCCACAATGTACTTCCCACTTATTGTCCACGAGGCGCTTATGATTGAGCCCACGGAGACGGAATCAAAGGAGACTCTTGACAAGGCTTGCGATTTCTTCCTAGAAATCTATAAGGAAGCAGAGGAAGATCCCGAAATTCTTCATTCCGCTCCCAACGATTGCACTATTGGTCGTCCCGATGACGTGCTTGCGGCAAGAAATCCCGTGTTGAAGTACGATTTTGAATAACTGACAAAAGGGACTGCACCTGAAAAGTCCGGATGCGGTCCCGCTTTTATACCATGATTAAGAAAATTTACGTGATAAGAACAGACGATACAAATCCGTATCATAATCTCGGACTTGAAGAGGCACTTCTCAACAGAGTCGGCAAAGACGAGTGTATCCTCTATCTATGGCAGAACAGACAGACGGTTGTCATCGGCAGGAATCAGAACGCTTTTGCCGAATGCCGTATTCAGAATCTTGAGCATGAAGGTGGCTTTCTTGCACGTCGGCTTTCCGGCGGCGGTGCGGTTTATCACGATATCGGAAATCTGAATTTTACGTTCCTTTCGTCTGCTGAAAATTTTGATAAGGAAAAGCAGACCTCCGTCATCCTCGAAGCAGTGATAACGTCGGGAATCAATGCCGAAAAAAACGGCAGGAACGACCTTACCGCCGACGGCAGGAAGTTTTCGGGTCACGCTTATTATCACAACAAGGACAAAAGCTATCATCACGGTACGCTGATGCTCAGCGTTGATAAAACAAAGCTTTCCGATTATCTGAACGTCTCTGAAATCAAGCTGAAATCAAAGGGTGTCGCTTCCGTAAAATCAAGGGTTGTCAACCTTTGCGAGCTGAAGCCCGATCTTACGGTTGAAGAACTCGGAAAGAATCTCGTTGCCGCCTTTGAGAAGGTTTACGGTCTTACCGCCGCAGAAATGAGAGAAGAGGATGTTGACCGGGATGAACTGAAAATCCTTTGGGAACGCTATGCTTCTCCCGAATGGAAATACGGCAGTGAGACCGTTCTTGCGCACAGCGTTGAAAAGAGATTTGACTGGGGACAGGTAAGGATTGACTACGGCTTTTCTGACGGCAGGTTTACGAATGTCCGGGTTTATTCCGACGGACTTGAAGCGGAATGGCTTTCCGGTGTGGCGGACAGACTGAAGGGATGTGCTGCCGATAAGGACGGAATATACGCGGCACTTAAAACCGATGCCGGCGGAGATTTCGTAACAGCGGCGCAGGATATATCACGGATGATATCGGAAAATGTTTCGGAGGCAAATTTATGAAATATGATTTAGCTGTAATCGGCGGCGGCCCCGGCGGATATACCGCCGCAGACTATGCCGCAAAAAACGGTCTTTCCGTTGTGCTGTTTGAGGGTGACAAAATCGGAGGCACCTGCCTCAACAGAGGATGTATCCCCACAAAAGCCCTTATTCATTCTGCGGAAAGCTATAAAAATGCAAAAAATATGAGTACCCTCGGCATTAACGCAGATAACGTTTCCTACGATTTCGAGGCCATGAACGAAAGAAAGAATTTCGTGGTTGATTCTCTTCGCGGAGGAATTGAAAAGTTGCTTAAATCTGACAAGGTCAATGTTGTCAATGCCTTTGCTTCGGTTAAATCGCACAGTGCCGACGGCGTTGAAATCTCTGCCGACGGTGAGATTTATGAAGCGGGAAACCTCATTATTGCATCGGGCTCAGTTCCGGCTGTTCCTCCCATAAAGGGCAGTGATATTGAGGGCGTTTACACCAGCAACGATCTGCTTGAGGGTGAGGGAAAGGACCTGAAATCCCTTATCATCATCGGCGGCGGCGTAATCGGATGCGAGTGCGCTTCTATCTATCTTGACCTCGGCTGTCAGGTGACGGTTCTTGAAGCCATGGAGCATATTCTTCCTCTTATGGACAGAGAAATCGCCCAGCGTCTTACGATGTTCCTGAAGAAGCAGGGTGCGTCGGTAAACGTTTCCTCAAAGGTTACGGAAATATCGGGAAGTAAAGGTGATTTTACCGTCAGCTTTGAAAATAAAAAAGGCGAATTGCTTACGGCACAAGGGGAAGCTGTGCTCATTGCTACCGGAAGAAGAGCAAACACCGCAAATCTTTTTGAGTGCAAAAATCCTCCCGAAATCGTAAGAGGTGGCGTGTCCGGTGATAAAAACGGCAGGACCTCATCCGACAGAATTTTTGTTATCGGCGATGCAAAAGCGAATAACATCCAGCTTGCCCATGTTGCAGAGGCACAGGGAAAAAATGCGGTCGATATCATTCTCGGCAGAGCTCCCCGTGTGGATATGAACGTAGTACCGAGCTGTATCTATACAAGTCCCGAAATCGCCTGCGTCGGTTTGACTGAGGACGAAGCAAAGGCAAAGGGCATCAATGTGAAAACGAAGAAATGTCTCACGGGTGCCAACGGTAAATGCCTCATAGAAAATTCAGAGTCGGGCTATATCAAAACCGTAACGGATGCGGACAGCGGAAAGCTTCTGGGCGCGCAGCTCGTCTGCCCGAGAGCGACCGATATGATTTCCGAATTTGCCGTTGCTCTCGTCAACGGCCTCGTGACAAACGAAATTGCCCGCGCGATTCATCCTCATCCCACCTTCTCGGAAATGATTGCCGAAGCGTGTGCGGAATAAAAAACAAGTCTTCACGGTGTCTGCCGTGAAGACTTTTGCTTATTTGCCGTGCTTATTTCATCAGGTCTGTTTTTGCCTTGTACGCTGCGTTGAAAAGGGATTTCGGATTATCCTTGGGTACGTCGCAGGAATAGTGCCATACCATGATACCGCCAAGACCTTTTTTGATTGCCCACTGCGTTTTGGCGTAAACGGTATCATAGTCATTGAACGAGAAGGTCAGACCCGTTTCATCATCGTAGCAGAAGCCCCTTTCATCAAGCTTGTCATACCAGCCGTTATAGCCGTACCAGTAAGCGCCCTGATTGGTCGGCCTTGCATAGAAGGGGATTCCCATATCCATCTGCTCCGCTTTGTAGCCGTTTTGAAGCATTTTAAGAATGACCTGCTCCGCACCCCATTGCGAGGCGTGAGTACCGTCACTGTCCCATATATCGTAAGCCATGACCTCAACCATATCGGTTACGGCGATAGCTTTCTTTGACTGCATTGTAAGCCAGGCGGATATCGCCGTGCCTATCTTATATACGTCTCCGAGATATCCGTCAAGAGAAATAAGAAATTCGTCAAATACGTCCCAGTCCTCCTGCGTAACGGGGTATTCATAATCAAAAAAAACACCGTCAAAGCCGTATTCATCGAGTACGGCTTTTATGTTTTTCTGCAGATTGCCGCTTTCAAAAGCCATATTGTGGTATTTGCTCTGGTCCTTCATCTGCTCGTTCCAGTCGGCGGAGTTTGTTCTGTAACCGGGACCCAGCAGGTTGAGGTAGAGATTTGCGTCGGAATTTTTCATGGCTTCTCTGATGTTGCCGAGAATCAGGTCAAAATTCTGATTTAATACGACTTCTCCCTCTGTATTGAAGGTGGCAACGCCGAAGAGAATAACGTCTGTCAGGTCTTCAAAGTGAGAAGCATCTATACCTGAGGCATCTGTGAAATTACTGCCCACGGCGTAGGCGGTAATGCGGAATTTTCCGGCTCTTTCCGAAACAGGGGAAAGGGGAAATATCATTATGCCGATAAGAACCGAAACGAGAAATGAAATGATTCGGATAAATATGTTCATTGCGCTTCCTCCCTTATATGTGCTCTGAGTTTACGGTATTATACCAAAATCAGCCGGACTATGCAATATTCAGCCGCAGAACAAAAATTTAGTTTTGTGCAAACAATACAAATTTATTTATTTTTTTTTGATATTTTTGTTAAATTTACATAAATCGTATTGAAAAACGAAAATGTAAATGATACATTTACTATGTATAACTATACATTTAAGGGATGCACTTTCAGATCAGGGTGCCCGGAGAGGAGTAGGAATGGTCGATATTCACTGTCATATCTGTTACGGCTCGGATGACGGAGCCGAAAGTCTCCGGGTGGCTGTGAGCATGATTGAGCTTGCCGCACGGTGCGGCACTAAGGGCATAGCCGTAACCCCTCATTCAAACGTTCCCGGCTCATACAGAAACTATATGTCGGACGGTATCATTGATAAGCTTGCAAGCCTCAGAAGGTCGGTCACGGAAAGGGGCATAAACGTTCAGCTTTTCAGCGGAATGGAAATTTATATGACGGATAATGCCGTTTCCCTTCTTGAAAAAGGAGAGCTTATAACTCTCAACGGCACGAAATATCCGCTTGTTGAGTTTGATTTCGGCGAAAGAGAGGATTCAGCGGTATCAAAGCTTAACCGCCTCATTTCCGCCGGTTACGTTCCGATAGTGGCACATCCCGAAAGATACGGCTTCGTCATTGAGGATGAGGGAGCACCCATACGTCTGCGAAGCATGGGATGTCTGCTTCAGGTAAATAAGGGAAGTATTGAAGGACATTTCGGTGAAATGCCGTTTGTGACCGTTCACCGTATGCTCAGACATCAGCTTGCCGATATAGCCGCCAGCGATGCCCACAGTCCTTATATGAGAACGCCGGATATGAGCAGAGCTCATGAAATCGTTTCCGACAGTGTTTCGTTTGAGTATGCACAGTTGATTTTCAACGATAACCCCATAAGAGTGCTTCAGGATAAGGAAGCGCTCCGATACTGATAATTAGGAGAACAGCTTATGTTGATGAGAGTCCTCAGACTCGGTACGTTTATTCTTACTGCCGTAACGGCGGTGGTTTTTGCCGTGGTGTTTGTTTCCTCCATGATTATGAAGGACAGAACGATTCCGGAAATAACGGTACCCGATACCATGCTGGAGGTCAGCGTCAAGGCGAAGGATGAAGATTTGCTCAGGGACGTTTCCGCTTTCGACGAAAAGGACGGAGATATTTCCGAACGTCTGCTTGTTGAGTCCATTTCCCGTTTTTCAAAAAAGGGATACTGCAAAATCACCTATGCCGCCTGCGACTATGACAATCACGTCGTGACCGCTTCGAGACAGCTTCATTACATTGACTACGAGCCGCCGAAATTCAAGCTTAACAGAGCACCGGTATTCTCCATTTACGGGGATATAGACACAAACGGACTTGTCGGTGCGGTTGACTGTCTTGACGGTGACGTTTCACAGAATATCATCATTTACTCTCCCGACTTCAAGGAGGATGAGGAGGGTATATTCACTATTCAGGCAACGGTTTCAAATTCAAAAGGCGACAGTGCCTCAATCAACCTTCCCATGGTTGTTGAAAAAATTCCCAGAGGTGCGCCGGAAATCAAGCTTGAAAAATATCTTATTTATCTCGACAAGGGTGCCGACGCTCCCTTATGGGAAGACTTTATTAAGGAAACCGTGGATTCATCGGGTATTGAAGCAGAGCTTCAGATTTCGGTTGAAACCAATCTGGATACCGAAAAGGAAGGCGTTTATCTGGTCAATTACTACGGAACGGACGAAAATCAGATTACGGGACACACCGCCCTTACGGTTGTTGTGGAGTGAGGTGTGCCATGAAGAACAGAAGAGTTTATATTGAATGGCACAGCATAGTCAGGGATATCTGGCGTAATGCAGTCTGCATTTTCTGTGCCGCACTGGTGGCTGTTATGGGCACCTATATCATAAAGCATCTCGTGTATAAGCCGGTTTACACAAGCTCCGCTTCTCTTATCATCAACTCCGCCGCGGGAAAGGCGAATGCGGTTGCATCCCTTTCGGAAAATGCGGAAATCGCTCAGATTTACACCGAAGTATTCGTTCAGCCCTCTATGAAGGAAAAGGCATGCGAATATCTCGGCAGAGAAAACTTTGACGGTACCGTACGTGCTTCGGTAAACGAAGGTACCAATATCATGGAGCTTTCCGTTTCCGCTTCCGACCCGGAAAATGCCTATAAGGAGCTTTGTGCCATCCTCAAGGTATATCATAAGCTGACCTCATCCCTTTTCAATAACGGTGTCGTCAGCGTACTCAAGACTCCCGCTTTGCCCAAATCTCCCGCGAATAATATTACCATGGGCAATCTTGCGGTGAATGCTCTCGTCGGTATGCTTCTTATGATTTGTGCCGTTACGGTTGTTTCCGTGCTGAGAAATACCGTTAAGGACGAAGCATCGTTTGTTGAGGGAATTGACTCCGTTCTCGTCGGTGTCATTCCTCACCAGAGCAAGCATACCTCGCTCAGACAGCTCATAAAGCGCGAGAAGGTCGGTTTGCTTATTGACGGCAACGCTTTTATGAGTCTTAAATTTACGGAGAATTTCAGCAAAATCGCTTTTAAGCTTGAATATGCGAAAAAGACGAAGGGCGAAAGCGTTTTCTGTATTACCAGCGTTGCGGAGAACGAGGGCAAATCCACCGTTTCCGCCAATATTGCCCTTTCCCTTGCCGAAAGGGGTTACTCGGTAATTCTTATGGATTTTGACGGCAAGCGCCCTGCTCTTTATAAACTTTTTGACGAGAAAAACGATGAAGGAGATGAACTTATTGACCTGATTTCGGGAGACGTTTCTCCGGAGAAATTCAGATTCAGACGTTTCAGAAAGACAAAGCTTTTCCTTGCACTCAACAGAAAGTATTACAGCGACTATCAGAAGCGCATAGAAGACGGTAACGCCGAAAAAATCGTAAAATCCCTCAGAGACAAGGTTGACTTCACCATAATAGATACCGCTCCCTGTTCGATTGACTCCACCGTTACGGGTACCGCCGCATTCTGTGACGAAACCCTGCTTGTGGTAAGAACGGACTGCGTCTATATCCCCATTATCAACGATTCTTTGCTTACCCTTGAAAACACGGGTGCAAAGGTGATGGGCTGTATACTCAACGACTGCTACGAAGAGGTCTCCGTACTCGGTCAGCTGGGTACAAGTGAAGCCGGCTACAGCTTCTCAGGCAGGTACGGTTACGGTCATTACGGCAAATACGGTAAATACGGCAAGTACGGCAAGTACGGTAAATACGGCTACGGCAAATACGGTAAATATGCCGGAGGACCTTCGGGTATGCCTGTTGATCCGGAAGAGCTGAAAAGTCTTGCAATACAATTTGATGAAGGGGAGGCGGATTCATGAGCGCGAATAAAAACGTGCCCGCCGAAAGCACTCGGCAGGAAAAAGCCCCCATTCAGCTGACCGATATCTGGAAGGGCTTTACGAAGTTCTGGTGGATTATGCTTGCAATGGGTATAATCTGCAGCGGTGCGCTTACCCTGAAGAGCTATTCATCCTTCAGGCCCCACTATTCATCCTCGGCAACCTTTACCGTAAACACACAGACTCTTTCCATTACCGGCGAAGGTCTGCCCTCATATTCTTATCTTTACGACAATGCCACCGCCTCACAGCTTGAAGATACTTTCCCGTATATTCTTTCGAGCAATCTGCTGTCGGAGGCGATATGCAGCGAGCTTAATGTGGGATACGTACCCGCGTCCCTTTCGGCAAGGTCCGTTCCGTCTACCAATATGTTTACGCTTACGGCGACTGCCGACAACCCCGAAGATGCATATAACGTGCTTGTCAGTGCAATGAATAATTACCCCAACGTCGCAAAATATCTTGTGGGTAACGTAAAGCTTACGATGATATCCGAGCCGGGTATGCCCACGGAGCCGGATAACCGATTCACCAAGACGGTAATCCTCAAGGGCTTCTTCCTGGGACTTGTCATAGGCGCGGCGTGGATTTTCCTTTATTCCACTCTGAGGAAAACGATCAAGACCAAATCGGATATCCGCGAAAATCTGAAGCTTGAGGTACTGGGTGCTTTACCGGAGGTCACTTTCAAGAAATATTCAAAGCAGCAGATTGATACGTCCGTGCTTATCCGTAATCCCAAAATCGGAAACGGCTTTCTTGAGGCAGTCAGAGTAATGAAAAACAGCTTTCTCAATCTGGTGGGCCCCGAAGAAAAGGTTATTATGGTTACAAGTACGGCTCCGGGTGAGGGTAAAACCACCGCCGCCGTTAATCTTGCGCTTTCCCTTGCCGATGCAGGCAAAAAAATACTCATCGCGGACTGTGACGTAAGAAATCCCAGCGTCGGGCTGACGCTTCAGCTTGACAAAGAGCCGGATACGCTTTCCGTTCCCGACGGTGAAATGTTCAAGCTCACGGATACGGGAGTTACAGACGTTACTCTTTTGCAGATGAACGGAGACGAAAAGTTTTTCCGTAAAATCATCAATACGGATTTTCTCAGAAATCTTTTTGAATCAAAGAAGGATGAGTACGACTATATTATCGTTGATACTCCTCCGTGCGGACTTATTTCCGACAGTCTGACCATAGCGGGTGCCTGCGACGCACTTGTCTACGTCATTCTTCAGGATACTGTCCGTGCAGGCCGTGTGCTCAGCTCCGTAGATTCGATAATGCATACGGAAATCCGCATTATCGGTGCGGTGATGAACGGTGCCGGTTCGGGACTTTCGGGCTACGGCGACGATTACGGCTACGGCTACAGCAATTATAACCATTATAAAAAGTATTCCCGTTACGGCTATGGCTATGGTTACGGCTACGGTTACGGTTACGGCAGGGGAAAAGAAAAAAATAAGCGGAAATCCGATAAGAAGAACTGAATCTTCGGAAAGGAGCACCGATGAAAAGAACATGGACCATCAGGGAAATACTTCGCGAGTGGAACTGGCTGCTGAGTTACGTCTCTCACTACAAATGGCAGGTAATGGTGTACGTGGT
Organism: Acutalibacteraceae bacterium; assembly: GCA_045598305.1. GTDB lineage: Bacteria > Bacillota > Clostridia > Oscillospirales > Acutalibacteraceae > CAG-177. The sequence goes on from JAZLLW010000007.1 coordinate 30,778, forward strand.
GATAGGCGTTGTCGGGACCGGTCTTTCCCTCGGTACGGTCGTTGTATCAAAATTTCTGATTGACGACGTTGTCAACCATGACAGTAATATGCTTCCGGTCCATGCGGTTTATACCGTTGCTCTTGCTTTGCTGCAGTTTCTGTTTACGGCGCTTTCCTCGTGGATTACCACGGCCGTTGGTACGAGAGTCAGCAACGGAATAAGGGAAGAAATCTATTCAAACATAGTTTCTTCGAGATTTGAGGATATTCATTATTACCGTTCCGGCGATCTCATCAACAGAATCGAGGGAGACGTGTCCACCGTATCCTCGGGTGTCATCGGATTCATTCCCTCCGCTATTACGAGGGTGCTTCAGTTCCTCGGCTCGCTTGCGGTGGTCCTGTATTACGACAAGCTTATGGCTCTTTTCAGTCTGATGAGTGCCCCCTTTCTGTTTGCAATTTCCCGTATTATCATGCGTACCATACGCAAATACAGCAGCGAAAGCAGGGAAATCAACGGTCAGGTGCTTTCGTTTTCAGAGGAATCCTTCCGCAATATCCAGATTATCAAGGCGTTTGATCTTACCGAAGAATATATACGCGGCTTTGCCGAAATGCTTAAAGATTACCGCAGGGTAAAAATGAAATACGAAAAGTTCTCCATTTTCCTTACGTTGATTCTGTCGGTAATCGGCTTGCTTGTGTCTTATCTTTGCTACGGTTGGGGTATATACCGTCTGTGGAAAGGCGCGATTACGTTCGGTACGATGACCCTGTTCCTTCAGATTGCGGGTAATCTCAGTTCCTCCTTCTCTTCCATTGCGGGACTCTTTCCGACCGCCGTTTCAATCGCAACCTCCTCGGGCAGAATCATGGAGGTAACGGAGTTTGAAAAGGAAACCGACGTTGACAGAGAAAAGGCACTTGATATGCTTAAAAAGGCCGAGAAGGTCGGTGTCGGCTTAAAGGTTGAAAACGTTTCGTTTATTTACAGCGACGGCGACGAGTTTGTGCTCAAGGATGCCACCTTTGATATCAAACCGGGCGAAACGGTGGCACTTATCGGCACGACGGGAGAGGGCAAATCCACCTTCCTCAAGCTGATGCTTGCACTTATGAAACCCACACAGGGCAAAATGTCGCTCTGCTGCGGTGACGATGAACTTATACTTTCAGACAGTACGAGAAGGTTTTTCTCATACGTGCCCCAGAATAACGGGGTGTTTACCGGAACTATTGCGGACAATCTTCGTCTTGTAAAGCCGGATGCGACCGACGAGGAGCTTGAGGAGGTCCTCAAGGTTGCGGAATTATGGGAATTTGTCTTATCCCTTTCTAACGGAATGTATACCGAAATCGGTGAAATGGGAAAGAATATTTCCGTCGGTCAGGCACAGCGCCTGACTCTTGCGCGTTCACTTCTCAAGAAAGCGTATATCATGCTCCTTGACGAAGCAACCGGTGCCCTTGACAGCGAAACAGAGGCACGGGTACTTAAAAACATAATGACTGAACATCCGACGAGAATCTGCATTCTCACTACACATAGAGAAACCGCTCTTCAATATTGTACAAAGATATTCAGGATGGGCGGAGACGGCTACGTTTACAGAGAAAAATAAGCAGTTGGGGGATTATTTATGAGACATAACAGACCTGCTCGTTACAGTCGCGGACACATAATTGACACCTTGATGATGCTTTACGATGCGGTTGCAGTCAACGCGGCGTATTTCCTTGTGCTTGCAATCCGTTATGAAGGTCACATTCACTACATAGACTGGCCGTTCTGGTATTCTATGAAGACGGTGGCTCCCTTCTACGCGGTAATAGCAGTTGTAATATTCTATTTTATGAGAATGTACAACAACATCTGGAAATTTGCCGGATTTGACGAAGCAATCAATTCCTTTTTCGGCTCCTCGGTGGCATCCGTGGTTTACTCGGTGATGATTACCGTGTTTATCCGTCTTGAATTCATGGACAGGGGCTATATCAGAATGCCCCTGACCTATTATGTGTTCGGATATTGCCTTCAGCTTCTGGCAGTATTGGCAATCCGGCTTATCGGCAGATTTTTCTATACCCGGAAGCACGGCTCGGGAAGCGGAGGCAATACCTATGAGAGAGTTATGCTCATAGGCGGCGGTCAGGCGGGCGTGCTGATCCTCAGAGCTCTTCATAGCGAAAAGAATGTTAATGAGAAAATAGTATGTATCATAGACGATGACCCCGTAAAGCTTGACAGATATATTGAAGGCGTTAAGGTCGTAGGCAACAGAGACGATATCCTCGTTGCCGCAAAAAAATATAAGATAGACAAGATTTACGTGGCTATTCCCTCAGCCACGGATGAAGAACGCAGGGAAATACTGCAGATATGCAGTGAAACCGATTGCAAGATAAAGAATCTTCCCGGTGCGTACAGCTCCATGAGCGGCGGTGAAATCACCACGCAGTCACTCAAGAGCATTTCTCTTGAAGATTTGCTGGGCAGAGCACCCATTGATTCCAAAGCGGAAGGAATCTACAATTTCATCAACGGTAAGAGGATAATGGTAACCGGCGGAGGCGGCTCAATCGGCAGCGAGCTTTGCAGACAGATTGCGTCTTATTCACCCGAATGCCTGATAATATTTGACGTTTACGAAAATAACGCATACAGCATTCAGCGCGAGCTGGAAGCCGCCTATCCTGAGCTTAATCTCATTACTCTTATCGGCTCCGTAAGGGATTCAAGACGGCTTAACGACGTATTCTCAAGGTACAGACCGGAGATCATTTATCACGCTGCGGCACATAAGCACGTTCCTCTTATGGAGGGAAGCCCCTGCGAAGCAATAAAGAATAACGTTATCGGTACTTATAAGACCGCTTATGCCGCCATGATGAACGGCTGTAAGCGTTTCCTGCTCATTTCAACCGACAAGGCGGTCAATCCCACCAACGTTATGGGTGCCTCAAAGCGTATTTGTGAAATGATTATACAGACCTTTGACAAAAAGATACGCGAGGGTAAGATGAACGAACTTGTCGAACTTTACACCCATGCAGACAGCGACAAACCTGAGCAAACCTTACCCGAAAATATCGAAACCGAATTTGTGGCGGTGCGCTTCGGAAACGTTCTTGGCAGCAACGGCTCCGTTATTCCGGTATTCAAAAAACAGATTGAGCAGGGCGGCCCTATTACGGTCACCCATCCCGATATAATCAGATACTTTATGACCATTCCCGAAGCCGTCTCGCTTGTGCTTACGGCGGGAACTTACGCAGGCGGCGGAGAAATCTATGTGCTTGATATGGGCTCGCCTATGAAAATTGATACGCTTGCGCGGAATCTTATCAAGCTTTCGGGCCTCAGACCCGACGTGGATATCAAGATTGAGTATACGGGACTGCGTGAGGGCGAAAAACTCTATGAAGAGAAGCTTATGGCTGAGGAAGGCCTGAAAAAGACGGATAACAAGCTTATCCATATCGGATGTCCGATTCCCTTTGATACGGATGCTTTCAGTGAACAGCTTCTCGACCTTATGAATGCGGCGTACAGCAATGACCGGAATATAAGGAAGCTTGTGGCTCAGGCGGTATCCACCTATAAACCCAACAGCAGCGAGGTAAATGCATGAAATATCTTATAGTAGTTGCCCATCCTGATGATGAGGTCCTCGGAGCAGGTGCCTCAACAAGTTGTTTTACAAAAAACGGTGACGAGGTTGAAGTATGTATTCTTTCCGGTAAAGCGGCGGCAAGGGCATTCAGACCCGATGACGATAAGCTCGCGTCCGATATGCGTTCTTCCTTTGAAATCAGCGGTATATCCGGAAGCTATATAGGGGATTTCCCCAATATCCGTTTCAATAACGTTGACCATCTTCTGCTCGTTCAGTTCATTGAAAAAGCAATCAGAGAGTCACAGCCGGATGTGATTATTACCCACCATCCCGGTGACGTCAATAACGACCATCTTCATACCTCACTTGCCTGTCAGGCGGCAGTACGTCTTTTTCAGAGGCAGCCGTCCGTAAGACCCGTAAGCGAAATGTGGTATATGGAGGTACCTTCCTCAACGGAGTGGTGTATCAACGCTTCAATGAATAAATTTGAGCCGGATATCTTTGTCGAAATCGGAGAAGAGGGCATAAACAAGAAGCTTGAAGCACTTGCGGCTTACGGCGGAGTACAGCGTCCTTATCCCCATCCGAGAAGCGATGAGGCGATTAAGGGGCTCGCCGCTTATCGCGGTTCCCAAAGCGGATGCGATTATGCAGAGGCATTCCAGTGCGCCTTGCGCAGAATAACTTTCTGATACGGTTGTGATTCTGTGAATAAAAAGAACGTTCAGCTTAAAATAAAGAGAATATTTGACTTTTCCGCCGCGGTATTGGGTACTGCGGTGACCTCTCCGGTTATGCTCGGCACAATGGCAGTAATCAGAGTAAAATCTCCCGAGGCACCCGTGATTTTCAGACAGACCCGTACGGGCAGCGGATGTAAGGATTTTACCGTCTACAAGCTCCGTACCATGACAAACAAAACGGATGAAAACGGAAACCTTCTTCCCGACGAAATGCGGCTTGAAAAATGGGGAAAAATAATCAGAAAGCTCAGTGTGGACGAGCTTCCGCAGATGGTGAATATTCTGAAGGGCGAAATGTCCTTTGTCGGACCCAGACCCATTCTGCCTCACGAAATGACGGTGATGACACCCGAAGAGCAGGCGGAAAGGCAGTCAATGCTCCCGGGTATTACGGGTTGGGAGGCAGTCAACGAGGATAAGAGCGATTCACGCAGACGAATGGCTGAATTTGACCTTGAATACGTTAGAAACTGGTCTCTTGCATTTGATGTGAAAATAGTTTTTCTTACCGCAGTGCAGATGCTGGGCAAGGGGCGTGCCGCAGACGAGCTCAGAGCTCCGAAACTCAAGGAAGAGGAAATAATAGATAAGAGGCAGTAATTACTATGGTAGTTTCCATTCATCAGCCGGATTATATTTCATATCTTGGCTTTTTCTACAAGATAAGCAGGGCGGATACTTTTGTTTTCCTTGATGACTGTCAGTTTTCAAACGACAATATGCATCATTGGAACAGAGTAAAGACCCCTCAGGGTGAGTGCAGATTGAAGGTGCCCGTTGAGCAACATCTGGGTGACCCCATCAACCGTGTCCGTACCCGTGACGAGCTCGGCTGGAAGCAAAAGCATCTCAAAACGATTGAAATGAACTATACCAAAGCAAAGCATTTTGAGGATTTTTTTCCCGATTTCCGTGAACTGCTTCTCAGAGAATATGACAGCATTGCCGAAATGAATATTGCGATTGATACGGAAATCTGCAGGCGCTTCGGCTTCGGTACTAAAATACTCAGATCTTCGGATATGCCCCTTTCCACCGTAAGGGAAGAGCGTGTTATTGATATAGTAAAGCTTGTGGGCGGTGACACCTATGTTTCGGGACACGGAGCAAAGGCATATCAGGTAGATGAGCATTTCTCGGATAAAGGCATAAAGCTTGTTTATACCGATTACAAACCCATTGAATACAAACAGCTCTGGCCAAAGGCGGGATTTCTTCCCTATATGTCGGTGCTTGATTATATATTTAACTGCGGATTTGACTGGGAGTACGTTGAGTCTGCCGTTAAGGCGTTGAGGTGAAATGATGGAAATCGGAAGTTTTGTCGAGCTTCAGTTTCCCAAGGGTCTTGAGTACCGCAAGGGAAATAAAAATATCGCCCGTCTGAATTCCGGCAGAGCGGCAATATATCACGCCTTCAGAGTGACCGGATGCGGCAGGATATTTATTCCGTTTTATCAGTGTGATACGGTAGGGGAATTTCTTACCCGCAAAGGGTGTGCGATTGAATACTATCATATAGATGAAAATTTCAACCCGATTGACCTTTGCCCCGGTAAAAATGATGCCGTGCTGCTGGTAAATTACTTCGGTATTATGTCATCTTCAAGGATGAAAGCACTTGCGGATAAATACGAAAATGTGATAGTTGACAATTCCCAGGCGTTTTTTGCGCCTCATATTGACAACACATTGAGCATATATTCCGCCCGTAAATTCATCGGCGTTCCCGACGGTGCCTACGTGGTGGGAAACGATGCGGAAAAATATCTTGATGAATATCCTCAGGGCTATTCAAGCGATACCTCTCTGTTTCTGCTTCAGAGAATAGAATACGGATGTGAGGGCAGGGCATACAAATCAAGAAGTGAAAACGAAAAGAGAATTGACACGGAAGATATTTCTCTGATGTCAAAGCTCACCCGCACTATCCTTGACGGCACGGATTACGATGCCGTAATTGTACCCCGCATTGAAAATTTTAATTATGCACATAAGCTTTTCAGGGATATAAACAAGCTGAATCCCCTCGCTTATTATGACGGCACCTGCGTTCCCATGGTATATCCTTTGCTTGTCGAGGATGATTCGCTGCTTGAGAGACTGCTTGCCAACAAGCATTTTCAGGGCCACTGGTGGAGTTACCTCCTTGATGAAATGCCGCAGGAATGCTTTGAATATTATATTTCCCGTTACGTTATTCCGATTACCGTTGATCAGCGTTACGGAAAAGAAGAAATTGATTTTATCAGGAGTAAGGTTTAATGAGCAAAGTGCTGCTGCTTGCACCGATGTCTTCGGTACACGAAAGATTCAATGCCGCTAATATTGACGCTTTGATAAAGTGCGGAGCGCAGATTCATCTTGCCGCAAATTTCGGCACGGATGCTCATTCCCGTGAATACCTTGAGCGTTTACGGGAGCAGGGAATAATCACCCATGACATTCCCTTTGAAAGAGCATCCCTGAAGCGTAATTTTTCCTGCATTCCGCGTATCAGAAAATTGCTGAAAGAAGAAAAATTTGACCTTGTACACTGCCATACCGAAACGGGTGGTATTCTGACGCGCCTGGCAAAAACCGCGATTCACGGGAAATATGTCTATACGCCGCACGGAATGTCATTCTATAAAGGCAGTTCCCCTAAGAGTCAACTGATTTACAAACCGATAGAGAGATTTATCTGCGGCGGTATGGACGCCAATATCGGAATGAATAAAGAGGAGCTCGAATGCCTCGTTAAATGGAAAAAAAAGACGGCGCGTTTTACCCACGGAGCGGGAATAGACGTATCCCTTTTCCGTCAGACAAAATGCGACAAATCGGAAAAATGCAGGGAGCTCGGAATACCGGAGGGCAGAAAAATTCTGCTCTGCGTGGGAGAACTTAACGAAAATAAAAATCATCGGCTCATCATAAAGGCACTTTCGGAGATTCCAGTGCAGGTAAGGCCTCATCTGCTTATCTGCGGTGAAGGTGAGCTTCGTGAGGAACTGAAAAGCTATGCGGAAAATCTCGGTATGGGTGAATATCTGACCCTTGCCGGATATCGTTACGATATGCCCGAAATAATGAATACAGCGGATATATTTGCCTTTCCCTCCTATCATGAGGGGCTTTCCGCCGCACTGATGCAGGCGATGGCATCCTCCCTTCCCGTTGTCTGCTCGGCAATAAGAGGCAACGTTGATCTGATAGATGAAAACAGAGGAGGATATCTTCTCAGCCCCGACGATTGGGAGGGCTTCACGGAAAAAATCAAAATTTTACTTACGGACAAGAGCAAGTGTGATTTATTCGGAAAATACAACGCGGAAAAATCCGGTGATTATTCGGTTGAAAAGGTATCGGATGAGCTTAAAGAAATATATGAGGATTTGATTGGGGTAACGGTATGATTAACGAACTTTACGAAAATCTGGTTAACGGAAAAGAGAAACTCAGTCTTGTCGGCCTCGGCTATGTAGGTATGCCGATTGCCGTTGCGTTTGCAAAAAAGATTCAGGTTATCGGTTTTGACCTCAACAGCAAGAAAATAGAGCTGTATAAGAACGGAATTGATCCCACGAACGAGGTCGGAAACGATGTCATCGGAAACACCACTGTCTTCTTTACGGATGACGAAACGAAGCTGCGTGAAGCAAAATTTCATATTGTTGCCGTTCCCACACCCGTCAATGAAGACCATACGCCCGACCTTAAACCCGTTGAGGGAGCAAGCCGTATTCTCGGCAGAAATCTCACAAAGGGCAGTGTGGTCGTGTTTGAATCCACCGTTTATCCCGGTGTAACGGAAGATGTATGCGTTCCGATCCTTGAGAAGGAATCGGGACTCAGGTGCGGTGAGGATTTCAAAATCGGATATTCACCCGAAAGAATCAATCCCGGCGATAAGGTTCACCGTCTTGAAACAATTGTAAAAATCGTATCCGGTATGGATAAGGAAACGCTTGACTGTGTGGCAAAGGTTTATGAAATGGTTGCCGAAGCGGGAGTTTACCGTGCGGAAAGCATCAAGGTCGCCGAGGCGGCAAAGGTTATAGAAAACAGCCAGCGTGATATAAATATTGCGTTTATGAACGAGCTTTCCGTCATCTTCAATAAGATGGGGATAGATACCAAATCCGTGCTTGAAGCCGCGGGTACCAAGTGGAATTTCCTTAAATTCCGTCCCGGACTTGTGGGCGGTCACTGTATCGGCGTTGATCCCTATTATCTCACGTACAAGGCGGAAATGCTCGGTTATCACAGTCAGGTAATTCTTGCCGGACGCAGAATAAACGATGATATGGGCAGATACGTTGCGGAAAACTGCGTTAAAAAGCTCATTGCCGCAGGCAAATCCGTCAAGGGCGCAAGGGTAGCGGTACTCGGTTTTACCTTTAAGGAAAACTGCCCGGATACAAGAAATACCAAGGTAATTGACATAATCAACGAGCTGCGTGAATACGGAATCGAGTCCATTGTGTCAGACCCCACCGCAGACGCGGATGAGGCAAAGCGTCTTTACGGCATCGAATTTACCGATATGTCGGCTATTGAAAATATGGATGCGGTCATTATTGCGGTGGCTCATTCCCGGTTTACGGAGCTTGACGCGGAAAAGCTTTCTTCCCTTTACGGTGAAGGTAAAAAGGTCCTGCTTGATATAAAGGGAATGTATGACAGAAACGCCCTTGAAAAGCAGGGATGGATTTACTGGAGGCTCTGATATGGGTTATACCGATGTAAAATTTCCGGAAAACTCAAAATTTCTCGTAACGGGCGGAGCCGGATTTATCGGCTCAAATCTGTGCGAAGCCATACTTGACCTCGGCTATTCCGTTCGCTGTCTTGACGACCTTTCAACCGGAAGCCGCGGGAACGTTGATTTGTTTTCGGATAATCCGCGCTACGAATTTATTTTGGGCGATATCAAGGATTATGATACCTGCCTCAATGCCTGCGAGGGCGTGGATTACGTGCTGAATCAGGCGGCGTGGGGCAGTGTGCCCAGAAGTATAGAAATGCCTCTGTTTTACTGTGCAAATAATATTACGGGTACTCTGAATATGCTTGAAGCCGCCCGTGTTCAGGGGGTAAAGAAATTCGTCTATGCTTCCAGCTCTTCGGTTTACGGTGATGAGCCGAAGCTTCCCAAAACCGAAGGGGTTGAGGGTAATCTGCTTTCTCCCTATGCACTCACCAAACGCTGTGACGAGGAATGGGCAAAGCAATATACCCGTCACTACGGCCTTGATACCTACGGACTCCGCTATTTCAACGTCTTCGGACGCAGACAGAATCCCGACGGTGCCTATGCGGCTGTAATCCCGAAATTTCTTAAAATGCTGATTAACGGTGAAACTCCCACCATAAACGGTGACGGCAGACAGAGCCGTGATTTCACATATATTGAAAACGTGATCGAAGCAAATCTCAAGGCCTGCCTTGCACCCCGTGAAGCGGCGGGCGAGGCGTTCAATATTGCCTACGGAGGCAGGGAATACCTTATTGACATCTACTACGGGCTGACGAAGGCCCTGGGGGTCGATATTGAACCGAATTTCGGGCCTGACAGAGCAGGGGATATCAAGCATTCAAATGCGGATATCTCAAAGGCAAGGAGAATGCTGGGCTATGACCCCGACTGGTCATTTGAACGGGGTATTGAAGCCGCCATAGAATGGTATAAGGAGAATCTTTGATGGAATCAACGGGTAAAATATCCGTCATAATGGGAATATACAACTGCGAAAGTACTCTTGTGCAGGCGATTGATTCAATCATTGCGCAGACGTATACGGATTGGGAGCTTATCCTCTGTGACGATTGCTCCTCAGACGGTACCTATGACCTTGCAAAGCAGTACGCAGATAAGTTTCCCGATAAAATCATTCTGCTCAGGAATGATAAAAATTCACGGCTTGCCTTTTCTCTCAACCATTGTCTTGAGCACGCAACCGGCAAGTACGTTGCAAGAATGGACGGAGACGACGACTGTGTCCCCGAAAGATTCGAGAAGCAGGTAAAATTCCTGTCGGAGCATCCCGATACCGTGCTTGTTGGAACGGCAATGCAGAGATTTTACAACGACGGCTCATACGGAGCAATCGCAAAATGTCTTCCCGAGCCGGACAGATTTACTCCTCACAGATTTTCACCGGCATTCAATCACGCCACCGTTCTTGCATACAAAGAGGTGTTTGATTCCCTTGGGGGCTATCAGGTGCTTCCCAGAACGGTAAGAGGTCAGGATCTTGACCTGTGGTTCCGTTTTTTCAATGCCGGTTACAAGGGTATGAATACCGACGAACCGCTCTATCTCGTGAGAGAGGATGTGGAGGCAATCAGCCGACGCACTTTTAAGGACAGATGGATTACATTTCAGACCGAAATGTACGGTTACCGTCTGCTGAAATATCCCGTTCATTGGTATATAACGCCTTTTATTCACCTGAGTAAGGCGCTTGTCCCTCAGAAATTACAGCTGCTTTACAGAAAGTGGCAGTCAAAGAAATAATTCGTTCCGCAGGAGGAAAATATGGATTTTATTCATGAAATTAAACAGACAATTAAAAAGAATCCTCTTGCGCTTTATGTTATTGAAAAGAGAAAGACGGCAAAATACGAAAGGATGGCGGAGAAGTATTCCGACAGAGAATTTATTAAAATGCTGTACAGGAAAAAAATCGGCAGAGCACCCGACCTTGATAATCCGAAGCGCTTTACCGAAAAAATGCAATGGCTGAAGCTGAATTACCGCGACCCTGACATTCCCCTTGCTTCCGATAAATATGAAGCAAAGAAATATATTGAGAGACGGGGCTTTTCCGAATTGCTGATTCCCACTCTTGCGGTTTATGACAGCGCAGACAAGATAAATATTGACGAGCTTCCCGAGGAGTTTATTCTCAAAGCAACTCACGGCTCCGGCTGGAATTTTATCTGCCGCAGCAAATCGGAGTTTGACCTTGAATCCAAACGCAGGATTATGAATACATGGCTCAATGCAAATCTTTATAATCTGGGCAGAGAGTGGAATTATAAGGAACAGAAACCCCGTATCATCGCAGAGCCCCTTATTGATACGAAACCGCTTGTGGATTATAAATTCTTCTGTTTCAACGGAGAATGCAGATGCCTTGCGGTAAATCACAGCGTAGGAAAGCGGGAGTACCGTGATTATTATGATAAAAACTGGAATTTATATTCTGATTTGAGTCCCGGTACGGCAGATATTTCAGGTAAACCGCTTCAGAAACCACGGCAGTTTGAAAAAATGAAAAAGACAGCCGAGGAGCTTGCAAAGCCGTTTCCTTTTGTAAGAGTGGATTTGTATGATGTAAATGACAAAATCTATTTTGGGGAAATGACTTTTTTCCCCGGAAGCGGATTTTTGTGCTTCAAGCCCGAAAAATATGACTATATGTTCGGTGATTGGCTGAAATTGCCCGAACAAATGTGAGTGATAATATGCCGACAATATTCAAAAAAATTGAGAACAGCGTTAACTTACTTCCGCAAAAATATGACTTGTTGAAATTAAACTACCTTGAAAATCGTGCCATTCTTGATAAGCGGGATTTATTTTCTTCTGTTAAATGGACAACCGAACAACAAATGGAATTCGATAATTTTTGGACTGAGCATTATGGGAAAAAAATAAGGTCTTATTGGAACAAGCTGTATGAAAGTTTCAATGGAATATACAGATATGATTATTTTCCCGAAATTCTTTTTACCACTAAAGTCGAACCTTTACTTAATCCAATGAGATATTGTGATGCTGTCAATGACAAAAGCCTTCTCGACCTTCTTTATGACAATATCGCAGATGTGCGTATTCCTAAAACATATTTGGTGAATTGTAACGGAGTGTTTTTGTCAAAGAACAGAAATATTCTTTCAAATTCAAAGGCCGCAGATGAGATATACGATGTTGGCGAATGTGTTATTAAGCCTACTATAGATACCGGTTCAGGAAAAAATGTTTTGTTTTTGGATTTGGCTAACGGATACGATAAGAAAACAGGAAAAGCCATATCTGAAATTTTGTTACAATATGATAAAAATTATATCGTGCAGGAGGCAATAACATCCAGCAAACACCTCAAAAAATTGTATCCTTCTTCAATCAATACAATAAGATACATCACTTATATTGTTGATGATGAAATTCATTCCGCACCGGCCTCACTTAGGATTGGCGTGAATGGTAATAAACTTGATAATATCCATCTCGGAGCAATTTCAGTTCATATAAAGAAAGACGGTAATCTTGACAATACCGGTTATCAGCTTAATTATGGGAATCAAAAAGTAGTTTTTGACTCGCATCCCGATACTAATGTTATATTCAAAGATACTTTTGCTTGCGATATTGAAAAAGTAAATTATATTGCCTGCAAGTTACATGCAAACACACCGTATCTTGGCGTGATTTCATGGGATTTTGCCATTGATAATGACGATAATGTTGTGCTTATCGAGGCGAATTGCCGTGATCAGGGTGTGTGGTTCCCGCAAATTCTCAGTGGTGAACCGTTATTTGGCAAAGATACGCCATATATAATGGAGCTGATTAGTAAAAAGAAATGAAAAAAATATGTTTTGTAATTGAAAACCTTGGTGCCGGCGGAGCTGAAAGAGTATTGATAAATCTTGTCAATAATATGGATAAAACCAGGTTTGATATAACGGTTATTACACTTTTTGATTTGGGCGTTAATGCCGAATTGTTATGTAAAGACGTAACCCATATTAATCTGAATCATAAAAGATTTAAGGGAATGAAAACCGTTCTTAAATTCCTTCCGAAGAAATTTCTTTACAATTACTATTTGAAACCGCATATCAAAGAAGAATATGATTTGACGATTGCCTATATGTCAGGTGTTCCTACTTTTGTTGTTGCCGGAGCAGACAACCCGAAAATAGCTTGGGTTCATGGGGAGTTTTTTGACAATTTCAATTCTTTTGGATTAAGGCACATCTATAATAGGTATGACAGGATAGTCGGTGTTTCAAATTATGTATGCAGGACCATATTCGATTATATTAAACCGAAGAAAAAAATAGAATTTGTTTGGAATACAAACGATTCGGCAAAAATAAAGAAATCGGCATTAGAAAAATTATCAACAGATGATAGTGTGTTTAATCTTGTTACGGTTGGATGTCTTGAAAAAACGAAAGGTTATGACAGACTTATTAAGGTATGTAAAAGACTTGCAGATGATGGGACAGAGTATAATTTGAATATTGTCGGTGAGGGAATCGAAAGAGTAAATCTTGAAAATATGATTAGCAGTTATGGCCTTGATAAATATATTCACCTTGCCGGATTTCAGAAAAATCCTTACCCTTATGTGGCAAATGCGGATTTGTTTATCTGTTCATCAAGAACGGAGGGACTGTCAACAGCTGTAACCGAGGCAATTATTCTGGGCGTTCCCGTCGTTTCGACCGACGTCAGCGGAGCAAAAGAAATCCTGGGTGAAAATAACGAATACGGTATTGTTACCGATAATAACGAAGAAGCCCTATACGAGGGTATAAAGACAATGCTTTCAGATAAAGAAATCAGAGAGCATTATGCTGTGAAGGCAAAGGAAAGAGGCAGCTTTTTTGATACGGCTTCCACGGTGAAGCAGGCAGAGGATCTTTTTAACAGTATATAAATTCGGTAAAGGGAGGTATGAATGTGGCATTCTGGATAATGTTGATCTGGGTAATTGCCGTGAATTATCTCCTGCGTTACCGTATGACGGAAAAAGTGCTGTGTAATGACGGCAATTTTGAGTATCGGGCGGGAAACGGTTTCTTACTCCTGCTTATGTCTGTACCGCTGCTGATAATATCCACCCGCACCGATTTCGTCGATTCTGCCTCATATATAAGTGAATTCGACAAATTACCCGAAGGCTTTGATAGATTTTATGTTGTCAACACCTTCGGTGACGCACGTCTTTTCAAGGGTATACAGATGATATTCAAGGCACTTGTCAGCAGCAGTCCCGCTGTCTGGCTCGGCTTTGTCGCCTGCCTTCAGGCGTTTCTCATATTCGGAGTGCTGAAAAAATATTCGGTTGACCCGGGTTTCAGTACGTTTATGTTCATAGCGACATCCATGGCGGCAAGCTGGATGTGTAACGGAATCAGACAGTTTATTGCTGTTGCCGTTCTCTTTGCCTGCACGGATTTGCTGCTTAACGGCAAATGGTATATTTATCTGATAATTGCCGTTGTTCTCATGGGCTTCGGTCCCATCGCCTCGTTCTTTTATATTGACGGCGTACCGTGGTACCTCGGCGGAATACATGAATCCGTCCTTATCGCCATACTTGCTCTGCCGTTTATCAACGGAAAGGCGTTCAACAAACGTCTGTGGCTGCTGGGAGCAATACTTGCGGTGCTTGTTGTCACCGGAGGGCTTGACCAAATTCTCTCTTCGTCGGTTGAAAATACCACTTACGTGAACGATATGGAGTACGTTGACGCGGATACGGGAACAAATATATTCAGAGTTCTTGTTCAGTCGGCACCGTTCCTGTTGGCTTTATTGGCATATAAGGAGCTCAGGGTACCCGATACTCCGAAAATCATTCAGCTTTCCGTAAATTGCTCTTTTGTCAGCACCGTGCTTTACGTGGCATCTGCTTTTACCAGCGGTATCTACGTAGGCAGACTTCCCATCTACTTTGAAATATACAATCTGATTCTTGTTCCGTGGCTTCTGAGTCATCCGTTCGGAAAAAACAGAAAATTATATACCTCGCTTGTAATGCTTTGTTATATCGCATACTTTTATTATCAGGTGAACGTAACCTGGGCAAATATACCGCTTGTCAGTACCCTTCCGGGGCTTGGAGGATAAAATGAGACCTCTCATCAGTATAATCATTCCCGTCTATAACGGTGAAAAAACCGTGGGCGCGACCATAGACAGTGTCCTTGCTCAAGAATATGAAAATACGGAAATTATCTGTGTCAATGACGGCTCTGCCGATTCCACGGCGGCGGTTATTTCCAAAATAGCCGAAAAAAATCCCCGGGTAAAACTCATAAACAAACAAAACGGGGGCGTGACCCTTGCTCGTCTTGAGGGAGTAAAAAACGCAAAGGGCGAATATATCGGCTTTGTTGACAGCGATGATATTGTTGAAGCCGGTATGTATGAACGTCTTTATTCAAATGCGGAAAAGTATTCGGCAGATATTTCTCATTGCGGCTACAGACTGGTCAAATCCGATGAAACCGTTTATTTTTACAATACGGGTGACCTTATCATTCAGAATAACCGGCAGGGTGTGTCCGACCTGATAAAAGGTGAACGCATTGAACCGGGGCTTGGGACTAAGCTTTTCAGGAGAGAATTATTCCAATCGTTGACAAACGAAAAAAATATAATGGATTTTACCCTTAGGAACAATGAGGATTTGCTGATGAATTATATTCTTTTCAAGGGTGCGAAAAAATCCGTTTTTGAGGACTTTTGCCCTTATCGGTATATAGTTTATGAAAATTCCGCATCAAAGGGCACGGTCAATGAGCATAAATTGCTCGACCCCGTTAGAGCCGCCCGTATTATTTACGACGATTGTGACAGCTCGTTAAAATCCGACGCTGCAGACCTTTACGTTACAAAGCTGATAAATGCCGCAACGTTTTACGGAAAGAATGCGGAAAAAATAAAGGAATTTCGTAAGTCGGCGCAGAATGAATTGAGAAACTTCATCGGAACGTATCTTTCATACTCTGTCGGAGCGAAAAGAAAAACGCTTGCGGTTACGGCAGCTTATATGCCGAAGCTTTATGATACCGTTCATAAAATCTATCTGAGGTAAGGGAGGTTTACCATGGATTTAATCAGCATTATTGTACCGGTTTATAATGTGGAAGATTACCTTGATGCCTGCATTGATTCCATAGTAAACCAGACTTATTATAACCTTGAGATCATACTTGTTGACGACGGGTCAGACGACAGCTGCCCGATGCTCTGTGACTGCTGGGCACAGCGCGACAGCCGCATAAAAGTTATCCATAAGGAAAACGGAGGGGCTTCATCTGCCAGAAACGCGGGCATAGATGCCTGCACGGGAAAATATATCGGCTTTGTTGACAGCGATGATATTATTTCTCCCTATATGTATGAAAAACTTTATAAACTGCTGACCGGAAAAAGCGCAGATTTTGTACAATGCGGGATGATTCTTTTCAGTGATACTCCGTTCAGAGGATTTCCTCACCGTGACAGGGTAAAAGTGTCGGTATTAAACCCCGCTGAATCCGTAAATCTTTTGCTTTCGGGCGATATATCCTCTACTTGTCCCAATACGCTTTCTGAAAGGAATACGGCTCTCAGCACGAAATTTGACGTTGGGATGATAAATGAAGACGTTATGTGGGTTTACCGTATGCTTGTCAAATCCGCCAAAACGGTTGTAACGGACGAAGAGCTTTATGCCTATTATCAGCGTCCGGGAAGCGTTATGAATTCATCGTACTCCGAAAAAAGGTTTGATGCCATCAAAGCGCTGCGTATGCGGGCCGACAGTATAAAAAAAGATTTTCCTTCTCTTTACCCCGCTGCAGAGCGTACTTATGCGGGTGTATGCATGTATCATTATCAGACTGTTTGCCGCTGTGAAAAATCAGAGGAATATGAAGAATACAAAAAACGTCTTTTCGGTATGTTCTGCGGTTCCGATCTTGATGCGGTTTATTCGGTTACCGATCTGAAATATAAGCTTTGGTACACCGCGTTCAGACTTTTACCCGATCTGACCTGTAAAATCAGAAATATGCTAAGAATAGGATTATAAAAAGGAGCGGTTATGCAGCCGATTATCACCGTAATAATTCCCGTTTACAAAGTTGAGAACTATTTGAGAAAATGCGTTGACAGCGTGCTTTCACAGACCTACGTAAACCTTGAAATATTCCTTGTTGACGACGGTTCACCCGATAATTGCGGTACGATTTGTGACGAATACGCCGTAAGGGAAAGTCGCATAAAAGTTATCCACAAGGAAAACGGGGGACTTTCGTCTGCCAGAAACGCGGCGCTGGAAGTAATGACGGGGGAGTATCTGCTTTTTGTTGACAGCGATGATTACATTACCCCCGATGCCATTGAGGGGCTTTATTCTTCATTGATCAAAAATAATGCGGATATTGCGACGGGAAATATGATTTCCGTTGATGAAAACGGAGTGCAAAAGAATTTTTATTTCCCTGCGGAAACCGAAAAGGTGCTGGAGGGCGACTCTTTGCTTGATACCATGCTTCAGCCGTGCGCTCCGAACAGATTATATAAATCCGGAATCTTTGACGGTATACGTTTCCCCGAGGGAAAGCTTTATGAGGACGTATTCATTTATCATAAAATTCTTGCAAAAACCAATCGTATGGTGCTGACGGGCAGGACATCCTATTATTATACCGTTCGCTCCGGCTCAATTATGCACAGTGAATATAATATCGGATTTACGGATATCGTTTTTGCAATCAGAGAAAGATATAGGTGGCTTGATTCCATAGGTAAAAAGGAGCTTGCCGACGAATCACGGCTTTTTGTCTATTCACGTGTCGCGGTGGCTTATGCTCATCTTGACAAGAAAAATCCCGTACATAAAGCAAAGCTTGAAGAAATAACCGGAATATACAACGAATGCTATAAAATACTGATTAAGAGAAAAAACGTATCTTCAAAGCAGAAGGTCAGACTGTTTCTGCTCAGATACTTCCCGGGTATTCATACCTGTCTTTTCGGCAAAAATATGCCGCTTTCGCTGGGGTGAGAAGTAAAATATGAGTGAAAATTTTTTCGCACGGCTTGAACACAGAATTTACATAGAAATCAAACGCAGAAAGCTGAAAAATAAAAATCCTTCCATAATTGCAAATAACTGCAGCGGAGGAATTATTGCCCACGATTTGGGATTGCCCTTTAACAGCCCGCTTGTCAATATGATTATATATCCGGAGGATTACCTGAAATTCCTAAAAAACATTCGGAATTATTTTGACGTATCTCTTGTGCGGATTGAAGATGATGAGGACGGAAATTTTGTCGCTGAATGTGATGATATCAAGATAGTATTTTGCCATACCAAAACCTACGAAGAGGCGCTTGAAAACTGGGAAAGACGCAAGAAACGTTTCAACCCCGATAATATGTATGTGATTTTTTGCGACAAAATGGGATGCACGTATGAGAATCTGAAAGAATTTGATTCTCTTCCCTTAAAGCATAAGGTGGTTTTTACCCATAAGCCCTATCCCGAATTCAAATCCGCATATTATTTCAGGGGATTTGAGGATAAAGACGAGGTAGGCGTTCTTTCGGACTGGAAACCGGGTTTCCTCAAACGGCGTTGGCTCGACGATTTTGACTACGTGAGTTTTTTGAATAAA
Organism: Acutalibacteraceae bacterium; assembly: GCA_045598305.1. Taxonomy (GTDB): domain Bacteria; phylum Bacillota; class Clostridia; order Oscillospirales; family Acutalibacteraceae; genus CAG-177. The sequence continues at coordinate 49,528 of JAZLLW010000007.1, forward strand.
AAATAAAGGTGATATTATGCCGAAAATAAGTGTTATTGTTCCCGTCTATAATATGGAAAAATATCTGGAAGAATGTCTTGACAGCATTATTGCTCAAACGCTTTCCGATATTGAAATCATTTGTATAAACGACGGGTCAAAAGATAATTCCCTTCCTCTGTTGAAGGATTATGCGGCAAAAGACAGCAGAATAATTATCATTGATAAAGAAAACGAAGGTGTCGGAAAGGCACGTAATGACGGAATAAGATCGGCAACCGGTGAATTTATAGCTTTTATGGATTCCGATGATTATTATCCGAGTATATTTGCGCTTGAGCGTTTATATGAAACTGCCATAAAGTACAATGTTAAGGTCGCAGGCGGCTCTCTTTTGTACTTGTTGCCTAATGGGACATTTGACAAAGAACCGGAGTGCCTTGAAAAATATGGAATCTCATTCTCTAAAAAGCAAGTGGATCATTTTGTGAATTACCAGTACGATTACGGTTATACAAAATATATTTTTTCGCGGCAAATGTTGGTTGAGAATAATATTGTGTTTCCGCCTATTAAAAGATTTCAAGACCCTGTATTTTTTGTGTCGGCTATGGAAAAAGCGGATTTGTTTGCATGTATAGAAGATGATGTTTACTGTTATCGACGTATAAGAACACCGTCAAAATATTGTGTAAGCAACACCGTGGATTTTTTCCGCGGCCTTTGTGCCAATCTTGAGTTTTCCCGTTCGCATGGGATGGCAAAGCTTCATTATCTTTCTGCCATGCGCTTAAACAAAGAGGGTTCGTTTATGGCAACAAAAAACCTCTTTGATGACCGTAGAAATGAGCTTATCTCGGCAATAATCAAAACAGTTAATCTTGTTGATACAGAGTGGCTAAGGGAAAACGGCTTTGATATTCCCGCGGATTTTGTTCCCGAGGTTTTTGAATATGCAATTTCAACGGCGGAAAAATACGAAAAGTTCAGGAACAGCAAGCCGGGAAAACTGATTTCAAAACTAAAAAAATAAAATAATGAGAAGATGAGAAATACATGCATACAATTACTGATGAAGAGCTTGAAAAAGTAAAAAAAATATCAATAGAAATGTTGGACTATTTTGATTCTTTTTGCAGGCAAAACGGATTGACATATTTTATTTCGTGCGGAACTGCTCTCGGCGCGGTCAGACATAGGGGATTTATCCCCTGGGATGATGATGTCGATGTGGATATGCCTATAGAAGACTACAATAAGCTTCTTAAAGTATGGCTCAAAAACGGAGATAAAAAGAAGTATTTTCTTCAAACGAAGAAAACCGAACCGGATTTGATATATCCTTTTTACAGACTGCGCTTAAACGGAACTACATGGACAGATATTGATTGTGATAAATATAAAATTCATTGGGGCATACCAATAGATATTTTTCCCGTATGGAATGCGCCAAAAAGTAATTTCTTCAAAAAGCTACAAAACAGGTGTCACGGATATGGCGATGCTGCGAGTACTTATTTTTTGAATCATAACATATCTTCAAAACTTATAAAGCTGATTTTTAGGTATGTTACACATTTCTTTTATGCAATGGTAAATGTTATTAGTTGCTTGTCAAAGAAAAGCGATGAATGTTATAGTCCAAATGATATTCCTCCGGGGAGCGGGCAATATTTTACCCCAAAAAATCTTAGACTTCCACCGATAGATATGGAGTTTGAAAATCTAACGCTTATGGGTCCGCGAGATGCTGATGCATATTTAACATGGAAATATGGAGATTATATGACACCGCCGTCTGAAACAAACCGGGCAGGACATACCGCATTAATTTTTGATCTTGATAATGATTCATCAAAATATACCGGAGTAATCAGAAGAAATAAATAGTGAATTTTCGGAGGAATTATGAAGCAGATTAACGGATGCTTTAATCTCAACACAAGTGAATATACGGATTTCTCCGAGAATATTTATACATATTCCGCACAGAATGTTTCTCTGTATATCTGCGGCAGAGCTGAAACCGACGATACGGTTAATGACGGAGATTCAATTATCGGACTTTACAGAGAGTTCGGAATGAAGTTGACAGAGCATATTTCAGGTGTTTATATTGCGGTTATTGTTGATAATTCGGATAAAAAGTTGTTTGTTTTTCACGACAGAACCACTTCTTCTCTGACATTGTATTATACTGAAATTGAAGGTGAATTGTATCTTTCAACATCATTGAAGAAGCTGATTGTTAACTCGAAATTAAAAGCGGAATTTGATGATTCTCATATCGGAGAATTTTTGACGAACGGATTTATTTACGGCGAAAATACCCTCGTAAAAGATGTGTTTAAGCTAAAAGCGTTTCACTGCCTTGGGGTGACTGACAGTAAGGTTAAACAACACCCTGTGAAATATGCCCTGGCTGAAATGCCTGAAAATGAAGCACTTAAAAATTTCAAACCTGTACTTGATGAGGCAATAAAAAAATCTCTTGACGGAGTTAATGACATAAGTATGCCTCTTTCCTCCGGATATGATTCAAACTATATCTGTCATATTCTGACGGAGAAAACCGATAAAAAAATAACCGCGTTTTCAATAGGCGGAAAGCACGGAAAAAACGAGGTTCCCGTTATCGTAAAAAATGCGGAATACTACAGAAATCTGTCTCTTGAAACTGCGCTGACGGATTCCTCAACTCTGAAGAACCTGCCGGATATCGTATGGCGTCTCGAGGGCAGTGTTTACGAGTGCGGCGTGTTTCTGCAGTATGAGCTTGCCCGCCTTGTGAACTCAATGGGAAAACACATACTCATTTGCGGCGAATGTGCCGATCAGGTGATGAATATTACCTACTATTCGGATGAGAGAATAAACGTCAACACCGACGGTGCATCGGATAAACCCGTGTATTATGATTTTTCCGAATATGCCTATATTTTCGGAAGCTTTCTTATTCTGAAGAAAAACGGAATTCTTTCCAATTCATTTGACGTTGAAACAAGATATCCGTATCTTGACGGCGAATTTGTCGCGGTTTGTGAAGCATTGAAGGAAGTCAACGGTAAGGGCAAACCCGTTCATGCGGAAAACTGCAATAGGTGTCTGCCCCGCGAGGTGGTGGATAACATGGCAAAAATCGGCGGGTCTACCGATTGCCGTTCAATGTTTGATTCCGAAGCGCAGATAAAAAGGTTTATTTCCGACGTTAAAAAAACGTCGTTTTACAGAGAATATAAAGACGTTATCCGGGCGTGTTCCGTTACGGAAAAGGAAAAGCAGACCGGAATTACCGCCCTGAAGACCGGGGTCAGGAATGCGGTGCTGACAGTTTCGGGAAAGAGAAACAACGGCGGATATTTTGAAGAGATGCTTCTGCGGGAGTATCTTTGCGTTGCTTATCTTTCTCTGTTCAGAGAACTGATGACAAGCGGAAAATACGACCTGTCACAGAGCAAATGCCCCGTGACTTTTGACGATATTAAAAAAATCAGAGGTATCTGAGGTGAAAACGTTGGATAAAGAAAATACGAGCGTAAAATCATACGATGAAATGCAGTTTGATACGGTTATTGATTCAAACAGACGGTGGTTTGACCTGAATCTCGGGGAAGTCTGGAAATATAGGGATCTGACCCTTCTTTTTGTCAAACGTAACTTTATATCACAATATAAGCAGACCGTTCTCGGCCCTGCGTGGGCGGTAATTCAGCCCCTGCTGACAACGGTCATATTTTCCGTGGTTTTCGGAAATATTGCCGGGCTTGCTCCCGGAGGAGTCAACCGTTTTGTCTATTATCTGTGCGGTACTATTTTTTGGCAGTATTTTGCCTCAAACCTCAATATGGTAAGCTCGACCTTTACGGGTAATGCGGGTATATTCGGAAAGGTATATTTTCCCCGTATGGTCTTACCCGTTTCAACGGTGATCACAAACCTTATCTCTTTGGGTATACAGTTTTCGTTCTTCCTTGTCGCATGGCTGATTTTCCTTTTTCTGCCGAACTCGGTCATGCAGCCCGGCTGGCAGATTGCTCTGCTTCCGTTTATGATTGTTGAGCTTGCTCTGCTTTCCATGGGATGCGGAATCATCATATCCGCACTTACAACAAAATACAGAGACCTTGCAATGCTGGTTTCCTTCGGTGTTCAGCTCTGGATGTATATCAGCCCCGTTGCTTACTGTGCGGGTATATTCCTTAATTCAAGAATAGAAGGTCTCTTCTGGCTCAATCCCATTTGTCCGATTATGGAAGCAATCAGATTCGGCTTCTTCGGTGAGGTGGCAGCTCAGTTCAGACCCGGAATGTGGGGTATAAGCTGGATTTTCACTTTTGTGATTTTACTTATCGGAGTATTTCTCTTTAACAGAGTTGAAAAAACATTTATGGATACGGTGTAATATATGGAAAATAATCTTGCTGTTTCAATTCAACACGTTTCCAAGCAGTATCGCCTCGGCGCAATAGGCGGCGGCACTCTCAAGGGAGACATTCAGTCATATTTTGCCCGGAAAAAGGGCAAGGAAGACCCGAATTCAAAAATCGGGTCCGATGCGGCATACAGAAAAAACGAAAAATTTCTTGCCCTTGACGACGTAAGCTTTGATATAAAAAAGGGCGAAATCATCGGAATTATCGGCCATAACGGCGCGGGCAAATCCACTTTGCTCAAGCTTTTGTCAAGGGTAACCGCCCCCACGGAGGGAAAAATCTGCATCAACGGCCGTATTGCCTCGATGCTTGAGGTCGGAACGGGTTTTCATCCTGAGCTGACGGGCAGAGAAAACGTCTATATGAACGGCGCGATTCTCGGGATGACAAAGGCGGAAATCGACCGCAAATTTGATGATATCGTAGCATTCGCTGAAATGGAAAAATTCATTGATACTCCCGTAAAACGCTATTCAAGCGGTATGTACGTAAAGCTTGCCTTTTCCGTTGCAGCACACCTTGACAGCGAAATCATGGTAATGGATGAGGTGCTTGCGGTCGGTGATTCAAAATTTCAGGATAAGTGTCTCGGAAAAATGAGTGACGTAAGCAATCAGGAGGGCAGGACCGTCCTTTATGTCAGCCATAATATGTCCACCATAAAACGCCTTTGCAACAGATGTATCGTCCTTGACCACGGCAGAGTAATATTTGACGGGGATGTTTCCGAAGCAATTGAAATATATTCAAATAACGGATTCAATCTATCCAATTATCAGGGATTCAAACCGGCTGATTACTGGAATCATTTTTCTCGCACAGTTCAGATGAAATCTGTTGAGATTACCAATACAGAGGACTGTGTTTTTAACAGCGGTGATAAAATTGAATGTCAATTAACCTGCCACTCGGATATAGATATTGATAATCTCAGACTTCGCATAGAATACTATAATGCAACTGAGTCAATGCTTGGTATTTCTTGCTCAAATGAAATTAAATTCTCAAAGGATGAATCAAGGAGCATATATTTTAAAGCGGACACAAGTATGTTAAGCGCGGGAAATTATAATTTTAGTTTGGCACTTTATTATTCTAATGAAATGGGATATAGTACATTTATTGACTTGGGAAAACATATTATTCATTTTAAAATTGAAGAAGCAACAAACGAAAACCGTATCATAAGCAATCCGAAATTTGGCGGCTTTGTTCGATTCTCGAATTTTAACATTGAATAGAAATATCAAAAATCTGTGACGAAATGATTTCAGCTGTTTTCAACAGTTGAAACAAGGTGCTTTTATGTTTTGGTTTATATACCATCTTCCTCTTCATACGGTTGCCGTGTCGGTGATTCTGGCACCCGTTGTCTGGGCTCTGTTTATGTTCTGGTGCTCACCGAAGGGGATTAAAATACTTAATTTGCTCGCTCTGGCCGTTTCCTTTTCGGGGATAGTATGGATGACGCTTCTGCGTTCTTCCTCCGGGGAGAGAGAGCTGATTCTGCTTCCCTTCAATTCGTTTGCGGAAGCCCTTGAAGAAAGGGAAATGTACCGCTCAATGCTCATGAACGTGGCTCTGTTTGTGCCCTTCGGCATTACTTTGCCTTACGTTCTGAAAAGCAAGGCAAAACCCGTTGCGAAGGCGATTCTGATTTGTCTGGTTCTGACACTTCTGATTGAAATTCTGCAATATGCCTTTGCCATAGGCAGAAGCGAAGCGGACGACGTTATCTGCAACACCCTCGGCGGAGCAATCGGTGCTCTTTCATATATTATTTCGGAGAAATTACAATGCAAAGTCAAAAAAGCAAAAACAGAATAGTCGGCGCGGCTGCCCTTATCCTGACCCTGCTTGTTATGGGCGTAATTTTCTTTTTTTCGTCTCAGCCGGGTACCGAGTCCGACAGAGTGAGCATTTCCTTTACCTCGTTTATTTTCAATGCAAGCGCAGGTGAAGTGCTGAACTGCATCGTGCGGAAGTTTGCTCATCTGCTTGAATATATGGCACTGGGTGCGCCGCTTTATCTGTTCCTGCGCTCAACGGGAAGGGGAGAGCTGTTCAGCTGCTCTCTGTCGTCGGTCATATCTGTTCTGTATGCCGTCAGTGACGAAATACATCAGCTATTTGTTCAGGGCAGGGCGTGCCTTATCAGCGATATGGTGCTGGATTCGCTGGGAGCGATTCTGAGCATATTTTTACTGCATATTCTGTTAAAATCTCCGAAGAAAAATTCCGATGCGAAGCCGGATGAAACCGGTAAAAAATTTCTTGATATCTGCTCCTGCTTTGCAACGGGAAAAGCACTCGGATTTGACTCGGTTTCCGATGAGGAAATACGTGAAATCTTTCTCCTGGCAGAGAAGCAAAAGCTTTTGCCGGCAGTGTATTCCGTGATGTCGGAGAGAGGAATGATTTCAGCGGAAAACGAAATGAAAAAGCGCGCACTCGGGCAGATTTCAGCTCAGATTCAGCGAAGCAATGCCTTTTGTGCGGTGTACGGCAAAATGCTTCTTGCGGGAGCAAATCCCTTGTGTATCAAGGGATTCGTCTGCCGCTCATACTATGGCGAGCCCGACCTGCGCCCCTCTTCGGATGAAGACCTTATCGTTAACGCAAAAGATCTTGAAATCTGTTCTGACATACTTTGTGAAAACGGTTTTTTCTTACTTTCCGAAGACGACGGTGAAAGAATTTTCGCAAGCCGTGAAACGGGATGCCGGATTGAACTTCACCGCACTCCTTTCGGTAACGGCAACGCGTTTTCCGGACGTCTTACCGAGGCGGCGGGTGACCTTTTTTCCTCTGCATCCTACGAAAATATCCTCGGCTTTCGCCTTCTTTGTCCGGATGCCGATACTCATTTGATTTATCTCATTTTTCATGCGTTCAATCATTTTATCAATGCGGGTGTGGGCATAAGACAGATAATGGATATTTCTGTATTCGCAAAAAATAACAAAATTGATTACGGTGAGATTTTCAGCCGATGCTGTAAGGCAGGGGTAGATAAATTTGCCGAAGCAGTGTTTCTGATTTCGGCTGAGTATTTCGGCTTTGACCTTGATTTGATTAAATCCGCGGTGTCGGATTTTGATGAAAGCGTTGATATTATCCCCATGCTGAATGACATTGTCAGCGGCGGTATTTATGGCGGCGGGCTTGACAGAAGACACGCCTCCTCCGTTACCTCCAACGAAAAAATGTCTTTGCTGAAAGCGGTTTTTCCTCCTTCGTCTCAACTGAAAAAACGCTTTCCCGTTCTGAAAAAACATAAATGGCTTCTGCCTGCCGTGTGGGTAAAAAGGATATTGATATTTGTTCTTGACGAGGGCTCCTCAAATGCGGTTTCCGAAGCAAAAAGACGAGCCGGACTCGTTGCGTATTACACAAAAAATCAGTTTACCGTTTGACATTAAAAAAGCGATTGTGTTAAAATAAAAGTGTATAGTTGAAAAATCAGATCTTGGGGGAAATTTTATGAAAAAGATTTTTGCATTCTGTATTGCCGCGGTTACGGTCTGTGTTATGCTTACGGCGGTTAACGCAAGTGACGTTGATCCCATTATCAGCCCCACTGCTCCCGTTTACAGCGATACCACAAAGAAGGACGACGGCGGACGCACCATTCCCATTGAAGAGGATGACGAAAGCGATAAATATACTACTAACAGCGGCGGTTACGTTCCCGGCAGAAATGAGGACGACCCGGATGCTCCCGGTGACGCTGACGGCGACGTTGACGGAAGGTCGGATCGCTACCGTACAACCGGTAAATTTACGAATAACGGCAAGGATGATCCCGACAGCCCCAATTACACCGGCGAAATGTCTGTATCAAAGGACGATTCATCCACTTCTCCCGATACTGCCGCAGAGGATAATTACGCCTGCATAGCGGCTGCAATCGTTACTTTATGCACCGTTTCCGTTTCCGCTGGAATCCTTATAGGCAAAAAGAAAAATGAAAACGAATCAAATATGGCATAAAAGGGTCCGTCGGGCCCTTTTTCAGGTAACGATATGAAAGTTAAAGTAAAAAGTATTTTCTGCCTTCTGATTGCCATGAGTGTATGCCTTGCCGGAGGATGTTCTTTTAACGAACCCCCGAAGCCGGTTACTTCAACCGTGACGGCAACAGAGCCGATGTCAAAATACCCCGCCTGCCCCGTTGACCTTGATGAATACAGGACACAGAATATGGAGGTCTATGCCTATATAGTCATACCCGGTACGGATATTTCGTATCCGGTTGTCCAGAGCAGAAGGGACGATAATTACTATATCCGCCGTGACTGGAAGGGTAATAGGGATACTCACGGCTCCGTATTCTCACAGTCGGCAAATAACTTGGAATTTACAAATCCGGTTACTCTGCTTTACGGTCACAATACAGAAAAGGGAGATATGTTCAGCCAACTGCTTTATTTCAAGGATGAGCAGTTCTTCAACGAACACGATACAGTATATATTTACCTTCCCTACGGCATTCTCGTTTACCGTATTTTTTCCGCCCATACCTTTGACGACAGACATATTCTCAATTCATACGATTTCTCAGACGACAGTGTGCTTACCGATTTTCAGCAGCTGCTGATGAATCCTCCCGTTCTTGAAAAAAACGTCAGAGAGGGTACCGAATTGGGTCTGAACAGTCATATTCTCATTCTTTCCACTTGTGCCGAGCCCAGAAGCGGCTGTAATGCACGCTATCTTGTAAACGGAGTTCTGATTGACCATGTTTTCCAGGATTAAATACATCAATTATCCCTCGTTTATCCGTAAAAAGATGGTGGCGAGAGGTAAAGAGCAAAGACGGAAAAAACTGAAAAAATCAAAGGGCAAAATAGTCATCGCGGTGGCTGTTTTGCTTTTGCTTGCCCTCATAGTGACCGTTGCCGTGCTCTGGTTTAAGGGCCGTAACGAAGCGAGAAGCGGCGTTTCCCTTGACGTGGAAAACGTGGTAATAGGTGACGGCTCCTCGCCCGTTATCAGGGATTCGGGTAAATCCGTCATATACAAGGGAAATACCTATATTTTCAACGAAAATATCGTGTCTTTTGCCCTTATCGGAATTGACAAGGAAACCATGGGACTCGATTACGGCGTGGTCGGTACCGGCGGTCAGTCGGATACGATAGCCGTGCTGGCTTATGATACAAAAACGGGCAAATCAAAGATAATCGTAATTCCCCGTGAAACCATGACGGACGTCAGCACTTACAGTGCAAACGGCGGCTATCTTGATATCAAAAAAATGCAGATTTGCCTTGCTTACGCCTACGGTGACGGTAAGAAACTCAGCTGCCGCAATGCCATCAGCAGTATTGACCGTCTGCTTTTCGGCATTCAGATAAATCATTTCGTTGCGCTTGACCTTAACGGAATCGTTGCCCTCAACGATGCGGTCGGAGGCGTTGAGCTGACCTGCATTGAGACTATCGGTCAGTTTACCGAGGGAGAGAGAGTCAGACTTATCGGTGATATGGCGGATAAATACGTCCGTGACAGACGGATGGACCGTGTGGATGCCGACAGTGCGCGCCGTGCGAGACAGAAGCAGTATATTGAGGAATTTGTTTCCAAGACGATGAAAATGGCAAAGAAGGATCTGACTCTCATACCCCGTTTGTGGTCCTTTGCTTCCAACTATACGATTTCGGATTTGTCTGCGGATGACGTGGTATATCTTTCGGGCGTGGCGTTGAGAAGAAATTTTGAACTCGGCGATTTTACCACCGTTCCCGGTGAATACAAAATGGGGGAGAGATACGCCGAATATCATGCCGACGAAACCGCTTTGTTTGAACTCGTTCTTGATACTTTCTATACAAAACAGTAATTTCGGGACCGCCTTGAGCGGTCCTTTTTATGTTTGATGAAAGTATGCACAAACCCTTACGGTGCTTGAATTTGAGCCCTATAAAACTCTCGCAAATCGTGCTGATTGTCCTAAAATTCAGACATTTGAACGGAAATGTTCGAATTTTGGTAAAATTTAACTAAAATTTTCATTAAAATACCGATTTTTTCCTAAAATTTGCTTGCGTTATTTTCTTGTCTGCTTATAATATAAAATAGATAGTTACTATGAGAAAGTGTTCAAAGAATTGAAATACACAGAGGAGTTTTTCGGAGGAGGAAAGATAATGAAGAAAACAATATGCAGGAAAGCGATAGCGGGTACACTTGCGCTGATTATGGTCTTCGGCGCAATCATTCCCATGCTCGGCACCTTTACCGCTTTTGCGGACGGCAGCTACGAAATCAGTGTAGGTGACAGTGATTTTTCAACTGCTGATCTTGAGAGTGACTTCAGAAAGAACGGGAGATTCACCTCAGATTATAACGGGAGGATTCTTGCGGATAAGAGTGTCCTTTGGGGAGGAGACGATGCCTCCGCCTTTGATGAATATGACGATGACGAATTCGGCATCACCCTTTCCGCACTTGCCCAGTCATATCCGACTACCGTCGGCTCGCAGACTGAGATTGTCGGCAATGTGCATCCCGACGTCGTATTCATCGTTGATATGTCATCCTCGATGTACAATAATAACGTCGGCAACAAGTCCAGAGCCGAGGTTACCGTAAGCGCTATGAATAACGCCATCGCCAACCTTATGGAATCCGACCCCGAGACCAGAATCGGTATCGTTTCCTTTGCTACCGGCTTCGGCGGCGGCTACAATAAAACGGAAGGCAAGGGCTCGGATGCTCTTTATCTGCCTTTGGGTACCTATAACCTTCCCGAGGGCTCAAGAGACTATGTTCTTTACGATAAGGATACGTCAACCGTAAACAGAAACTTTCCCAATGCCCTTATGGTATTGAAGACGCAGGCAAGCTATTCGGATATTACGTGGCTCTATCCCGATCAGGGTACCCATTCAAGTGTTGAATATACCAACCGTACCAGAATCAGAGTGGATTCAAACGGCAACTATGCTTTCTATAATGCCAATTCGTCCTCTATTGTGAGGCAGGGTACACTTCAGAGTGCGGTGGATACAGGCACTTACTCGAATTATACCGTTGCTCTCAACAGTAAATATACTCTGGTGCGCGTAGGTAATTTCTTTTATGTATACGATGTAGGAAAGAAAACCACTACCACCGTTTACACAAATGTCCCCAACGAAAGAAAGGAGTTTACCACAGACGGTGGAGATACCTTCTATGCCGCATCATACGACGGTGAAACAATCAATATCTATGTTGACAGTACGTCCTCTTCACCGGTTGCCGTGCTTACTCCGGATGCTCCCAAAGAAAGCTTCAGATCGGATGACTGCGACTATCATCTTACTTATATTGACCCATCAAGCTTTTCCGTTGAGGCGGAGGGCTACCGTGACGTAACAAACGACTACGCCATTCAGAAGACCGCAAGAAAGAAGTTTACGATAGCCGGTACCGACTTTTACGGCATAAATGAGGACGGTAAAATCAGATTTTATACCGCTCCCGAGGGCGGTACTCCCGTTGTTAATCTTTCAGATGATTCTCCTTCCGCCACTTACAGGGTATATAACGGTACCAGCAAGCTTACTACTGCATATACGTTTGCAAAAAGCGGAAACAACTCCGCATCAGTTTCCGTTGTTTCCGAGAAAACCATGACTACGGGTGCCATCAGCACAAACAATAACAGCAGGACCGTAATTACGGCGGGCAGCAATACCTATTATGCATACAGAAATACCGGAAACAACTATATCTACATTTATAAAACACAGACCGGTGGCAGCGCCATTGCATATCTTACTCTTGAAAACACCGGTCAGGCGTTTGCCGATACCTTCTTTCAGGATTATACCGATACTTCAACGGGTGTTCATTTTTACAGATACGACAGAAAGCTGGATAACGGTACCGCAAACGTAAACAGCTTCGGTACTCTTAACGACAACACCCTTATCGTAAATTATCCCGCTTCCGACCCGATTGTATATGAAACCTTTACGGTCAGCAATTCCGCAGGTGTCAGAACTACCGTAGGCGCAGGTAACGTAACATTCTACGCGGCAGCTTCAAACGGAACGGTGGAAATCTATTCGTCGGCAACCGGCGGCACGCCCATTGCCACGGTTTCGGACAGCAGCGCTACCGCAGCCGGCACGTATGACGGTAAGTCCTATACCTTCAAAAAGACAGGCAGCAGTAATAACGAAAACTACGTATCCGTTACCACGCCGGAAGTTTCAACGGGAACTATTACCGCAAACACGTACAGTCCGGGTAGCGCAATACAGTTTAAGGTCGGCGAATACACCTTCTATGCGTCTACCAGACAGTCTGACGGCAAAGTATTGCTGTACAGGAATCCTCCCGTTTCCGATAGTGACAGTTTCCGTGTTCTTGATAATTCTGCTTCTTATACCGACCCGGAAACAGGCGTAACCTTTACGTTTTCCGGTACACCGAGGAACAATAATTACGGTAAATTTACCGCAAAGCTTTCCGGCAGAACGTTCACGTCAATCGTAGTTGACTCCACCAGAACACCTATGACGTGCGCCGGAACGACGTTTTATGCCGAGGCAAACGGCGGCACGGTTGATTTCTATTCGTCTCAGACAGGCGGCACACCTGTTGCCACGGTTTCAGGCAGCAGTACTACAGCAACGAATAATTCGTTTACTTTTAAGCGGACTGCAAGAAATAATACCACCGGAGAAAATACGGTTACAATTGCCAAGTCAGGCGGTACCAGCGGTGAATATTCCGCAAACGGGTGGTACGATGATCAGGCAACAAGAATAGAGTATAACGGCATTACGATCTATGCGCGTACCGATTGGGGAACCGGAAATATACGTTTGCTGACTGCTGCGAACGGCAGCTTGATTTATGAACTTACACAATCGGCACGCTCTTATACTGACCCGAATACCGGAGTAACATATAGAATGACTTCTAATACGACCGGTAACGGTACTGCCAGCAAGCTGACCGTTACTCTGCCCTCTTCAGATCCGATTACCTTTTACGTAACCGACGCTCCGAGACAGCAGTTTACTACGAATGACGGTATCACCTTCTATGTTGCTCCCTCTGCAACCAATTTCAGCGTATTTACTCAGCAGACCGGCGGCAATTCCGTTGCCACCGTATCCTCGACCAATCAGACGGCAACCGTAAATATCAGCGGCACAAACGAATCCTTCAGATATTATGACTTTACCCATATTGAGGCAGGTAACCCCAACAGCAGTTCAATCACTCTTTCCGAAATCCCTCAGCAGGGTATGACGACCTGCAATCTTGAAACCGGCGATACGATTTATCTGCTCGTATCCAACGGAGCCATGAATATCTATGATAACCCCGCTTCAGAGCCCATAAACGAAATAAGGGCAGGTAAGGTTGAGACGCTCCTTATCGGAAATAACAAGTATGAAATAAAAAATAACAATAACCTTTCGCTGACGGTCGAATGCCGTGAGGTAATATCTGCCGAAGACGACAGCAGAATTACCACGGTTGACAATTTGCCCGAAAAGTTAGCGATAAACGTTAACGGAACGACGTTTTATATCACGATTACCGGTGATAAAGGAAGTCAGAAGGTAAACGTATTTGATTCCGCGACAGCCACGACTCCCATAGCTTCATCGGATTCCATGGTATTTACCTACAACAATAAACAGTACACCGTCAGCAGCAACGGCGAAAATTCCGCCACTATCGGTTATGTTTCAACTCAGAGCAGTGCGGGTACCGTTTCAAAGGCAATTCCCTCTACCGTTGCCGGCTCGATGCCCTCCGGCAGTCCTCCCGACGGAAGCGCATGGCATACCCTTGAGGTGAATCCCGAAATGACCGACACCGAAGGTAACAAGGTAGGAACTCATAAGGCGGTCGGCTTTGAGAGAGGTACTTATACCCAGATAGGTATCAAGGGCGCAATGGATATGCTTTGTGCCAATAACGACATAGAGGGCAGAGTACCCGTAATCGTTCTCGTTTCCGACGGTGAGCCCACTCTTTCACATACCGACTTTATCAATCCTCAGCCCGTTTCCGACAGCGGCACAAAGAATGGTATGACCGCTCAGGACGGTTACAGAGTAATCAGAACTGCCATGTATGCAAAGCAGGCTGTTGATGAGCATTATCCCGAGGGTAAGGCGCTCTTCTTCTCAATAGGCCCCGGCGTTACCTCTCAGCTCGGCAGAACGGTACTTTATCCCAACTGCATAGAGGACGGCGAAGACAGGACACTGCTTGAAAGATGCTATGATGATTATGAGGCCGGCAGTGAAGTCAAGAGCAAAGAGTTATACGGCTATATCGTGAATGCCGAAGAAAATGATCCCACCTTTGATATTAACTATGTTGACTTCTGCGACTGGGGCGTTCTCGGCAACCTTTCCGAAACCGATATTATGAACGGCTTCCAGCATATCGTTGGATTGATAAACGATATTCCCAGACCCATTACCGCGGTCACGATTGTTGATAAGACGACAAATAATAAATCCTTTGACGGTAAGAATATGGTATTCTCCGACGTTATCGGTGAAAAAATGGGACTTTCCTGCGTTACTGTTGACGGCGATGAGGTTACCGTTTCTCTGGAGGAAGCTCCCAGAATCGTGTACGAGGATGAAATTTATATGCCTACGAGCGTCAGCTCCGCCAGACCCATCTACGACGTAGGTAACGTTGTTATCGGTAAGATTTTCACAATCGTCTATAATCACGACTATATAGAGACCAGTACGAATCTTGAAAAGAACATGGGCGAGATGGAGGTCAACCTCTACATCTACGATAACGGTAAGCAGGAGCTTGAATGGAAACTTCCCGCCGACCTCGTACCATCGATTTATCCCGATGCCGACGGCACTTTCAGCGGCACGGGACCCATGCGTCTTGCTTATCAGGTGCACCTGCTGACCGATGAAACGGGTACCTACTATACCAACAGCACGGATGAGCCCTCGACCTGTACCTTCGTTCCCGCAAAGGGCAATCCTTACTATTATGAAACTCATATTGATACCGCAAATCAGACGCTTACCGAGTTCAACTATGACGCGGAAAACACCGAGGATAATAAGGATAAAGAAGAAAACATTACCGAAACCGCAGAATATGCGTGGAAATTCACTACCGATGAAGCGGGCGGCTACGGTGTTGTTATTGAGAATCTCGGCAATAACGGCGTGATTTCAATAAGAGCCGACGGAATCGCTCCCGATGCCGTTGTCATTGACTTCGGCCTTAAAGTTCCCGTTGAAGTGCTTTCCAATGACGGTATTGAAGGCGAAATCACGGGTATTGCTTCTCACATAGTGGACGGTACCGTACTGAATACACAAGCGTATTCTTCGTCACGCCTTACGGACGTGGGAATGTTGGATAACGGCTGGTACAGACTTGATCACGGTGTTGCCGAGAGCTACGGTGATATCGTCTATTATACTCCTTCGGATATGATGATGGATAAGGAAGAAGTAATTTATTACGAATTACAGGACTATTCCACCGGAAAGTACTATTACTCTACGGTTACCTTCATTCCCGCAACCATCATCTATTATGAGGATACGGAGCAGATAGAAGATGTTCCTCCGTTCATAAGGTTTTACGGTGAGGATGACTGGATAGTACCGGAGGATGAGGGCGCAGGAATCAGAAATGCATACGAATCCGAACAGCATAGTGACAGACCCGGCGCGTTTGATGCCAACAATTACGGCTACGACCAGACGGAGTATCCTTACTGCGGTGTGTATTCTTTTTCATGTGTTCACATGACGACGGTGGATGCAACGAATACAAATGCTGATAAAAAAATCTATGCCGAGTTTGAGTTTACCGGAAACGGATTTGACGTTATTTCCGTTACCGCCGCCAATACGGGTACGGTTAAATGCGACGTTTACCGCGTTGACGACGAGGGCAACGAGACCTTCGCGGATACCGGAGTAGTTGATACCTATTACGGCTTTAACTATTCCGAGGACCAGGTCATCAAGAATACCTGGAAATATTCCAACGGTGTCTGGAGACAAATCGAGAAGGAAACCGTGGACGGCGTAGGACTCGATGCGGTAAATACCCTGCCGGAGAATCCCTCCGAGGGTGAAATTGCGGTAATCTATACGAAGTCGTGGATTACAAAAGAATTTGCCCGTCTGTACCAGATTCCCGTCATCAAATGGCACGACCTTGAATACGGTCATTACGTTGTCAGAATTTATCCTACATACAGCAGATTCTTTGACCATCAGGGAAGCGGTGAATATTCCTTCTATATGGACGCGGTTAGAATCTATAACCCCGCCGGCTATGAGCCCGTTTCGGATGTTATCCTTGACGCTTATCTTGCAGACAGAGAGGCGTATCCCGATTTTCTCGAGCTGAAGGATATCATTACCGTCAGCGAATACAGCGACGAAAATCCGGGCGGTGTTCTCTACCTTGACGGCTTCACCTCATCTTCTCTCGGAGAAGGAACTGAGCAGTATAAAAACTTCGGCCCCAATAACGAGGTATATCTTAACCCGGGTCAGTCCTTTGCCTTCGTTATAGAAGACCCCAACGGTGACGCCGTTTCATCGGTCCAGATTGCCGTAAGGGCTCACGAAGATATGGATGCCTTGGAAGGAATCGGTTACGGCGGTTGGACTGCTTCACCCCACCTTGCCGTAAGGTCAATCAAGACGATGAAAAACAATAAGACTATCGTAATTCCCAATGATGTGGAAGAACTTGAATTAGGTCTTGACGGATTCTATACATCCACCGATTTGTACTTTGATGTTTCCGAAGTGGTACAGTTCGTAAACGGCAGGAGTAACGTAATACTTATTTCCAATGAGATAAGTGATGATTATGTATACAACGGTGCCATTTCCATAACCAATATCAAGATTACCCATACAAAGCCGCTTGAGGATACCTCGGCTGCTCCTCCTCACCTTACCATGAACAGAGCGGCGGCATTGCAGGCGATTCAGGCAGTCAACACCATTTATCTTGATTCCATCACTCCCAAGCAGGAAAAGATAGTCAGCGATATTCCCGTGTTTGAGCCCATTGATGAGCCCGACGAGCCCGTTGACCCCGGCACGGAGCCCGACGACCCCGGCACGGAGCCCGGCGATACCGGAGAGGATGAATGTCCGTTCCTCTCATTCCTGAAGAAGATATTCAACTGGATTTATGATCTGTTTAAGACGGTTATCAACCTGATGAAACAGACCTTTACCGTGAAGAAATAAGAAAGGAAAAGATGTGTAATGAAAAAAGCATACGTAAAGCCCATGCTTCTTGCCGAGAGTCTTTCCGCTTCTTCAGGTATTTCAGCTGCCTGTGAGGGTATAGCCAACGCTGCCCTTCTTCAGTGTTCGGTAATGGTCCCCGATCTGGGTTGGATGCTGTATACCAAATCAATCGCCGACTGTGAGATAACCGGTATCGGTGAGGAACTTGTATGCTATCATAATCCCACGGATGAAAACAATGTTTTCAGTTCGTAACCAATAATTCAGAGCGAAGCCGGTGTAGAAATGCACCGGCTTTGTGGGAGTAAATATGAAAAAAGCACTGTCACTTTTAATTATTTCGGTTATTTTTACTACGCTTTGCTCCTGCAAAGGTAAGGATAAGGTAACAGATAACCGATTCTACCCGACGGTTACCAGGACCGGACTTTCCGACAGCCCTATGCGTGTCACCGACGGCATATACGTTACCCACATTGCGGGCTTTTCCGGAGCGTTCGCCGAGGACGGCAAGGATATGCCCGTTGAAAACGTAGTGCAGATAGCGGTTGAAAACAGAAGCGGCAAGGATATACAGCTGCTGGAAATCAGCGCCTCCGACAATCTTGGCAGAGAGCTGAAGTTCAGCATAACCACTCTGCCCGCAGGTGCGGTGACCGCTTGCTGTGAAAAGAACAAAGCGGAGTTTTCGGACGGCTTGTTTTTCAAAAGTGCCGAAGCGGAGCGGATTGCTTATTTTCAGGCGCCTATGTCTCTTTATCCCGAGAAGCTGCAGATTATGTGCTACGATAACAAAGTAGAGATAAAGAATATCTCGGATACGAATTATCCCGGCGGCAGACTTTGCTATAAGACCGTGGAAAGAGGGATTTTTGCCGCGGGAATCACCTATTCCGCGTCCATACCCGCAATCCCCGCAGGTAAAAGCGAAATCCTTACCACAAACCATTATAATGAAAATAAATCAAGAATAATGTTTATTACCAATGCAGAATAATACGTTATATTACAACATAGGCGGCAGAGTGATGAGAGTACACGCGCCTTTGTTCAGAGAGAGCCCGCATCTGTCGGTATTCAGATGTGAAAAATCCGAAGCGGACGAAAAGTTTGATATATCCTATTCCGACTGCATTACCTTACCGGAGTCAACCGTCCTCTATTCCGACGGATTCCTTACGACTTACGCCGACGGCTCAAGGACGATGAAAGACGAGGTGGGGGGAGGCATCCTCTTTAAGGATAACGTTGACGGCGACGTTCATACCGTCAGCTTTCTTTCCGAGCGCAAAGAGGCGTTCGGAAATATGATGCTGCTGCATATACTTGACCTGCCGGGCATGTTCCTTGACAACGGCGGTCTGTTCCTGCACGCCTCATTTATTGAATATGACGGCTCCGCGATTCTTTTTACCGCCGACAAGCAGGTGGGTAAATCCACCCAGGCAGCTCTCTGGGAAAAATATAAAAAAGCAACTGTCGTAAACGGTGACAGAGCATTGATAATAAAGGGAGAGAACGGCTTTAACGCCTTTGGCTCACCCTATTGCGGTACCTCGGATATCTGCCTTAATGCAGATGCTCCCGTCCGGGCAATCGTTATTTTATCCCAATCGCCCGTGAACAGTCTGCGCAGGGCTTCAAACCGTGAAGCGGTCTGTGCGATGTTAAGCGGTGCGAGCTATAATCCGTCAGATGTAAGACGCCTGAATCTTATTGCCGACACCGTAGACGAAATCGTAAGGACTGTACCCGTTTACTGCCTTGCGTGTACGCCAGATTCGGGTGCGGTAGAGGCACTGGAGGCGATATTATGAGTGAAGAATCAGTAATATGCCCGTCATACGAGCCACCGGTTTCAAGGCATATTCATGACCTCGGCTGTCGGCTGGGTATCCCGGTCAACGGTACGTTTGAATTGACCTCACGGTGTAATTTTTCCTGCCCCATGTGCTATATCCATTCCGGCGAAAATGCTCCCGATAAAATCAGCGCAGAGCAGTGGATTTCTCTTGCAGGGGAGGCAAAAAAATCGGGACTGATGTTTCTGCTTCTTACCGGCGGTGAGCCCTTTATCCGTAAGGATTTTGTTGAAATATACACAGCCATTGTAAAGATGGGAATACTTGTTTCAATTAACACCAACGCTTCCCTTTACAGTGATGAAATACGCGATGCCTTCAGGAAATATCCTCCCATGAGGGTGAACGTATCCCTTTACGGCGGCAGTAAGGAATGCTATGCAAATATGTGCAAAAATGCCGTCTTTGACAAGGTAAAAGAAAACATAATAAAGATGAAAGAAGACGGCTTGAGCATGCGGCTTAACGTTTCGATTACCCCCTCAAACTGTTCCGATACAGAAAAGATAAGCTCAATTTCAAAAGAGCTTCAGCTTTACGCCAAAGCTACGACCTATATGTATCCTCCCGTGAGGATTTCCTCTTCGGTAGGTGAAAATGAAGGCAGATTCCCCGCAGATGAAGCGGGAAGACAGCTTGCCTATTGGTATTCAATTCACGAAAGTGCCGAGACCTTTTCGTCCAGAGCAAGGATTATGGCGGCACCGAATGAAGAAAAGCCGTATACCGATATGAGCAGATGCAGGGCGGGAAGATGCAGCTTCTGGATTACGTCCGAAGGCAAAATGCTTCCCTGCGGTACAATGAACGCCGAATCCTCGGATCCGTTTGAATCGGGCTTTGACACCGCATGGCGGCAGATTCGTGAAAATACCGCAAAAATCCGTATGCCGAAAAAGTGTACTGTCTGCCCCAACCGGAGCTTTTGCGGTGTATGTGCCTCAATCTGCAAGGACGAAACGGGGGACTTTTCAACCGTTCCCGAATACGCGTGTGAATTTTGTGAAAGTCTGAAAAATGAAGTACTGCGCTTGGAAAGGGAGAGAATCAATGCTTGTCCGTAAGGAATTTGTTGCCAGAGAGCTGGCAGGTGAATATTACCTTATTCCCATAGGTGAATCGGCAAAAAGCTGCAGTCTGATAGCTTTAAGCGATTCGGGAGCATTTATATGGAAGCTTCTCCCGGAAGCGGAAAATCCCGCTTATATTGTTGACAGACTTCTTGACGAGTACGAGATTGACAGAGAAACCGCCGCCGCAGATACAGAGGAATTCCTCGGCAAACTCATGGAAATGGAAATTATATGAAATTGCCGTCAAGAATTATAACCTTTCGGTAAGTCCCGGGAATTTCGGCGAAACAAGTATTTACCGTTTTGTTGACAGCAAGGCATACGATGGCTCGGTTACGGACGAAAAGCTTATCTCCATGCTGAATGAAACAGCAAAGGCAAGGATATAAATGCCGATGACATTTCTCTTGATGCAGAGAAAAACATTTACAGATATTTGCCGGATGAATCGAAAAACACCATGAATTCAGCCGAGTATTCCGACGGCTCCGGCTATGTCAGAGAAAGAGCTGTCTGGGAAAAATAGTTGAATTTTTCAGAAATCTCTTCAAGTGTATAGCTGAAATCTTCAAAGTAAACAAGGTATAAATTATCCCCTCATGCTTCAAAACACAATGTAAAAATTATCGCACCTCAAGGCCGTTCTTTGAGGTGCGATTTTATAAATATCTATACTTTATTTTCCCACTTATCACACAGACTTGTAATCTGATCCGCAAGCTTTGCGAGTTCTTTATTAGGCAGGCCCTTGCAGTTTTCGATGAGCTTGATGAGGCGGTATCCGGCACCGACAAGGCGTTCATAAATTCCCTTGGCTTTCTTGGTGGCGTAGCTCTTCTTTGAAAGCAGCTTTTTGACTACCGCTTTTTCGGTGCATTCGCCGGTCGCAAGGTCATAAACGTCTCCGCTGAACGGAGCGAACGCGGACTTTCCGGTTTCTCTTTCGGCAGTCAGCGAAAATGCGTTTGCCGTCGCATCTTCACCGTGATTGATGAAAATTATATCGGGATTTACGTCTTTCAGCCATTGCAGAAGCATATTTCTGTCGCCGTGGCTTGAAAAACCGTCAATTTTTGCAATGCGTGATTTTACCTTGATTTCTTCGCCGAAGATTTTGACATATTCCGCGCCCTCAATCAGTTTGCGTCCCAGAGTACCCTCACTCTGATAGCCGGCGAAGAGAATCGTGCTTTCTTCTCTCCAGAGATTATGCTTCAGGTGGTGTCTGATTCTGCCTGCTTCACACATTCCCGATGCGGAAATGATGACCTTGGGCTCAGTGTTTGTATTGATCGCGGTTGATTCCGCGCTTGTTATTGCCGTCCTCAGATTCGGAAATGAAATGGGGTTGACGCCCTTGCCGAGGATTTCTCTCGTTTCGTCGTCAAAAAATTCGGATACCTCGCTCGAATAAATGTGGGTTGCTTCAATACCCAGAGGCGAATCCACGTAAACCGGGAAATTTCCCGCCTCGGGACAGAGATTGTTTTCTTTGATTATTCTGATGAGGTAAAGGATTTCCTGGGTTCTGCCTACGGCAAAGGAGGGGATTACGACGTTGCCGCCTTTGGTGAGCGTGCTAGTGATTACCGATGCGAGCTGACCTATGTAGTCCGGGTCTTTGCCGTGAAGTCTGTCACCGTAGGTGGATTCGCATACCGCATAATCGGCGTGAGGTGGCTTTGACGGATTTCTGATAAGCGGACGGTTGACATTGCCGATATCACCGGAAAACAGTATTGATTTCGTAACTCCGTCCTCCGTGATTTCAAAGAGAATGTAGGATGAGCCGAGCAGGTGCCCCGCGTCGTGCAGGGATACCTTTATGCCCTTTGCGGGAGAGAATTTTTCCCCGTATCTGTGGGATACAAAGAGTGAAAGGGTCTTTTCAACGTCATTTGAGGTGTAGAGAGGAACGTATTCTTCTTCACCCGACCTCTTCGCCTTTCTGTTTCTCCACTGTGCCTCGGATTCCTGAATATGTGCCGAATCACGGAGCATTATGCCCGCCAGCTTTGCCGTTGCGCCGGTCATATATACGGGGCCGGAAAAGCCGTTGGCTACCATTTGGGGAATGCGCCCGCTGTGGTCTATATGGGCGTGAGTAAGGAAAATTGCATCAATTTCACCGGGAGCAACGGGCAAATCACAGTTTTCATAGATGTTTTCACCCTGCTCCATACCGCAGTCAATGAGGAATCGCTTTCCGCATGCTTCCAGAAGTGTACAGGAGCCGGTTACCTCGTGGGCAGCGCCGATAAACATAACTTTCATAAAAATTACCTCCTTTACGGACTGAATCGGTTTTTCGGCGGTTAACCGAGAAATTCGTGCAGCATTGAATCTTCCGGCATCAGCTTGTTTTTGAGATGCCTGAATTTTTCAAGCTTCTGTCTTAATTCCGTCGTATCTTCGGATGCATCAGGCAATATCTCCAAAGCCGCCGAGGAAAGCATACAGACTTCATAGGGAATGAAGGTGTCAACCTTGACGTCTGCCTGATTTCTGAAGGGGAAGATATATTCGTTTTCACCGTTGCAGACGCTTTGCCATACATCAAAGGTTTCGTCCACACTCGTACTGCGGAATTTGAAGTCTCTTACGAGCCGGCGTAAAAATCTGATTTCTCTTTTTGCCAGCATGATTTTATTGTTTCTGTCATAGATTCTTGAAGAAACGCTGACGTAAATCTTGCCCATTTTATCCTTGGGAAGATTATCCGTAATGCAGGGATTCAGCCCGTGGATGCCCTCAACGACGATAAAGGTGTTATCATCGTAGGTGACCTTGTTTTTGCCCCATATACGTTTGTGAGTTTCAAAGTCAAATACGGGCATATCGCTTTCGCCCTTTTCAATCAGCTCGGTGAAACACTTTTTTATCAGCTCAAGGTCAAGAGCAAGGGGGCTCTCAAAATTATATGAGCCGTCCTCGTTGAGAGGATATTTGCTTCTGTCGTCAAAATAAAAATCGTCAAGGGAAACAAGATTTGCTTTATATCCCTTTTCTTTGAAGGTGTTAATCAGGATTTTTGCCGAAGTGGTTTTTCCCGAGGATGAGGGACCGGCAAGCATTATTATTCTGTTGCCTCTCGCAATGAATTGCTCTGCGGCAGAGTTGATAGCGTATTTGTAATTGTTTTCACATTGCTTGATGAACATTTCCGCGTTCATATCCGCAAGGGCGTTTATTAAGTCGTAGTAGTAAACTGCCATTATATTACTCCTTTCTCCATTATTATTATATCACACCCCCGGATGCTGTACAAGTGTTGATGTATAATGTTTCAAATTACGTAACAAAATCGCGGAGCTTCCCCGAAGCACCGCGATTGACTGCTTTCTATTCAAATTCCGAACCGTCTACCGTTTTCAGATCGATTCCGTTGGTTTCTCTGACCTTTGACGTGAGGATGAGGAAGTCGGCAAGCAGACCGGGAATCGCCAGTGCGAAGGCGATAATACCGATTTTTGAATTACCGAGTATAGATTCAAGGGGCAGCGAAACACCGAAGGAAACACCGATGCCTATACCCAGGGGCAGATATATTGCCGACAGCATGGAGGAACGTATGCCCGTGGGGGTGGATTCGCCCGCCATAAGACTTATGGTGTCGATATTTGCCCAGAACGTACCTACGCTGCCGCCGCAGAGGAAGCCCACAAGCGAAGGTGACATTCCGTGTTCCGCGCCCAGCCAGAAGGCGAGAAACAGTACAAGCGCAGAGGCGGACATAGCGATGGCGGATACCCTTCTGCCTTTTTTGTCGGAAATGAAGCCGGGAATAAGCTGACTTATCGCACAGCCGACGGGATAAAAGAAAAGTGCCGTGGTTACCTCGTTGACGCCTACGCTCTCGGTCGCCTGCTTCAGAGTATCAAAGAGACCGTTGCTCAGAGCTGTATTTGCAAAGCCGTAGGTCATTATCGCCTGATAGTCGGTTGTGAGAATATATCCCGTTTCGGAAAAGACAAGAGCGAGGAAAAGCCATCTTATCTGCTTATGCTTGAAGCCGTATTTCAACGCCTTGATGATGCCGCCGTTTTCCGTGTCGGATTTCTTTTCACCTTTGCCCTGAAGAGTTCTGATTCTTTCGGAATTGAAAGCATCCGTTTCCCTTGCAAGGAAAATTGCGGCGAAGCTTACCGCCATACCGATGAGTGCGGGGGCAAGATAAACTCTTCTCCACTGTGACGTGTTATCAAGCAGCATTTTTCTGAGCATGGGAATAAAGAGAACGCCGAGCATCGCGATACACTTGATTGAGGAATATATTTTTGCCCTGTGCTTCGGCGGAGCGGATTCCATTATATACACTACCTGCATATCGTGTGTAATGAAAAACTGGGTCAGTACAGAGCCGATGATATATCCGGTCAGGGAGTTTGTCAGGTATATGACAAGCAGACCGAGGCACATTCCGAAGGTGTTGAGCACCAGGAAGGGCTTTCTGCCGAAGCGGTCGGCAAGGGGTTTGTACAAAACACCCAATGCCATAATGGGGAAGGAAAGCACCGTGATGATATTCAGCTTGCCTACCGACGCTTCGCCGTATTTCGCCATCAGGTCGTTGGCAATTTCGGTCTTCATAAAGGTACCGATTGCGGATGCTACCTCGTCTGTGATGTAGATGATACTTATGATGAAAAACAGATACAAAAAGTAATATTTTACTCCGCTTTTGCCGAGTTGCTTTTGCCGTCTGGCAATTTCCTTGTCGATTTTAATCTGATCGGTCATCGGATAACCCCCTTGAATATGCTGTCGAATATAACGTAAATCTATCACAAATTTTTTCTTTAATCAATACCGGCACGGTGATTCCTGAGCCGAAAACGTCAAATAAATATTATTTCCGATTTTCTTGCCTTTGATTTCAGCGGTAATAATTGAAAACGAGGGAGTAAATCTGCACAAATTGAAATCACACCTTTTGTACATTGTCAATAAAAAACATGTAATTTAAGTATATTTTAAAAATAACACTTGTATTTTATTTTAGGCAATGGTATATATTAAATGTAAAATATGCCTTTTTACACTCCGTCGGGATTGGTAAGCCCTACGGCAAACCTTTGCGGGTAACCGTTCCGTGTTAGCTGCGCGGCACCGTCGGAAAAATTAAATTGGAGGCTTTGTTATGAAAAAATCACTCAAGTCCGTTGTATCACTCATACTCTGTATGATGATGGTATTCGGCACCCTCGTTCTCGGTATGACGGCATTTGCCGAAGGTGAGAACACTCACAATTGCGTCAAAGACGGCCACGAATACGAAAATTTCATTGCAAATGATCCTTATTCGACATCAGAGGATTACAAAAACTTTACTCACACCGCTACCTGTAAGTACTGCGGTGAGACGGCCACATTTTATTGCCGTATGCAGATTGGCTGGTCACACATTGACGGCTGCAAACATTATATTGCCTGTTCAGATTGTGACAGAAAGTATAAGTTAGGCAACTGCCTTGACGTTGACGAAAACTTTAAGGATTCCAACGGCAAGTATACAACAGACGGTCTTTGCGATGTTTGTGGTGCAGAGCTTGATCACAGATATCAGAAGGTAGCCAGTCAGGCAGCCGACTGTGTCAATCCCTGCTATGATACATACAGATGTCTTAACTGTAACGACAATTATACTAAGCTTGTAAGTCCCGCTATCGGTCATAACTGGGGTAGTGTAAATGCACAGACCAATCCCGTTATCACTTTTGACGAAGAAAACTTCATGTGGGCAAAGGCAACATTCAACTGCACCAGAGGATGCGGTGAAAAGCTTGAATACATTGTTTGGGCAGATTCCGGTAACCCCGATAACATCGTTGAGGTAGTTGATAAGAAAGTGGCTACCTGCGATAAGGACGGTTATGTCAAGGTTCAGGCAAAGTTCCACATCAGCGACGTAGTTGCTGAGGGTTGGAATGAATTTGTCGGCGATGACGGTGCATTCAATTTCGTATCCCCCGTATATACTGTGAAAATCGAATCACTCGGTGACCATAACTATGGTGATTACGTTCAGACCAAAGCACCTACCTGCACAGAGCCCGGTACAATGACAGCTACCTGCTCCAAGTGTAACAGCACACTTGAGGTTGAGGTTGCCGCTCTCGGTCATGATTATGTTACCGTTGAAGGTACGGCTCCTACCTGTACTGCTGACGGTTACGGTACAACGACCTGCTCACGCTGCGATTACGCTTCAACAGGAGTTATCCCCGCAACAGGTCATAAGTTCGTTACCACAAGAGCTGCTACCTGCACAGGCGAAGGCATGGAAGAATGCTCGGTATGTCATACTACAAAGATCATTCCCGAAAAGGGACATACCGACCTTAACCATGACGGTTATTGCGAAGAATGCGGTATTCTCTTTGATGCGGAAGCCGTAATCTCAAATCTTATCCTTTCAGTCAATAATCCCGTAACCAAGAACGTCAATTACGGTGACATCCTTGTTCTTACAGCAAAGATAAGCACTCCCGATAAGACGGTTCCCAGCGGATATAAAGTAGTATGGACTGCAAACTATCCTTCGGCAGTTATCCTTACTCCTTCATCTGACGGTCTTACCTGCGAAGCAAAGGTTATCGGCTTCGGTACCGATGAAGACGGCAACAAGGACGACAATATCTTTGTTACCGCTACTCTTCTTAAGGGTGACAATACAGAAGCGCGCAATCTTAACGGTGTTATCCACGATACCGTTTCCTTCAAGGCAAAAATCGGTATCTATGAGAAGATTGTTAACTTCTTCAAGACAATCCTCTTCTTCCTTGACAGAAGGGTATATTGATTGAATCCTTAATAATTCCGGCGGGAGATTTTCTCCCGCCGTTTTCTTTTGCCTTCAAATATTGATTTTGATATTTCTCTATGATATTATTACATTATATGAATGTAAAGGTGGCTTTATTATGTCTAAGAAATGTATTTCCTGCGGCAAAGAATTAGACAGCGATGCCTCGGTTTGTGATCTTTGCAGCGCTCCTCAGCCGGTATTTTCCGGCGAAGAACCCGAAGAAGCCGTAAAGGAAAATATAGAGGTAATTACGGAAAAAAAACCCGAAGAGTCAGTTGAAGAAACCGAAGACGGGGAATCCGGCAAAAAAGAAAAGGAATGGAAGCCCGACAGACCTCTTGCAAAAAAGAGAGCGCTTATTATCGGTATTCCCGCAGTACTTATTGCCATAGCACTTACGGTATTGATTTGCTTTGTTGCCGGCTCAACCTATCAGCACGCGGTCAAAAAATTCTGTAAGGGCTATTTCGGTAACAAGCCCGGTGCATATATTGATTCCGTCAGCGCTCTGAAGTATTACGGTATGGATGCCGAAGAGTTTTATGAAAGCAAAAAGCTTTTTGTACAGAACGAGCTCATTAACGCCACCCAGTCTTACGTTAAGGAAATCGGCAAGGTTAAAAGGGTAAGCGTAAAATTCGGCAAGAAGGAAAAGAAGGACGAAGAGTACGTTGATATGCTGATTCTTCTCAGCGGTGCGGATGCGAATAAGGACGGCATCAAGGCAAGCGAAATCACCAAGCCATATACCGTTGACCTTACCGTTACCCTCACGGGTAAAGAAGGAGACAAGATGCTCAGCGTAAAAGACCTTTTCATCTGCAAGGAAAACGGCGAGTGGAAGGTATATAAATCCTTTGAAACCGACGTTTATTCATACGAGCTTGAAGAGTTCTGATAAGAGGTAAGATATGGCAAAGATTTGTCCCCGATGCGGAAACGGTGTAGATGAAAACGCGGTAAAATGCGATAAATGCGGCTTTACACCCTCTGCCGTAAGTAATGAAAATATAAATAATAAAAGAAGAGATAAAAGAAAGAACAAAAAGCTTGTAAGCGTCGTTGTCCTTTCGGTATGTTCCCTGATAATAATTCTTTGCGTGGGATTAATTATAAAAACCGCTGTTTCATCCGGCTATAAAAAAGCCGCGGAAAATTACTTTACCGCTATGGTGACGAGCGACTTTGATTTGTATTGGGATTCCCTCAGCTCCCTTGAATACGGCGGTGTGAATTTTGAGGACAGATATTCCGTTCTGGGCAGCGGACTTCCCATGGGACTTGGCTACGATGCTTATCTCGGAGTGATTTCATCAAGCATCCAGGTGAAGACCGGAGAAGTAAAAAACATTAAGGTAAAAATCGATAACGTCGTCAAAAAGGATAAGGATGAACTGGATACCCTTTATTCAATGTATGTTTCACAGAATCCTTCTCTTTCAAGAAAGGATATCAAGGGCGGGAAAACCTTTGATGCAAAGGTTACCGTTTCGGGAGAAAACGGCGAAACGGAGCTTGAAACATTTAACCTTATTGCATTAAAGGAAAATAAAAAATGGCGGGTATTTTCCCTTGAATCCGACTTTGATTTGGCTTCTCTGATGAACTAAAATTATTCACCCCGATTTAACAGTTTGTTAATTGATTTTCGCAATTCTTTGTGATATTATTCGGGAAAAAGGAGGGTAATAATCATGACGAATATTATTATCTGGGCAGTAATACTTGCACTGCTTATTGTCGTCGAACTGGCAACGGCACAGCTTGTTACAATCTGGTTTGCCGCGGGTGCTCTTGTCGCACTTATTGCCGCCTCGCTTAATGCAAATGTCTGGATTCAGCTTTTGCTTTTCGGAGTGGTGTCCGGAATTACCCTTGCGGCAACAAGACCTCTTGTAAAGAAAATTACCAAACGACAGGCAGAGCCCATGAACGCGGACCGATGTATCGGTGAAAAAGCCGTTGTTACGGAAAAAATCGATAACGTAGCCGGTGTGGGTGCCGTAAAAGTCGGCGGAATCATCTGGTCAGCCCGCTCCTCATCGGGAGAGGTCATTGAGCAGGATAAAACGGTTGAAATTGAAAAAATAGATGGCGTTAAAGTCATCGTCAAGGAGGTATAAATATGGGTCCTTTCGGTTGGATTTTATTATCACTTTTCATTGTCGCAATAGCTATTGTTATTGCCAACGTCAAAGTTGTCCCTCAGTCGAGAGCTTACGTTATTGAGCGTCTCGGTGCCTATTTCTGCACGTGGGATACCGGTATTCACGTAAAGACACCATTTATTGACAGAATTGCAAAGCAGGTTTCCTTAAAGGAACAGATAGTTGACTTCCCCCCTCAGCCCGTTATCACTAAGGATAACGTAACAATGCAGATTGATACGGTCGTATTCTTTCAGATTACCGACCCCAAGCTTTTTGCATACGGCGTAGAGAAGCCCATCATGGCTATTGAAAATCTTACGGCAACAACACTCCGTAACATCATCGGTGACCTTGAACTTGACCACACTCTCACTTCCCGTGATACCATCAATGCCAAAATCAGAGGTATTCTTGATGAGGCAACGGATCCCTGGGGAATTAAGGTAAACAGAGTTGAACTCAAAAACATCCTTCCTCCCAAGGAAATCCAGGATGCAATGGAAAAGCAGATGAAGGCAGAGCGTCAGCGCCGTGAATCAATCCTTACCGCCGAAGGTCAGAAGGCAAGCCAGATCCTCGTTGCAGAAGGTCAGAAGGAAAGCCAGATTCTTCAGGCACAGGCAGATAAAGAAGCCGCTATCCTTGCAGCCGAAGC
The DNA here is from genome assembly GCA_045598305.1 of Acutalibacteraceae bacterium. Lineage (GTDB taxonomy): Bacteria > Bacillota > Clostridia > Oscillospirales > Acutalibacteraceae > CAG-177. The sequence continues at coordinate 79,732 of JAZLLW010000007.1, forward strand.
AGAGAAAGAGTCAAAAATCCGCAAGGCAGAAGGTGAAGCTCAGGCCATCCTCAAGGTTGAGGAAGCAAGAGCAAAGGCAATCGACCTTATCAACGATGCAAATCCCGGTACCGGCTATCTTACAATCAAGAGTCTTGAATCCTTTGAGAAGGCGGCAGACGGTCAGGCAACCAAGCTGATTATCCCCAGCGAACTTCAGTCCATCGCAGGACTTGCGGCAAGCGCAAAGGAAATCCTGAAATAAGTCTGAATAAACAGTTAAAGGGCTGTCGGAAACGGCAGCCCGATTTATGATATTATGAAATACGATACATTGATTTTTGACCTTGACGGTACACTTACAAATACCATCGGCGACCTTACCGTAGCGGTAAACGTTGCCCTTGAAAAATACGGCTTCCCTCTCAGAAGTGAGGAGGAAATTACCCGATTCGTTGGTAACGGAAACAGAACTCTCATAAAGCGCAGTGCCCCCGAAAATACGGGCGAAGAAATCAGAGAAGAAATGTACGCCGTGTTCTGCAAATATTACGAAGCTCATTCCATGGTGAAAACAAAGCCGTACGACGGCGTTATTGACGTGCTGAATGAACTTAAGCGTATGAACGTCAGAACGGCTGTGGTGACAAATAAAAACGAAAGCATCGCTTTTGACGTGGTGAGGCATTATTTCGGCAATTTGTTTGACGCGGTAATCGGTCAGATTGACGGAGTCCCTCTCAAGCCCGCTCCCGACGGCGTTTACCGTGCCATTGAAAAGCTGGGAGCAAATAAAGGCAAATGCGTGTATCTCGGCGATTCCGAGGTTGACTGCATGACCGCCCATAACGCATCCCTTCCCATTATCGGAGTGCTGTGGGGCTTCAGAGACCGAAAAATCCACGAGGAATACGGCTCCGAATATATCATAGATAAGCCGTCACAGATAATTGATATCATAAAATAAAGACTGCCATGCGGCAGTCTTTTTCTTACTTATACAGTTTCAGTGTTTGCTTCAGCTTAGCATTGTATTCGTTTCTTACGCTTTCGGGAGAAATGACCTCGCATTCATCTGCGAAGCCGAAAAGCCAGGCGTAAAACTGAGGGCTGACCTTAATCTTTGTATTGATAATGAAATGCCCTTCTCCGTCGGGAACTATACCGATATCCTTGCCGAAGCGGTCAACCACAACTCCGACGAGATGGTTTGAAAAGCGGATTTTTACCGTTTCCTCTTTTCCGTTGAACATACCGAATACCTGTTTTGAATATGCGGATAAATCCGATTTTGTGAACAGCTCAACGCCCTGGCGCTTGTTTTCCGTGTATCTGATGTTATTCATCTTATCAACGCGGAAATTCTTTACTATTCCGACTTCTGCGTCAAAGGCAAGCAGATAGTAATTTTCATTGTCCCAGATAAGAGTTAAAGGGGATACCTCGTAAAACTTACCGTCGTGTCTGTATTCGGGCTTCTTGTGAAGATTATACTGGAAGTATCTGAAACGGATTGTCACGTCGTTATTGATTGCGTAGGAGATATGGTCTACTCCGTTGAATACGCTTTCACTCATGGATTTTACTCTGTTCTGTACCACGACCTGACGCTGAAGCTGACTTGCTTCATATTTATTTGTGAGACCTTCAAGCTTGGATATCAGCTCAAGACTCTGCTTCTCGGGAATGAATTTTGAACTCTGGATACTGTCAACCAGCAGTTTTATTTCGGAGGTTTCAAATTCGGTGGAGGCGCAGTAATATCCGCCGTTCTTCTTTTTGACAAGCACAATGTCGTCACCGTATTCAATGAGCTGCTGAATATCGTCGTAAATCGTTTTTCTTTCGCAGGGAATGTCGTTCTTTGCCAGATATTCAATCAGCTGATGAACGGAAGCGGGGTGTTCCTCATCCGTATTCTTTCTCAGATATTCTCTGATGTAGAGAAGCTTTAATTTCTGTCTTGACTGTTTCGCCATACCCGTCCCTCCGGTCCGCATTATTGTACTTATATTTTAACTTTTGCGGACCGCAATGTCAACAGATTTATGACCTTGAGGTGTTTACTACCCTGAGCATACTGTTCTGACCGGGCCTCTGATTAAGGCAGGCGATGACCGCCTCTCTGTTTTTGACGGAGTAGGAAATCGCTTCGCCGCATACGGGGCAATGCACAAGTTTCGTTTCACATTCCGCCGTTTTGTCAAGCACTTTACCGCAGTTGAGACACCATATTTTCATAAAACCATCCTCCTAATGAAATACGATTTGTTTACAAGTATATGATATGTCAATTACGGTACGTTAAAACGGACTGAAATGCATATTTCAAAATTAACGGATTATTCACAATATAAACACACTGGTATGATAAATTAAATAAGAGGTGACGTTATGAAAAGAATAACTGTAATTTTGCTGATATCGGCTCTTGTTATATTCCTGTTTGCATCCTGCGGCAAAACGGAAAGCGGTAAAATAAAATATTCGGAAATTACGGGCTCCTGGGGCTCCGAAAACGGAGATTATCAGATAGATTTCGGCGGATTTTCCGACAGCGGTTTACATTCCGGAACGCTCAGATACTATGAAAACGGTGAACTGAATGAGGATGGCTTCGGCTATAAACTGAATTTTGACGAAAATACAAAAGAGAACTCGCTGGTTATTACCGCCGACGGCACAAGAGAGACGTATGAAATAAAACTTACCGGTGACGAATTGGCACTTACATTCTATGACGAAGAAACGGGCAGAGATGAGGTAACGACATATTACAAGGGCCGTGAACTTGTTGAACCGGAAACAACTCTGACGGAAGTGCCCGCAGCTACAACGATACGGTTCAGTACGGATGAACCGAACAGCTCGACAGCCGATTGTACCATGACCTGCATCATCAAATCAATCAACGGTACTGTGATTACGGCGGCAAAAACGGAAAACGGAAAAGAAACGGAATCACTCTATAATCTTGATTATGCCGTGATTAACAACCCCTCAAAGAAAACCTTTGCCGAGGGTGACGCGATTGAGGTCGTTTTCAGATATCCCATAGAGGAAACTTATCCCATGGGGGTTCCGTATCTGATTGATATTTTGCCCTGCGAATAAATCTGAATCAAATAAGAATATAAAAAAGGATTTTAAGTCAAGAAACTTAAAATCCTTTTACTTTTATGCATTTATCATGAATGCCGATGCGTATATTTCCGCGCTGATTTCAACGCTTATCAATGCACCGGTACCCATATCGTTATAGGTGAGAAGCTGATCCTTATAGGAATACAGCTTGTCATAAAATGACTTGTCCGTCTCCGCGATTTTCTTGCCGTAATCGTCAAGCTGCTTTTTCTTTACACCGTATATTCCGTCGTCAAGTGTGAAGCTGTTATCCTTCAGCGTAACGCAGTCAAATTCCGATATGTTTCCGTCGTTGTCAAAGGAAACGATACATTTTGCTTTGTTGCCCTGAATGGCGTACGTATTCTGACTCAGGGTAACAAATTCAAGGAATCTCAGATCGCTCGTTCCGTCATTTGAACTTTCCGTATAGACGATTCTGAAGGAATTATCGCCCTTGTCATATTCCGCCTTCCAGGTTCTTTCAAGACGGTCACTGGCGAATTTCAGCTTTCTGATTCCGTCCTCATCCGAATAATAAACCGAATCACCGGAGCATTCATAAAAGAACGCGTTGGCGGCGGTTTCGTTTGTAAGCTCGTCATCAAATTTTCTGATAACGTCAAACACACTGTCGGGGAACGGGTCAAACATCGTGAAAATATAATTGGTGTTATTGAAATAGGTTTCGGGAGTTGCGGTTTTTATGTCGTTATTATGACTTGTTTCAAGGGTATTTACTCTGAGCATGAGGGAGTTGATAATTTCGGTATATCTCGTAAATGCTCCCACCAGAGTCTTTTCTTCATTTGAAAAGACAAGAGTATCCTTGTAAAGGGGGGTATCCTCTTTGCCGCAGGACGTAAAGGTAACCGTAAGCGTCAAAAGGGCAATGAGGAGACATAAAATCTTTTTCATTGATTATTTCTTTTCGCTGTCACGGAGAATCTTTGCAAGCTCATCCATGAAAGTATTGATATCCTTAAACTGTCTGTAAACGGAGGCAAATCTGACATAAGCGACCTCGTCAAGAGTACGGAGCTGTTCCATTGCAAGCTCGCCTATACTCTCTGAGCTTACCTCACGTTCAAGTCCGTTCTGAAGCTGTGCTTCAATGCGGTTAACTGCGGTTTCAAGCTGTTCAAGGGAAACAGGTCTCTTTTCGCAGGCTCTGAGCATACCTCTGAAGAGCTTGTCGCGGTCAAATACTTCTCTGGAATGGTCCTTCTTGACAACGATTACGGGTACTGATTCAATAACCTCATAGGTTGTGAAGCGCTTGCCGCAGCTGTTGCATTCTCTTCTTCTTCTGATGCGTTCGCCCTCGTCGGTGGGCCTTGAGTCGATTACTTTACTGTCTTCGCAGGAACAAAACGGACACTTCATACTGTTACTCCTTATTTTGTAATGAATTTATCAATGAATTCGCTGAGTTTTTCGTTATAGGAATCAGGGTCCTTGGCGTAGCTTTCCGCGTGACCTGCACCCTTGACGAGAAGGAGGTCCTTATAGTCGGATGAGCAAGCGGAATAAACCTGATGAACCATATACGTAGGTACGAAACCATCTGCATCGCCGTGGATGAAGAGCATGGGAACCTTTGCTCTGCCTACACTCTCAATGGGAGCGACGTCATTGAAATCAAAACCGTTAAGAGTTCTGTTGAAAAGGTCTGCTGTATAGAGCAGGGGGAAGTTGGGAAGATGAATATAATCCTTGAGACAATGCTCAAATTCTGCGGTGCAGGACGTATATCCGCAGTCTGCAACGGTAAACTTAACGTTTGCGGGAAGGTCGTGAGCACCGGTCATCATCATGACCGTTGCACTGCCCATTGAAACGCCGTGAAGTACGATTTCAATATCATCGCCGAATTTCTGGAGCATAAATTTAAGCCAGAGAAGACCGTCCTGCGATTCGTGGTAACCGAAGCCGATATATTTACCGTCGCTGTCACCGTGTGCCTGATGGTCAATCATAAATACGTTGAAGCCGTTATCGTGCCAGAATTTAGCCATAAGTCTGAATTCACGGCGTCCGTGACATCTGTAACCGTGGGAGCAGAAAACGAATTTCTTTGAGGGCTCAGCGGCGGGAATCATGTGTGCTTTAAGTCGGAAATTCTTGGAGTTGATGATTTCGTACTCCTGATATTCCTGCTCGTTAAGCCACTGGATTCTGGGGTCAACGGTTTCGTCAAGCTGAACGTTCTGCATTGATTTGCTTGCCTTTGCGGAAATCAAGGGAAAAATGGGAGCGTTTCTGTTCATTACCTCATTAAAGATAACGTAACCTCCGCCGAATGAGAAGGCGGCAGCTGCTGCGGTTGTGCCGAGAATGACTTTTGTAGCTTTTTTCATCTTCATAACCTCACTTTAACATATCAGACATATTGTATAATCCGGGATTACGGCCGGCGGTATAAATTGCGGCGTTTACCGCACCCGTTGCAAACAGAGCTTTGCTTCTTGCGGAATGTGAAATTCTGATGATTTCATCATTTCCCGCAAAAATCACCTCGTGCTCGCCGGTAATCGTACCGCCTCTGATTGAGTGAATACCGATTTCATCGGGGCTTCTCTTTTCCCTTTTGGGATGACGGTTATATTCATAATGGTCCTTATTATCCAGCTCCGCATTGATTGCGTCGGCAATCATATATGCGGTACCGCTGGGAGCATCGACCTTCTGATTATGGTGCTGTTCAATGATTTCAATGTCAAAATCATTACCAAGTACCTTTGTTGCCGTTTTGGCAAGCTCAATGAGCAGATTTACGCCTATGGACATATTTCCGCTTACGAAAAGGGGAATCGTTTTTGAAGCTTCTCTGAGCTTATCATTCTGCTCCGGGGAAAGTCCCGTGGTGCATACTACACTGCCGATTTTTTTATCAAGGCAGTAATTCAGCATTGAATCAAAAGCGGCGGGGTTTGAGAAATCAACTACCACGTCGGCTTCAATGCCGTCTATTTCATCAAATGAAGCGAATACGGGGTAGGGACGGTCAACGTCGTTTCTGATGTCGACACCCGCAGCTATCTGCACGTCTTCCTTTGAAGACACGCAGGCGGTGACTGCCGCACCCATTTTGCCGCCGCATCCGTTGAGTATGATTCTCGTCATGATTATGCCTCAACAAGGCCGTGCCTTATAAGACTTGCACGAAGCTTTGCCTTTGATGCTTCGTCCATTTCGACAAGGGGAAGACGTACGGGACCTGCATTGAGGCCCATCATATTCATTGCTTCCTTGACGGGAATGGGATTGACGTCAATAAAGAGATTGTTGCAAAGGTCGAGCCATTCGAGCTGAAGCTTGCGGCTGCCGATATAGTCGCCGTCAAGATACTTCTGAACGATGTCGTGAGCAACGCCGGGTACTACGTTTGAAAGAACGGAGATAACGCCCTTGCCGCCAAGTGACATGATTGCGGTTACCTGGTCGTCATTGCCCGAATAAATTGAAAGCTCGTCACCGCAGAGAGCAGCGGTCTGTGCAATCTGCGAAATGTCGCCGTTTGCTTCCTTGGTGGCAACGATTCTAGGATGCTTGCAGAGCTCTGCGTAGGTTTCGGGCTTGATGTTTACGCCCGTTCTTGAGGGAACATTATAGAGAACGATGGGAGTGCTTACTCTGTCAGCTATGAAATTATAGTGCTGAATAAGACCTCTCTGTGACGTCTTGTTGTAGTAGGGAGTAACGGAAAGAAGAGCGTCAACACCGCACTTTTCCGCTTCGTTTGAAAGCTCGACTGCATATCTTGTGTCGTTGCTTCCCGCACCTGCGATAACGGGGACCTTGTGGTTTACGATTTCAACGCAGAGCTTGATAAGGCGGACGTGCTCCTCTGTGGAGAGTGTCTTTGCCTCGCCGGAGGTACCGCATACAACGATAGCGTCCGTGCCCTTCTTGAGCTGATATTCCACTATTTCACAAAACTTATCATAATTTACACTCTGGTCTTCATTGAAGGGAGTGATGATGGCGACACCTGCGCCCGTAAAAAGAACCGGCTTCATAATATCATATCCTTTCGGTAGTGTTTAATCAGAATTTGCTTTCAATGTAGCCCTTGCTGCAAAGTGTTTCGGCAAGGAGTACACCGCCGCCTGCGGCACCTCTGAGGGTGTTGTGTGAAAGGCAGACGAATTTATAATCGTACTGAGTATCTTCTCTCAAACGGCCTGCGGAAATTGCCATACCGCCTTCAAGATTTCTCTGGAGCTTTGTCTGGGGAAGATTATCCTCTTCAAAGTAGTTGAGGAATTGCTTGGGAGCTGAGGGAAGCTCTGCTTCCTGGGGATAGCCCTTGAAGTTTTTCCAGATTTCCTTGATTTCTTCCTTGGAGGGCTTCTTGTCAAATCTTACGAATACTGCTGCCATGTGACCGTCGGATGCGGCAACACGAAGGCACTGCGCCGTAAAGTTGGGCTTCGTTGCGGGAACGATTTTGTCGCCCTCAATCTTACCCCAGATTTTAAGGGGTTCGATTTCGCTCTTCTCTTCCTCTCCGCCGATGAAGGGGATTACGTTGTCAACCATTTCGGGCCATGTGTTGAATGTCTTGCCTGCGCCTGAAATTGCCTGATATGTACAAACCAGAACGTCCTTAACACCGAATTTCTCGTCAAGGGGATAAAGGGCGGGAACGTAGCTCTGGAGTGAGCAGTTTGATTTAACGGCGATGAATCCTCTCTTTGTGCCGAGACGTTTCTTCTGAGCATCAATAATGGCGGCGTGGTCGTCGTTGAGCTCGGGGATGATCATGGGAACGTCGGGGGTGTGTCTGTTGGCACTGTTGTTGGAGATTACGGGGCATTCTGCCTTTGCGTAAGCTTCTTCAAGGGCGAGGATTTCGTCCTTTTTCATGTTGACTGCGCAGAATACGAAGTCAACTGCGGCAACGATTTTGTCCATATCGGCTTCTGCGTCAAGGACTGTCATAGCTGCGATTTTTTCGGGGATATCGGTTGTCATTGCCCATTTGGCGCCGACAGCTTCCTTATAGGTTTTGCCTGCGGAGTGTGCACTTGCAGCAAGGACCTCAATGTGAAACCAGGGATGCTCGGCAAGCAGAGTGATGAATCTCTGACCTACCATTCCCGTTGCACCGATAATGCCTACTTTGTAATTTTTCATGTGATTAGACCTCTTTTCGCGGGGTATAAATTTGGCTTGACAATTTATACTCAATAAATTAAAATATACGATATAAATATTATCACATTATTTAGTGTTAGTCAATTAAAAATCACACGATTTTGTCCATATCTATACAGTTAATTGAGGCATTATGTATGAAACGAAGCGAATTTTTTTATGATTTACCCCAGGAGCTCATCGCTCAGCATCCCATAGAGCCGAGAGACAGTTCGCGTCTTCTCGTGCTTGACAGAGAGTCGGGAGAGGTTGAGCATCGCATATTCAGAGACGTTACCGATTACTTCAGACCGGGCGATTGCCTTATCCTTAATAATACCAAAGTTCTTCCCGCAAGAATGTACGGCACGAGGGAAGATACGGGCGCAGTTGTTGAATTTCTGCTTCTCAATCAGAAATCATTTGACACCTGGGAGGTTATCACGGGTCCCGGCAAAAAGGCAAGGGAAGGTCACCGCTTCACCTTCGGTGACGGCTCTCTTAAGGCAGAGGTCGTTGAGGTGCTTGAAGACGGCAACCGTGTTGCAAAATTTGAATTTGAAGGAAACTTCTTTGACGTAATAGATAAAATCGGCGAAATGCCCCTTCCTCATTACATCACGGAAAAACTTGAGGATAAATCAAGATACCAGACTGTTTATGCCAAGGAGGAGGGAAGTGCCGCCGCACCTACGGCAGGTCTTCATTTTACTCCGGAGCTTCTTGACAAAATCAGGAGTATGGGCGTTGAAATAGGATTCGTTACCCTTCACGTCGGTCTGGGCACGTTCCGTCCCGTAAAGGCGGAAAATATTGAGGACCATCACATGCACTCCGAGCATTATTATCTTCCTGCCGAAACAGCGGATATCATCAACAGAACGAAGGCAAACGGAGGCAGAGTGTTTGCCGTGGGAACGACCTGCACGAGAACTCTTGAATCCGTAGCCGCTTTCAGAGGCGAAATCACAGCGGACGAGGGCTGGACGAGTATATTCATCTACCCCGGATATGAATACAAGTGCATAGACTGTCTTATCACGAATTTCCACCTTCCCGAAAGCACGCTGATTATGCTTGTCAGTGCCTTCTGCGGATATGATAATATAATGAATGCATATAAGACTGCCGTTGAGGAAAGATACCGCTTCTTCTCGTTCGGTGACGCTATGCTTTGTCTGAAGAAATAAAGGAAAAGAGAATAAATGTATAAACAAAAGATATGTCTCGGTCTGAATAAGGGCTATGAGCTTCCGTATGAGGAGCAGATCGCTCTTTTTCACAAAACGGGATTTGAAGAATTTTTTATTGATGCCTGCGGCAGGGATGCGGATATCGGAGCTCTTGTGCGTAAAGGAAAAGAGGAAAGTATGGGAGTACAGTCCGTACACGCTCCCTTCAACAGAAGTGACGATATGTGGAATCCCGAGGGAGATCTCGGCGAAATTGCCGTAACGGAACTTCTGTCCTACCTTGAAGAATGTGCAAGATACGAAGTACCGATTATGGTCACTCACGTATGGCTTGGATTTGAATACGACGATAAGCCCGATGAATGCGGTATCGAGCGTTACGGACGCCTCGTAAAGAGAGCGGATGAGCTCGGAGTGAAGCTCGCTCTTGAAAATACCGAGGGTGAGGAATTTCTTGAGGCACTGCTTACCCGTTTCAAGGATGAAAAATCAGTCGGCTTCTGTTGGGACAGCGGCCACGAGCAGTGCTACTCTTTCAGCAGGGATCTGCTTAAAAAATACGGTCACAAGCTTTTCTGTACCCACCTTAACGATAATCTCGGTGTCCGTGATTATAACGGAAAAATCACTTTTGTTGACGACCTTCATCTGCTGCCCTTTGACGGTATCATAGATTGGGAAAACGTCGGCAAACGGCTTTCCGACTGCAGATTTGACGGCACTCTCACCTTTGAACTCAAGCGAATCTGCAGGACGGGCAGAAGAGAAAATTTCAAGTATGAAGCAATGAAACCGGAAGATTATGTTACGGCTGCTTACGAACGTGCCTGCAGAGTAGCATTTTTGAAATTGAAAGCGGAGGAAAGAAAAAATGGCTGAAAATCAAAAAATGACTAAAAAGGAAAACATTATCCAAATGGTCAAATTCGCTTTGATTTCCGCATCTGCGGGAATTATCCAGTTCGGCTCGTATACGCTTCTTCACGAGCTTATTCACTGGGAGGCAATGGGCGTTTCCGCTGATTCGGCTCACATGTTTTCCTACCTTCCCTCGCTGATTCTCAGCGTTATCTGGAATTTTACCATCAACAGAAAATTTACGTTCAAGTCTGCGAATAACGTCCCCATTGCCATGATTAAGGTCGCAGTCTTCTATTGCATATTTACCCCTCTTTCAACGTGGTGGGGCAAGGAACTTGTTGCACTCAACATCAATAACTACATCGTTGAAATCGGCACAATGCTCGTTAATCTCGTTACCGAGTATCTCTGGGACAGATTCATAGTTTTCAGGGGTTCAATGAATACAAGAGACGATAAAAAAGAAACTGCGGAAACAAACGAAGAAACCGAAAACGTAACGGAGGAAGAATAAAATGACATTCTCTTTATTTATGACTAAGGCATCGGCATTTCTCCTTTCCATTTTTGTAACACTCGTTCCCTATCTGGGAATTGAGCTTCCCGTAATGAAAACAAAGGAAGCAGACTGTCTGCTTAATCTGGAAATGATTTCCGACCTTCATATTGAAGCAGAATTTCCCTTCCGCACGGGCTTCCTGAAGCAGGCACTCAGAGCCGCAAACAGAGCTCCCTCAAAGGTTGACGGTATAGTTGTTTCCGGCGACCTTACAAACTATGCCGACGAGCCCTCTCTTGCAAAATACTATAAGACCATCACGGAATATACGGACATTCCCGTAATCACCGCCGCAGGCAACCACGATATAGGTCACGCGGGTGACAGAAACAAGACCGACATTACAAGGTATGAGGCACTTGCGAACGTTGTAAAATATCAGAATGCGTATGCAGGTACCGATAATCCTTCCAACTATTACTCTCAGGAAATCAACGGCTATAAATTCATCGTTATCGGTGATGAGGTTGACGGCTTTGATTATGACGAAAACGGCGAAAAGATTCCTCACGAGGGCGGTCGCTGGGACGGTATCACCATGACGGAAGCACAGCTTGAGTTCCTTGACAGCGAGCTTGCCGACGGTACCGAGGAAGGCAAACCTGTGTTCGTTGTTTCCCACTGGGCTCTTGACGGTATCAACGGTGAAGATATTATCTGGGACGGCAGCGGCATTGCCGAGGATGAGTACCCCGTCAAGGAAATCCTTGAAAAATATGATAATGTTCTCTATATAAGCGGTCACATGCACGGCGGCGTAAGATGTACCGGTATTGCGGATGCATACAATATGCACATGGCGGAGCAGGTAAACGGCGTTACCTACATCAGTCTGCCCTCTTTCGGACTTGTAAATCAGTACGGCCTTCCCATGTGCGGCAGAGGTGCTCAGCTTGAGGTTTACGGTGACAAGGTCATCTTCAGACCTATGAATTACCTTACCGGCAATTTCTATACAAACAGTGCGTGCACTTTTGAACTGACAAAGGCGGATGATGTATTATGATCAAAGCGATTATCAGCACGGTACTTTCGGTGATAATGGCGGGAGCCGGCTATTTCGGATTAAATCCTTCACAGATAGAATCAATCAAATCCGTTACAAAGGTTGAGGAAGATTTTTATGTAATGGATTATACGTACGATTATGATATTGACGAAATTCTCAGAACCGGCTTCAATACTCACGTCGGTCTTGTTACGGGTGCTTTTTCAAAGCTGATGTCCGGTGCCTTCGGATTCGGCTTCGGATGTACCACCTTTAATTCCGTCACACCGCAGGGCGATTACCTGCTGTCAAGAAACTTTGACTATATGGATGCTCCCTACCTTATGATATGGACACATCCGGAAAACGGTTACGCCAGTATTTCGTCCTGTTCCCTTGAATTCTGCGGATATTTCGGAAAGTTCAGGCCCGATTCCTATGCCCGCTCATTTCTTACCCTTCTTGCTCCCTATTCCTGCCTTGACGGCATAAACGAAAAAGGTCTGAGTATCGGAGTGCTTGAGGTTGAGGTCAGCCCCGTATTTCAGATTTCGCTCAAGCCCAATCTTACCACAACCGCGATGGTAAGGGCGTGCCTTGATAAAGCGGCAACCGTGGACGAGGCAATCAGGATATTCGGAAGCTACGATATGAGAGATTTCCTTTTCGGCGGCTGTTCTTATCATTATCAGATTGCCGATGCAAAAGGAAATACCTGCGTAATTGAGTATATTGACGGTAAAATGACGGTTCTGTATCCCGAAAATAAGGGAGCCGTTAAATATATGGCGGCAACCAATTTCATTCTTACCGAGGGCGTTGACGACCCCGACGGAATGGGTCAGGACAGATACGAAACCGTACTCAAATCCCTGAAAAAATCAAGTGCCGTTACTACCGAGAAGCAGGCGATGAATATTCTCAAATCAACGAGTATGAAGGATAAGGACCTTCACGGATATATCTGCTCAACTCTCTGGAGCGTCGTATATAATTGTAACGACAAGACCGTAAAGGTATGTCATAACGGTAATTACAATAAAACCTATTCTTTTTCACTTGCGAATCCCTGCAAAGCAAAATAAGAATTACATAAAAAGAGCACTTCGTCTTACGACGGAGTGCTCTTTTCAAAATGTTGTAGAAATTTTATGCGATTTCGCATTGACAACCACAATATGTTGTGGTAAAGTTATTTGGCACCAACAAAATAAGGGAGGGATAAAAATGAATATTCAGGGTTTACAGAAGTTGACGCTGCTTGATTTTCCGGGCAGGATGGCGTGTACGGTTTTTACCGCCGGCTGTAATCTCAGATGTCCCTTCTGCCATAATTCTCCTCTGGTCATAAATCCGCCGAAGGAGCCGGAATATCCCGTGGAGGAAATACTTGAATTTCTCAAGAAGCGTAAGGGTATACTCGACGGTATCGCGATTACCGGCGGCGAGCCCCTTATGCAGCCCGATATAAAGGAGTTTATAATAAAGGTAAGAGAGCTCGGCTATGCGGTGAAGCTTGATACCAACGGTACTTTTCCCCAAAAGCTGAAGGAGCTTGTGAACGAGGGACTTGTTGACTACGTTGCAATGGATGTCAAATCCTCAAAGAAGGGTTATCCTCAATGTGTCGGTATAGGCGGTTACGATTTGTCAAAGGTTGAGGAAAGCGTTGAGTTTCTCAAAGAGGGAAAGGTTGATTATGAGTTCCGCACCACGGTTGCAGACGGCCTTCATACTCTTGAGGATATTGAAGAAATGGGCAAGTGGCTTCAGGGCGCAAAGCGGCATTTCATTCAGGCGTTCAAGGACAGCGGCGATCTTATCGGCTTCGGACTTGAGCCCTTTTCAAAGGATATGCTTAACAGCATGTGCGAGGCCATGAAAAAGTATGTGCCGGACTGTCAGGTGCGCGGCGCGTGAAAATATGCATAATAAAAATCCCATAAATAGTATATTTTTCACAAAAATAGAAATTCACCACAATATGTTGTATTTTGTGTTGACATTCAATACAGTATTTGGTATCATCATTTTGTTTGAATAATATGAGGAGGTTTACCGATGTATCAGGTAACAAAGAGAGACGGCAGCGTCGCAGATTTTAATGTCGTCAAGATTTCAGAAGCTATCAAAAAAGCTTTTGATGCCATTGACAAGCAGTATCATCCCAGCACAATTGATTTCCTTGCTCTCAAGGTAACGGCTGATTTTGAGCCCAAAATCGCAGACGGAAAGATTGCCGTTGAGGATATTCAGGACAGTGTCGAGTCCGTACTCATCCAGGCAGGCTATGCAGATGTTGCAAAGACCTACATTCTTTACCGCAGACAGAGAGAAAAACTCCGTAATCTCAAGTCAACGATTCTTGACTATAAAGAGCTTGTAAACAGCTATGTCAATATCACCGACTGGCGTGTTAAGGAAAATTCCACCGTTACCTATTCGGTAGGCGGTCTTATCCTTTCCAACTCCGGTGCAATAACGGCAAACTACTGGCTGAGTGAGATTTACGATGACGAAATCGCAAACGCTCACAAGAATGCGGACCTTCATATCCACGACCTTTCCATGCTTACCGGCTACTGTGCCGGTTGGTCACTCAAGCAGCTTATTCAGGAAGGTCTCGGCGGTGTTACCGGTAAAATCACCTCCGCTCCCGCAAAGCATCTTGCCACCCTCTGCAATCAGATGGTTAATTTCCTCGGCATTATGCAGAACGAGTGGGCAGGTGCTCAGGCATTCTCCTCATTTGATACGTATCTTGCTCCCTTTGTTAAGGCAGATAACCTTGATTACGATACCGTCAAGAAGTGTATTGAGTCCTTCATTTACGGTGTAAATACTCCCTCACGTTGGGGTACACAGGCACCCTTCTCAAATATCACACTTGACTGGACCGTTCCCGCCGACCTGGCAGAGCTTAACTGTATCGTTGGCGGCAAGGAGATGGACTTCAAGTATAAAGATTGTAAAAAAGAAATGGATATGGTCAACAAGGCCTTTATCGAAATCATGATAGAGGGCGATGCCCACGGCCGCGGATTCCAGTATCCCATTCCCACTTACTCAATCACCAGAGATTTTGACTGGTCCGAAACAGAGAACAACAAGCTTCTCTTTGAAATGACCTCAAAATACGGCACACCCTATTTCTCAAACTACGTAAACAGCGATATGGAGCCCAGCGACGTCCGTTCAATGTGCTGCCGTCTTCGTCTTGACCTTCGTGAGCTCCGCAAAAAGAGCGGCGGCTTCTTCGGCAGCGGCGAAAGCACCGGCTCGGTTGGCGTTGTTACCATCAATATGCCCAGAATCGCTTACCTTGCAGAGAATGAGGCAGATTTCTATAAGCGCCTTGACAAGCTTATGGATATTGCCGCCCGTTCACTCTCCGTAAAGAGAAAGATTATTACCAAGCTCCTTGACGAAGGACTTTATCCCTACACAAAGAGATATCTCGGTACCTTTGCAAACCATTTCTCAACCATCGGTCTCGTAGGTATGAACGAGGTCGGTCTCAACGCAAAGTGGATCAGAGCCGATATGACCTCAAAGGTATGCCAGGATTTCACAAAGGACGTACTCAACCACATGCGTGAGCGTCTTTCCGACTATCAGGAAATGTACGGTGACCTTTACAACCTTGAAGCTACTCCCGCCGAGTCAACCTCATACCGTCTTGCGAAGCACGACGTAAAGAAGTATCCCGGCATTATCACCGCTTCGGGCGAGACACCTTACTATACCAACTCCTCACACCTTCCCGTAGGATATACAGACGACGTATTCGCAGCCCTTGATATTCAGGACGAGCTTCAGACTCTTTATACCTCCGGTACAGTATTCCACGCATTCCTCGGTGAGAAGCTTCCCGACTGGAAGGCAGCGGCAGATCTTGTACGCAAGATCGCATGGAATTACAAGCTTCCCTATTACACTCTTTCACCAACTTATTCCGTCTGCAAGAGCCACGGTTATATTTCAGGCGAAGAGTTCAAATGTCCCGAATGCGGCGAACACACAGAGGTTTACTCCCGCATTACCGGTTACTACCGTCCCGTTCAGAACTGGAACGACGGTAAGAGCCAGGAATATAAGGACCGTAAGGTTTACAACATCGCCGGCTCACACTTCCATGAGCACGAGGGCGGATGTTCCTGCTGCGAGGACAGCGCCGAAAAGACGGCTGCTCTTCCCGACGGCACCTATCTCTTCAAGACTCCCACTTGTCCCAAGTGCAAGATAGCGATTCCCAAGCTTCAGGCAGCAGGTATTGACTTCAGCGAAATCAATGCTTACGAAAACCAGGCACTGGCAACCGCTCTCAATATCAAGACGGCTCCCACTCTCGTAGTGGTAAAGGACGGTGCGGCAGAGCTTTACTCAGACCTTCAGGGTGTACTCGGATATATTGAATCGAAGAAGGCATAATTATGCATGATATAATCATCATCGGAGCCGGTCCCGCAGGTCTTACTGCGGCATTGTATGCGCTCCGTGCGGATAAAAAGGTGCTCATCCTTGAAAAGGGTGTATTCGGCGGACAGATTACCTTTTCACCCCAGATTGAGAATTATCCCGGATTTCTTTCAATGAGCGGCAATGAATTTGCCGATAAGCTCATTGACCAGGTTATTACTCAGGGTGCGGAAATTGAAATGGAAACCGTTTCATCCATCCGTGATGACGGAGATTATAAGACTGTTATCACCGATGCGGGCGAGCATCAGGCAAAGGCGGTTATAATCGCTACCGGCGTTAAGCACAGACAGACGGGAATGCCCAACGAAAACTCACTCGTGGGCAAGGGCGTTTCCTACTGTGCAGTATGTGACGGAGCTTTTTATAGAGGGAAAACGGTTGCTGTCCTGGGTGGCGGAAATTCCGCCCTTCAGGAAGCAGTCCTCCTCTCAGATCTTTGCGAAAAGGTTTATGTTGTTCAGAATCTTGACTTCCTTACTGGTGAAGCAAAGCTTCAGGAAAAGCTTTCAAAGAAGGAAAATGTTGAGGTTATTTTAGGTACCGTTATCGCAGGCCTCATCGGTGAAGATGAGCTGAAATCAATCAGATTGCGCAAAGAGGCGGATTCGAGCGAATCCGAGCTCGTAGTGGATGGCTTGTTTGTGGCAATCGGACTTGAGCCCGATAATGAAAAATTCAGCAGCGTTGCGGCTCTCAATGAATGGGGCTATTTTGACTGTGATGAATCCTGCGTGACCAATACACCCGGCGTATTTGCGGCAGGGGATTGCAGAAGCAAAAAGATAAGGCAGATTACCACTGCCACAGCCGACGGAGCCGTTGCCGCTCTCGCAGCTTGCAGGTACATAGACGACTGATACTATGGGTCATCCGGAAGGGTGACCTTTTTTATGTTGAAGTATCCTATTGATACCCCGGATTTACGGTGATATAATGAACGAAAGAGAAAATAAAACGTGAGGTGCAGTATGAAAAATATCAAAGTCGGCTCAATCGGTGCTTCGGCGGTTGCAATGGGCTGTATGAGAATTAACAATGCCGATGCGGATAAGCTTATCGGCACCGCTCTTGACTGCGGTATCAGTTATTTTGACCATGCGGATATCTACGGTGGAGGAGAATGTGAAGAAATCTTCGGCAAATGGCTGAACGGTCACAAATCGCTCCGTGACAGTATTACAGTTCAAACTAAATGTGCCATTAAGAAG
Organism: Acutalibacteraceae bacterium; assembly: GCA_045598305.1. Taxonomy (GTDB): domain Bacteria; phylum Bacillota; class Clostridia; order Oscillospirales; family Acutalibacteraceae; genus CAG-177. The sequence goes on from JAZLLW010000007.1 coordinate 97,267, forward strand.
GGCGCATACGATTTTTCAAAAAAGCATATTATTGAATCCGTCAACGGTTCCTTAAAGCGTCTTAATACGGAAAAAATCGACGTTCTTCTGCTTCACAGACCCGATACACTTATGGAGCCCGAGGAGGTAGCAGAGGCGTTCAGCGAGCTTGAAAAAGCAGGCAAGGTTGATTATTTCGGAGTATCAAACCACAATCTGTATCAGATTGAACTGCTTAAGACAGCCGTTTCTCAGCCGCTTATCATTGACCAGTTACAGTTTTCCCTGACCGAGTGCGGACTTGTTACCTCGGGACTTAACGTTAATATGAAAAACGACGAATCCGTAATGCACGACGGAGGTCTTCTTGAATATTGTCGTATCAAGGGTATCACAATTCAGACCTGGTCGCCATTCCTCAGCGGATTTTTCAAGGCACCCTATATCGGTAACAGAGAGGAATTCCCTCAGCTGAACGGTGCTCTTGACGAAATCGCGGCAAGCTATAACACAACACCCACCGCAATCGCTTCTGCCTGGATTCTACGCCATCCCGCAAAAATGCAGCTGATTGCAGGTACGACCAATCCCGACAGATTAAAGGAAATCTGCAGCGGAGCGGATATTACGATTACCAGAGAAGAATGGTATAGAATATACCTTGCCGCCGGTTTCAGACTTCCCTGATGCATGTAACCGAAAAGAGGATTTTATTTTGAAGCTTACAAATCAACAGATTATCAAGGCAGTTTCCGGCACATCATATACAGAGGAAAAGGATGGTAAAATCATCTTTCACCGTTTTTCTCCCGAGGTTGAAAACGTGTATCACGAAATTGCTCCCCAATTCAACCAAAAGCTTACCGCGACCGCGGGCGTATGTATCCGTTTCCGTACGGACAGCCGAAGTCTTAAGCTGGGACTTGAAGCTCACTACGGCTCAAGCCGCACATATTTTTGCAACGATATTCTCGTAAACGGAGAATATTTTGATTCCCTTAAAAACTTTGCGGATGAAGATATGAGCGGTGATTATACAAAAAAAGCGTTTCCTTTGGGCTATTTTGAAAAGACCTTTGAGCTTGAAAACGGAAATAAAGAAATCACCGTCATTCTTTCAGCCATGATGTCGGCTTATCTTGTCTGCCTTGAGCTTGATGACGGTGCCTCGTTTATTCCCTGCGAATCAAAAAGAAAAATGCTTGTGCTCGGCGATTCCGTCACCCAGGGCTATGACTGCAGATTTCCCCGTAACCGTTATTCCCGGAAGCTGGCTGACAGACTTCAGCTTACCGAACGTAATCTTGCGATAGGCGGCGATATATTCCGGTGTGACGTTGCAAAGCAAATCAGAGAAGACGGAGTTTCTCTTATCATCGCTGCCTACGGTTCAAATGACTGGAGCGGTCAGAAATGGGAAACGGCGGAGTATAACTGCATAAAATATTTTGAATATCTTACCGCGGAATTTTCCGATGTTCCCGTCTGCGTTATTTCACCGATCTGGCGCAGCGACTGGGAAAGGATAACCGACTACGGAGATTTTCATAAGGTTGAGCGTTTGCTCGGATCAATCTGTGAAAAATACGAAAATCTGACTCTTATAAGGGGCTTTGACTTTGTACCCCATGACACTTCATTTTTCGGTGACGGTACTCTTCATCCCAATGACGATGGATTTGCTTGTTATGCGGAAGCGCTGATAAAAGCCGTAACAGAAGAGAAATAAAGATAGTATGAACGAATTTTTCGGAATGCTCACCTTCTCCCGGGTTTTCCGCCGATGAATACAGATTTTCTCTGACCCGGGATTTGAAAATAATCTTACAATAAATTAACAAAACCGCATCGGTGTTCCGATGCGGTTTTGCTTTTTATTACTTCTTTTCGTTTATAAATACTCTGAACAAGGGCAGGCAGGCATCAAAAAACGCTTTGTATGCTTCGCAGTAGTCACGGTCGTTTCGCATACGCTTGCATCCCCCTGCACGGCAAATGGGATAGTATCTGCATTTTTTGCATTTATCGTCAACTTTCAGACTTTCACGCAGGAACTGCTCTGCCTTTTCGCTGTGGGCAAGAGTATTGAAATCGCTTTCGTTTATGTTGCCCAGCAGCCATTCGTCCGTGCAGTAAAAATCGCATGGATAAATGTTTCCGTTGCCCTCTGCCACGAATTGATGCATACAGTGTCCGCACATACCGCATTGCTCCGTAGGATTACCCAGGAACAGATGAACGAGATTGTCAAAGTATCTGACGCTTGTGTATTCGCCTCTCACATAGTCCTTTACGTACGCGTTGAAACCGTGAATGAGATATTTTGCGTACTGTCTGTTTGTCATGTACATTTCGCTTTCGGATTTGTCTCCGAAGGGACGAAAGCAGGGGATGAATTGCAGGTATCTGAATCCTTTTTTTGTAAGAGCTCTGTATATGGCGTCAATGTTTTCGGCGCAGTATCCGGTCAGTACTGTCAGTATATTGAATTCAACGCCGTGGGCTTTGAAAATTTCCGAGGCGGCGATTATCTTATTATAGGCGTTGTTCCCATCGGCATCAACACGAAATTTATTGTCCTTGTATCCGCCGTCAAGACTTAACCCGATGAGGAAATTATTTGCCTTGAAAAATTCAGCCCATTCATCCGTAACGAGAGTGCCGTTGGTCTGTAAACCGAAATAGATTACGCTGTTTTTTTCGTTATATTTCTCTGTAAGAGCAACGAAATTCCTGAAATAATCAATTCCCGCCAGCAGGGGTTCTCCGCCCTGAAAGGCAAAGGCGACGCTTTCACCGTCTGCAAATTTAAATGCTTTTTTTATCAGATTTTCTGCCGTGCTTCCGGTCATGATACCGAAGCTTTTTACCTCACGGATATTTGAAACATCGTGGTAGAAGCAGTATCTGCACCGCATATTGCAAAGACTTGATGCGGGCTTTATCATTATTGAAAGGGGAGGCATTTATTATTTTACTCCTCTGCGGTTTGTTTTGAAATCACTCATGATCGAGTCCATCTTGTCGCTCATTTCCTTTGATACGGTGGGATAAACGGGAGTTCTGTTATAGTTTTCACCCGCATCGTCGGAAAGAATATGAAGCCAGTCTTTACGGAATTTATCAAAGAATGCGGAGTTATCGTTCTGAATACGCTGAAAATACTTGAAATCAATATATTCGTTTTCTTTCAGCACGTCATAGTCATAATTCTTATATTCCTCGCGGCTCAGAATTTCGCTCGTGGGTACGGTGTACTGTATTGCCTTTAGCTTTTCACGCTTCATATAGAGGATGGGATATTCATCCGTGTGAATTACATTGTCGTCTTTAAGGACGGGCATCATTGAAATACCGTCAACCGTTCTGTCTTTCGGCAGATAACTTTCCTTACCGTCTTTGCTGATATGACACAAATCAATAAGAGTGGGGAAAAGGTCAACGAGAGTTGCACTTTGTGAACGGGTTGAGCCCGCATCCCATAAGCCGCCGTTATTACCCCAGCGGATGGCGAAGGGTACTTTCTGGCCGCCTTCGTAGGCAAGGTATTTACCGCCTCTGAGTTCACCGGTTGAGCCCTCAAGGGCAGGGCCGTTGTCGCTTGTGAATACTATAATCGTATCGTCAAGTTCACCTGCTTCTTCAAGCTTATCAAAGAGCAGACCGAGATAGTAGTCGACCTCGGTTATGCAGTCAACGTAAGTGCCCATACCTGACTTGCCGTCAAAGTCGTCACCTGCATATACGGGAGCGTGAGGCCAGGGTGATGAATAGTATACAAAGAACGGATTGTCGCTCTCAAGTTCCTTATCAAGCCACGAAAACATTTCTTTGTTTATCCATTCGGTTGCCTTGCTCTGGTCCTTGAGCTCATCTGTACCGTGAATGATTTCAAATTCTCCGTTTTTTTCGCTGACATGATAAAACGGCTTCATATCGTTTACGTAGTGACTGCCGTAAAAATAGTCAAAGCCCTGATTTGTTGGCAGGTATTCGCCGTAGTCACCCAAATGCCATTTTCCGAAGCAGGCAGTGTCGTAGCCCGCATTCTGAAATACCTCAGCGATAGTTATTTCATCGCCGAGCATACCGTCACAGTTTCCGCCCATTTCAATTGAGTTAAAAAGTCTTGTGGCGGCAAAGGGAGAAACACAGTTGACCGTGGGATACATAACGTTATCGGCAAATCCGCGGAAGGGATATCTGCCGGTCATGGCAGCAAAACGGGCGGGCGAGCAGACGGAGTAGCTTGAATAGAAATTATCAAAGCTTACGCCTTCGTCACAGATACGGTCAAAGTTGGGAGTATCAAAAATCGCACCGTTACGGGAAATGTCGCCCCATCCCATATCGTCCATGAGAATGAACAGCACGTTGGGACTGTCCGATTGATGCTGATCTATACCCTTGAGGTATTCGTCGTGGCCCTCCCACATACGCTGTGTGTTGGGCTTTGAGCGAAGATTCATCGTAAGAACGTATAAAACAGTCGTAAGGCAGAGAACGATGCTTATGAACATTGGTACGATTTTTTTTGCACCGTTCTTCTTAATTATAAAAACGATGAGCAGGATAAATGTAATCAGCCATGGCGCGGCGATGAGAATGTTGCCGAGAATCCTTACGGGGAAAGCCGCCCCGTGGGTAAAAAAATAATTTTTGACAGTTCTGAAGCCCTTGAGTCCGCTTGTGAATGCACCGAAACCGGCATCCGCACCGAAGATAACGTAATACAGAATTATGCCCAGACCCGATGCACCGTAACCGATGAGATTGCCTATATATACCTTCTTTTTGATAATAAGACCGAGCACGATCAATGCCGACATGATGCACATATATGCTACGGCAACGACACAGACGAGATTCAGCCGCATAATGAAAATCGCTGCAAAAATCAGTATGCCGATAATGGCGGTAATCGTGGGAAAAACCTTTTTGCTTTTATCAAAAATCATTCGGAAATCCTCCCTGCCTGACAGTCAATTTGATTTATTATAGCATCTGTATATTATAAAAGCAAGATTTTATCAAATCGGAATTTTACGCCTGCTTGTAATTTGCCGCGAATTTTACATCCCAGGTTTTTTCTATGCCCTCACGCCATGCCAATGCTTTTTCTTTCAGCTCTTCGGCAAGTGCGGGGAATTTATCTGCCAGATTTTCTTTTTCTCCCGGGTCGTTTACTATGTCGGAAAGGAAAAGGTCTGCGCGCTTTTTTTCTCCTTCCACAAGCTGACCGTTGATTACGAGCTTATACCTTCCCCATCTGACGGCTGTCTGCTGCTCCATTTCCCAGAAAATATATTCATGCGTCTGTTCTTTTCCGCCCTTCAGTTCACCGAGAATGCTCATTCCGTCAAGCTCGTATTCATCGGTATTGCCTTCGCAGGCCTCAAGCACCGTGGGGAAAATATCCGCCGCAATGTGGGGATTATCGTTGACCGTATTCTTTTGAATATCGGGGCCGCTTATGATAGCCGGTACTCTTATTCCGCCGTCAAACAAACTGAATTTATGACCCGTCAGTTTACCTGCCGTACCGCCGTAATACGAGTCGGTACTGCCGTCCATCCAGTTTCGCGATTCTCTTGAAGGACCGTTGTCGCTCTGGTAGTAGATTATCGTATTGTCTGACAGACCGAGTTTTTTCAGCTCCTCGCGGATTTCACCCACGCCGTCGTCAACCGCGCTTATCATAGCTGCCATCATACGCTTATCCCATGGTAAATCCGCAAATCTGTCAACGTATTTTTCGGGAGCGTGCATGGGGTAGTGTGGAGCGTTATATGCAACGTAGAGTAAGAACGGCTCGTCTTTGTGCTTTCTGATAAATTCAATTCCCTTGCGGGTGATACGCTCTGTCAGATATTCTCCGTTGGCGTAAACCTCGTTTTCGTTTTCCCATAAATCGTGGGTGGGATTGGTGTTGCCGTCTGCCATTCCGTAATAGAAAATGTGTGAGTAGTAATCAAGACAGCCGGCAAGGAAGCCGCTGAATTCGTCAAAACCGTTTGAATTGGGTCTGCATTCGTCCTTTAATCCGAGATGCCATTTACCCGAAATGCCCGTTGCGTAGCCCTGCTTCTTCAATGCGGCGGCTATGGTGGGCACTTCAGGAGTAAGTCCGGACGCTTTTCTGTGACATGCAAGTATCGCCCTTACACCTGCATTGCCGGGATATCTGCCCGTAAGCAGGGATGCTCTTGCCGGTGAGCATACGGGAGAGCCGGAATACATTGACGTAAATCTCGTTCCGCTTTCGGCAAGAGAATCAATATTGGGCGTTTTGACAAAATCTGATCCCATACAGCTCAGATCACCGTATCCCTGGTCATCTGTCATGATGATAATTACGTTTGGCTTTCTGTTTGCTTCTCTTTCCATTTTCTCACTCTTTTTTGATTTGTCTCTCATAAGACCGATTATATCACACTGTATCTTATATTGCCACAGAGAACGGAATTTTTCAGACAAAAATATCCCCGTCTGTCCGAAGAACAAACGGGGGATAAATCAAAGTGAAATTGCCGCTTCGTATGCCGTGGAGGTGGCATTTGCGATTCTGCCGACCCTGGAGTTGTCACCTATGACAAGCGTCCTTATGCCTGCCTTCTTTACTTCGTCCGCAAGGTCACGGTTACTGCCTGAGCCGAGGGCAAGCACTACCTTGCTGACGTAGTAGTTTTCCCTTGCATTAGTCTTTACGTTGACGGTTACGATTCTGTCGGCGTATATTTCGCAAAGCTTTTCGCCCGTACTGATAACCGTGCCCTTTTCTTTCAGACGCGGTAAAACGTCGTCAAGATGCTGCATCCACGTTCCGGGAGCGACGGTATCTGCCATTTCTATGATTACGGTCTTGCATCCCTTTTCGTTGAGAAATTCCGCTGTTTCAAGGCCCGTCATACCCGAGCCGATTACCGCAACGCTTTCGTTTTCAATGGGCTTCTTACCGGAAAGAACGTCCTCAAACGTATACAGGTCATCGTATTTGTATTCTCCGCCGAAATAGGGGACAACGGGTTTACTGCCCATGGCACAGATGACCGCGTAGGGATTGTATGACTTGACGGTTTCGCTTGTTGCGGGAGTTGAAAGTACGATTTCAACGCCGTTTTCCCTGCAAAGCTTCTCCATGTCTTCAATAAACCAGGCGATTTTTTCTTTGTGAGGAGGTGCGGATGCGAGATTGAGCTGACCGCCGGGCTTATCGGATTTTTCAAGAATGGTCACGCTGAAGCCGCGCAGAGCGAGTATATATGCTGAGGTCAGACCTGCGGGACCCGCACCGCATACAACTACCTTTCTGCCGTTTCCGTTTTTTACGAGCTCCTTCTTTTCGTTTCCGACGAAGGGATTGACGGCACATTCGCCGTGACCGCCGATGTAGGCGTTATTCTGCATTGATTCTATACAGTTCAGACAGCAGATACAGCGGCGTATTGTTTCGCCTCTCTCTGCCTTGCCTGCCCAGTCGGGGTCCGCTATATGAGGCCTGCCGAGGGATACAAAATCCTGGTAGCCCTCTTTGATCTGCTGCTCTGCCTGCTCAGGCGAGCGGATGAGATTTGCGGCTATGACGGGAATGTTTACGGCATCCTTGACCGCTTTTGCCATATATTTTCTCCAGCCCGGCTCAAACGATACGGGCTCAAGCCAGTAATTGAAGGTATCATATCCCGCACTCGAAACGTCAATGGCATCAACTCCGAGGGCTTCAAGTGCCTTTGCTATCCTGATGCCTTCTTCAAGAGCATAGCCCTTGTCGGACTTGCCGATGAATTTATAGCATTCGTCAACGGTAAGACGCACGATAAGCGGGAAATCCTTGCCGCATTTTTCGCGGATTCCGTTAATTATATTAGTGATGAAACGCATACGGTTTTCAAATGAGCCGCCGTATTCGTCGGTACGCTGATTTGTTACGGGGCTGAAGAACTGCTGAAGCAGGTAGCCGTGTGATGCGTGAAGCTCAACGCCGTCACAGCCCGCTTTCTTGACTCTTACCGCACCGTTGATGAAATCCTGCTCAAGCTCCTTGATTTCCTCATAACGAAGTGCTCTTACCCTGCCGCCTGCAAAATATGCGGGGTCGCATTTTGAGGGAGCGACGGAGGAGGGAACGATATCGTTTTTGAGCAGAGTGGGGCCGACCGCGGGGGTGAGCTTATAGAGAAGCTTGCCGTATGCACCCTTCGTCAGCTTTTCCGCCTTAATTGAAAGGGGAACGGTGCCTACAAGCAGACCTACGTTTTGCCTGCCGGGATGATGAAGCTGAACGAAAAGCTTTGAGCCGTGTCTGTGAATACGCTCTGCAAGCTCCGAAAGGGGCTTGATATGTGCATCCGAGCTTACGGAAAGCTGTGCAAATGCGGCGGCGCCGGTCTTGTCGTTGACTCTTGTGATTTCGGTGATTATGAGACCCGTTCCGCCCTTGGCACGCTCCTCATAATAATCCATCATCTGCTCTGTAGGTGTGCCGTCAAATCTGCCGAAGCCCATAAGCATGGGAGCCATAACGATTCTGTTTTTTATTTCGCAGTTACCTATTTTCATAGGTGTAAAAAGAATATTATCACTCATTCCATTTCTTCCCCGTTCCGTTTTTGATATTTTCCTTATATTCCTTGAATTTCTTTTTTTCAAGAGCCCAGTAAACGGTCCTTACGGGAGGACAAACACCCATAAGAATCTTTGAAAGACCAAAGAGAAGGCAGGGGCTTACCTTGTCTTTTCCGCTCTCGATTCCCTCGACCATTTTCTTTGCAACGACGTCGGGCTCCTGAACGGGGAAGGGCTTTCTAAACTGAATGGGGCTTGCCGTGGGGAAGAAATTCGTATTTGTTGCCACGGGATAGAGGCAGGTAAGCTGGACGTTATCCGGCTTTTCAAGGCGTATACCCTGCTGGAAGCCGTGCATGGCAAATTTAGATGCACTGTAAACCGTGAATCCGGGCATCGCCATTTCACCGATTGCGGAAACGGTAATGGCAAAAATACCTTTTCTGCCGTCAAGATATTCAACGTATTTCTGGTATGAATAAATAGGAGAGAATACGTTGGTTTCAAACATTGCCTGAACTCTGTCCCAATCAACGTAATTCATTTCTTCATAGTAGGGATAACCCGCGTTTGCATAGAAAATGTCAATGAAGGGAAATATTTCCGCGGCTTTATCAAAAACGGCGTCAACCGCCTCACGGGAGGAAACGTCCTTTTCCATGACCGTTACTTTTGCAGGGTCAAATTTAACGAGATTGTCGGTATTTTTGTCAACGCAGAGGATTTTGTTATTCCCCTTGACAAGAATCTTCAGTACCTCAAGCCCGATACCGCTGTTGGCACCGGTAAGAACAATGTTTTTTCCGCTTATCATGTTATACCTCCGTGTTGTTTTTTATATTATAGCAAAAACACTGACACATTTTCAATACGGAAAAAATATTTGCATAAAACGATTGCACTGCGGCTGATTTATAATGGCAAATATTGTCTCTTGCATAACATACGAAAAAATTGACAAAAAGTGTAATATTGTCTATAGAATAATTAGTTGGGTTGACAACAAAAAGTGTACTGTGATAGTGAGCAAAAATTACGAAAGCAAATAAAATACTTAAACAGACTGTAAAAGCATTTGCTGAAGCCGATGGGTGTGATGAACAACTAAAAGTTACAAACCAAATGAAATGGGTAAGAATTATGAACAACTACCGGCACTGTGCAGAAGAAATCATTTTCAAAGAAATGATTTATGTATAAGTTACTCACTTAAACCGAGAATTATTATCTCTGTATATGTTATTGATTGTATAAACTATACATCGTATAATAATCACAGAAAGAGGCGCTGATTTCAAAACAAAAAGGAGCGAATACTATGAAACTTAATATAGGTGATAATATAAAACATCTTCGTAAAGAAAAGGATATAACACAAGAAGAATTTGCAGAAATCCTCGGCGTTTCATATCAATCTGTTTCTCGTTGGGAAAATAATATCTGCTATCCGGATATGGAACTTCTGCCGACTATCGCTGATTTTTTCAATATTTCTGTTGATAAACTTCTCGGTGTCGAAGAATCAACAGAAAAGGTTCATGTGGCACAGTATCTTGAAAGATTTCAAAATGCAATCAGTCAGGGGAAAATTTATGACTGCATTGCCATTGCCCGTGAAGGCGTTGCAGAATACCCGAATAATTTTGAATTACTTAACAAACTGATGTATGCTCTTTTTGTTTCAGGTGATGAGGACGGTAATATTCCTGAATGGAAAGAAAATATGGAAAAGTACGATGCTGAAATTACTGCACTCGGCGAAAGAATAATGAAATACTGTTCGGATCCTGATATTCGCCTTGAAGCTACAGCAAGACTTGCATTTAATCACTGCGAAATGGGCAGAAAAGAAATCGGCAGAACTATTTATGAAACACTGCCGGCTGCGGAACAATGTCGTGAAAATGTTATGTGGTGGTGTCTTAACGATGATGAAAAGCTGCCTTTTACAAGAGAACGTATACGAAAGGGCTATGAAATCCTGTCTTCCGGTATTTATTCACTTCTCTGTTACAACTTACTCCCGGACGAAGAATTGATAAAAGTATATGAAAAACGTATGGAGCTTGACTCACTTATATACGACGGAAAAGTTCCGAATAATGATTGGGGAAGTGCAAGATTTCACTGCAATTACGCCCGAACATTTTTACGTTTGGAAAAGTACGGAGAAGCATTTAATCAGCTAAAAATTTCCGTAAGATGTGCTGAAAACTTTGACAACCGCCCTGAAATAATCACAGGTTCAACTTTACTGCTCGGTGATATAACCGAAAACAGAAACGATTTTGAAACAGGTGATTCACGTTCATTATGCGAAATTATGCGTGATAAATGGCTTGCGGATGAGGACTTTGACTGTATACGTAACACTAAAGAATTTCGGGAAATTATTGAATCGTTATAACGGTAATATTTACAACTTTCCGTATTATTGCCAAAACAACGGAACGGAGAAAATCATTAAATATTTTTTCTCCCCCTGAAAACTGACAAATTTCTTATAATTTTTGTATTAAAATAAGGTTAAATTTTAAAATCCTGATAATACAAGAGAGAATGAGAAATGCAGCGTACACTTAACTATGACACACTAATTTAATTACTAAAGTTTACGGAAACTTAATTTTCAAAATTGTTTTCGGTCCTCTGAATTGATTTCGGAGGGCTGTTTTTTCTGCCAGAGTCTTCAGAAACATTTTTGATTATATTCTGTCGGAGGTATTTATTGTATCGCTGAATACAATTATTTTCTTGAACAAAACCGTTATATTTATCATATCGTAAGAAATAAACAATATGCTTTACGAACGACTTTATGAGGATATATCACTCAATCAAAAACAACCTGACAACAAAAAAAGAGCAGGTCAAAAGCCTGCTCGGTTACATAAACAAAAATATATATGAATCATTGCCTGACAAAAAGAAAATCGAGTATTCACTTGTGTTATGAATACTCGATATGTGCCGACGGTTAAAATAGGAACTAACACAACAAGCCAAAACAGAGTTATACGAAAATGAGTGTCGGACGGCCAAAAGCTGACACTCTTTTTCTTTCAAAAACGCACATTTCCATAAAATCCTCTTTTGCGATAAAATAGTGTCGCAAAGGAGGATTTTGCTTATGAAAGAAATCAAAAGGCGTTTGGTACTGGACGATTTTGAGTATCGGCTATTGGTCGGATGCGTGAACAAGGCACGGACAATGTTCATTGATGAGGGTAAACCGGTCGAAGATGTATCCGCACTGCTTCTCAAAATCATTGACGCACCCACAAAGAAAAACAAGATAAGGAGTTGAGCAAAATGGAGAAATCATTATTTGAGCAAATGGGCGGTACATACAAGCAGGTCGGAGATTATCTGCTCCCCGATGTTGAACTGCCAAAGGACAAGCCCATCGGCGTATGGGGTACTCGTCACTATCACCATCTAAGAAAAACGAACCGTGTAC
>JAZLLW010000008.1:0-2254 GCA_045598305.1 Acutalibacteraceae bacterium
TGTCGGAAATGGTGAAGTGAAGACCGTCCTTTTCACAGCAGTGCCAGTATTTTGCGGTAACGAAATGGCCGAGGGAATAGGTGTGTCTGTGCTCGACCATCTTGGGATTGCCCGTCGTACCCGATGAGAAGAAGATAAGGGCGGTGTCATTTCCGCCGGGAGTATCCTCCGTTCTGGGATAGTGACTGCTGAAGATGGAATACTCGCTGTCAAAATCGTGCCAGCCGTCTTTTGCGCCGCCTACAAGGATTTTGGTGGTGACGCTGGGACAGTTTTCAGCGGCTCTTTCCGCTATTTCGTGAGTATCGCCGAATGCCGTGCAGACAATTGCCTTGACGTCTGCGGCATTGAATCTGTATTCAAAATCGTGTTCCTTGAGCTGGAAGGTGGCGGGAATCGCAACCGCGCCGATTTTATGCAGGGCGATCATCGCAAACCAGAACTGATAGTGTCTGCGGAGCACCAGCATTACCTTGTCGCCTTTTTTGATGCCCAGAGAGGTGAAGTAGTTGGCTGTCCTTGCGCTCTCCTGCATTATCTGACGGAAGGTGAAGCGGCGTTCGACCTTGTCGATGTCAAGGTGAATCATTGCCGTTTTGTCGGGGTATTTTTTGGCGATGGCATCAACGACGTCAAAGCCGAAGTTGAATTTTTCAATATTTTCAAAGCTGATGGATTTGAGACGGCCCTTTTCGTCTTCAACGCATTTTGCGTATTTGTCAACGATAAGTCCCGTAGCGGGGCGCGCGGCGGCAACGCTTTCCCTGATTTCCGCCTCCTGCGCCTTGTCACCGGGAAGGACTACCGCAAGGAAGGTGCAGTCATTTCCGTCAACGGCAATCATACCGTGAGGTGTGGAGGAATTGTAAAAGATGCTGTCACCCTCGTGAAGCACTTCCTTATTGTCGCCTACCTGTACCAGCAGGGAGCCGGAGATAACGAGGTCAAATTCCTGGCCGTTGTGCTTTGTGGTATGAATGGGCTTATTCTGTAGCTCTGCGGAGTATTCATACTTTACCCAGTAGGGCTCCGCGAGCTTGTTTTTGAATTTGGGAGCAAGATTCTGGATGGAGATGCCTTCCTCCTTTGCGGTGTCGTGACCCTGACCCTTTCTCGTTACCGTGTAGGATGAAAGGTGGGTCGTGCGGCCTTCAAGAAGGGCTGTGATATCAATGCCGAAGGCGAGAGCGCATTTGTGAATGAAGGTAAAGGGGAAATCCGCCTTTCCGTCCTCATAGGCGCAATAATCCTCAACGGAAACCTCGGTTTTGTCCGCCATTTCCGCACGGGAAAAGCCGAGGATTTCACGCATCTCTTTGATTCTTGCCGCTGTTTCCTGTAAGCTGTTCATGGTGTTGCTGTTGTCCATATTGCCGTTGTCCTCCTTTGTCGCTTCTGCGTGAGACAAAGCCGAAAATAAAAGACCCGTCTCAAGCTTTAACTTGAGACGAGCCGGAAATTTTATCCGATACCCGCGGTACCACTCAATTTGCACTTTCGTGCCACTCTTCGGACTCTGACAAGCCCTATGCACTAACGCAGCATTCTCGGGGGATATCTACTTGCATCTGCTTTCGGGTCCCCGGCTCGGAAGGGATGGGAAATAAGATATCCGCTGCCGGGATCACAGCATCCCCGACTCTCTGGAAGCATTACGTCTTTTCCGTCTTCGTCATTGCCTTTAATTATCAAATTATGCGTATATTATCACAAAAGGAAAATGGTGTCAAGCATTTTTCACAAAATCCGGTGAATAATTTGTATATTGCTACAAAATCAAATGCTGCGGGCGGGGTATTTATTTTTCAAGACCGAAAATTTCAATGGATTGTTCTCTCATCTTGTATTTGAGGATTTTGCCTGCGGCATTCATGGGAAGCTCATCCACAAAGAGGAAATATTTCGGAACCTTGTGACGGGCAATGTGTGCCAGACCGTATTCCTTCATTTCGTTTTCGTCAGCGGTTTCGCCTTCGTTAAGAACAATCCATGCGCATGCTTCTTCGCCCAGGGCTTTATCGGGAACGCCTACTACCTGAACGTCTCTGATTTTTTCGTTGCCGAGGTAGAATTCCTCAAGCTCTCTGGGATATATATTTTCACCGCCGCGGATAATCATATCCTTAAGGCGGCCCGTGACCTTGAAATATCCGTCGGGAGTACGGCAGCAGATATCGCCGGAATGAAGCCAGCCGTCCGCATCAATGGTTTCCGCGGTTTCAACGGGCATTTTGTAATAGCCCTTCATGATGTT
>JAZLLW010000009.1:0-28038 GCA_045598305.1 Acutalibacteraceae bacterium
GAAAGCCTTGAAATACTGGCATTTTCAGGGCATAAAATAACGACACCATAGACGGATACGCTGTATCAATCTATGGTATCTGATTTGGAGCGGGCGACGAGATTCGAACTCGCTACCTCCACCTTGGCAAGGTGGCGCTCTACCAGATGAGCTACATCCGCAAATGGTGCCTTCGGCCGGAATCGAACCAGCGACACGTGGATTTTCAGTCCACTGCTCTACCAACTGAGCTACAAAGGCAAAAATGGCGACCCGGAACGGGCTCGAACCGTCGACCTCTAGCGTGACAGGCTAGCGTTCTAACCAACTGAACTACCGGGCCAAAATGGTGGGAACAACAGGGCTCGAACCTGTGACCCCCTGCTTGTAAGGCAGGTGCTCTCCCAGCTGAGCTATGCTCCCACGGCTGCCGCCTTTTGTTTGACGGCTTGCATATAATACAACAAATTAGCGGGGATGTCAAGCACTTTTTCAAAAAAATACCTGAAAAACGGAAATTTTTCCTCTTAATTATTTTAATTTTATAAGAGAACGTATTTCGTCAGAAGAAAATCTGTATTTTTTGTTGCAGAAATGACAGCTTACTTCGGTTACGTTATCCTCTGCCATTTCGGTCAGGTCCTCTTTGCTGAGAGTGGCGAGTCCTCTTTCAAATCTTTCCCTTGTGCAGTTGCATCTGTATTCTGGGGAGAATTCGTCAAGCAGTTCAAGATTGAATTTTTTAAGCACGCTTCTGCATATATCCTCGGGAGTCATTCCCAAAGTAATCATATTCGTAACGGGCGGAATATTCTTTATGCTTTCCTCAACAAGCTCAATCGTGTCTTCACCTGCGGAGGGGAGAAGCTGAATCATAAATCCGCCTGCCGCCTTTATCGTCAGCTCGGGATTTACGAGCACGCCCAGTGCGCATACCGTGGGTGTCTGCTGACTCTGTGCGTAGTATGCGGTAATATCCTCTGCAATTTCGCCGCTGACTATGGGTATCTGACCGATATAGGGCTCTTTCAGTCCTAAATCCATCATTACGGTGAGCGTCCCGTCGGTACCTACCGCGCCTCTTACGTCAAGCTTTCCTTTTTCGTTGAGGGGGATTTCCACTATGGGATTTGATACGTAACCCCTTACGTTTCCCTCACTGTCGGATACCGCGATTACGGGACCTGCGGGGCCGTTGCCGTTAAGACGTACCGTCAGCGTGTCGTCCTTTCCCTTCATTACCGCACCCATCATTGAGGCGGCAGTGAGCAGCCTGCCCAGAGCTGCCGAGGTGACCGCCGAGGTGCAGTGAAGCTGCTCCATTCTTGATACTATATCCGTTGAATCTATTGCTATGACGGAAAGTGTGCCGTCATCTGCTATCATTCTTACTGCCTTGCTCATATTTACCTCTTTTCCGCTACGAAGACGGCTCTTTCGCTGTCTTCCTTTACGGGTGAAAACGTCATATCGTCATATATATTTTTTACCGTGAAGCCGGTTTCCTCAAGCATCTGCTTCAATTCCTCAAGGGGATATGCCCTTTCGGTGAAGCATTCCGTTTCGCGGCAGTACGCACCCTCGTCCTCCACAAAGAAATCAAGGGTAATGTCAACGCTGTCATCATCGTTGAGAGAATTCTGCCACGCACAGAATACCTTATCGTTTTCAAACATGTAGGCATTATCCGCCAGTTTGTTTCTGTGCTTGAACACCGTGTTCACGTCAAATGCAAAAATACCGCCTTTATTCATG
This sequence comes from Acutalibacteraceae bacterium, assembly GCA_045598305.1. Taxonomy (GTDB): domain Bacteria; phylum Bacillota; class Clostridia; order Oscillospirales; family Acutalibacteraceae; genus CAG-177. The sequence goes on from JAZLLW010000009.1 coordinate 1,735, forward strand.
AACAGAGAGATTTTTTTGAAAGCCGTGAGTACGTTTTCTCTGCTCTCAAGGTGATTGATACAGTCAAGGGTGCTGATTGCGCAGTCAACCGTGCCGTAAAGATCAAGCTCCTCCATTGACTGGTTGAGAAGAAGGATATCCGTGCCCGCTGTCTTCTGTCTTGCCTGCATCAGCATACCGATGCCCGGGTCTACTCCGATTACGTCGTAGCCCTTCCGGTGCATACGGATACTCATGCTTCCCGTTCCGCATCCCAGATCGGCAAGTATACCCGAATGAATACCGTTATCCGACAAAATCTGCTGATAATAGTCGGCACGCTCGTCATATTCCGCGTTTTCCATAAGTGAATCATAGAATTCCGCAAAGATTTCGTAAGGCATATTTTCCCTCCTTCCCGTGACACCTGCATATTATATCACCCACGGGTTGTTATTTCAATAAAAAACTTATTAGCCGTTTTTTCTTGTTCTTCGTATAAATAAGTGAAAACAAAAGAGAGGAGATAAAAAATGGCATTGTTTTTAGCTGATTGTATGTACCTTTATTATTGATATATCATATCGGAAAAGGAAGACACAAAAAATGACGGACACGGAAAAATAATCCCGTTCTCGGTTGAGGACGGGACTGTTTTTTACTCTTATTCAAGGATATTGCTTGTGACGTAGTCGACGCCCCAGTCGATGAGCTGCTGACCTTCTTCCGCGGTGTCAACGGTCCAGCAGTTGATTTTGATTCCCTTTGAATGGAGCAGGTCAATGTTTTCCTTTGTGAGTGCCTTGTAGTGGATATCAAGGTCAAATTTCTGCCCGGCAAGTCTGTCGGGAAGGTCGTTCGTAAAATCGTCAACAAGGAACTGCACGATGGAGCAGGGGAGATACTGCCTTACTCTTACGAGATTGTCAAAGCAGAACGAAATGAAGATTATGTTTTCAATATAGCCGCATTCTTTTATTTCGGCGATTATTTCACCGATTTCTTCATAAGTGAATTTGTTTTTCAGCTCAAGAACGCCCACCTTTTCGTATCTTTTGCAGGTGTTGACGTATTCCTTGAGAGTGGGCAGACAGAGTTCTTTTCTCGTATCATCGCCTTTGTGAACGAGTGTCAGATTGCGCAGCGTATCAAATTCACTGCCCTCAACGGAAATATCTTCGGTTGCCACTCTGCCCGTGTGGTCGTCGTGAATGATGATATATTTGCCGTCCGCCGTCTTATGAACGTCTGTTTCAATGCCGAAATGACTTCTGTTGCCTGCGGCGATAAACGCGGCGTTTGTGTTTTCAAGCTCGATACCGCTCATGCCTCTGTGGGCAATCATGAGGGTGTTCTTGCTGTTGACCTTGATTGTATTCATAATATTACCTCCTGCATACGCAGTTATTTTTTTGCGAACATCCATTCAAGGGCGTACTGTATGTATTCGTCCCAGAATTCCCAGCAGTGAGTTCCCGGAGATTCTCTGTAAGTCAAATCGTAGCCGAGACCGGTCAGCTTGTCGCGTAAACGGACGTTTTCTTCGTAAAGACCGTCCTCAGTACCGCATCCCATAAACAGACGGGGTCTGTTCTTTTCGTTTGCTTTCATTTCTGCAAGGATAAAGAGATTATCCTCGTCGGGTATAATCTGCTCTTCACCGAAAATCGGCAGCATTACGTCCCTGAAACGCCTTACCGTAATATCCGCGGCGGAGGAAAATCCCGCGCCTGCACAGAAACGGTCGTTTTCACGCAGGGCGATTTTCAGCGCTCCGTAGCCGCCCATTGAAAGACCGGCAACGTAATTATCCTCTCTCTTCGGGGAAATATTGAAAAATTCGCACATTCTGTCGGGAAGCTCCTTGGCTATGAACGTGTAATAATTCATGCCGTATTTCATATCGGTGTAAAAGCTTTTGTGTGCGCAGGGCATTACCACGGCAATTCCGTATTCCGAAGCGTATCTCTCTATGGAGGTCCTTCTCATCCATATCGTGTGGTCGTCACTCAAGCCGTGAAGCAGATAAAGGCACTTGTATTTTTCGTCGGGAGCTTTTGTGCTGGTGCCTATTTCACCGTTCAGATTTTTCTGGGGAAGCAGAACGTAAACCTCCGTCTGAACTCCCAGTACCTCGCTGAAAAATTTGAAATCAAGGAAAGCCATAATATACCTCCGTAAATGTATTCCGATTCATAAAAAAGTGCTCCATCCTCGGATGAAGCACGCCGATATCAGTCTTCCTTCTTGGGAAGCAGTGACTTTACAAGGAGCAGGATTACTATAAGACCTGCAACGATAACGCCTATCCAGATGAAAAGGCAGACACCCATGGGCTGGAAGGGGCAGATACCGCAGAGATTGCATTTTTCCTCAACCTTTTCCGTGACCTCGGGCTCCGTTGTGGTGATAACGGTCTCGGGAATTGTTTCGGGCTCTGTGGTGGGCTGGGCAAAGCTCATATAGCCGGCAACCGTGCAGTAGAAGGAAACGTCAAGATTACTGCCGTCGCTGAGCACGTCGCTTCCGCCGATTTCAATAACGGGTGTACCGTTGATCATAACTCTTTCTTCGGGAACGTAAAGATTGAAGGGAGTACCGTCCGATGCCTTGATACTGCTGAGCTCGATTTTGTAAATCGCGCCCTCGTCAACCTCCTCGGTTGAAGCACATTCTCTGAAATTATCGTGAGCGATTTCATCGGCGTAGTAATCGGTTTCGTCAAGGTCGGTAAGCTCTTCGGGCTTGACGGACTTATACCACTTGATTTCTTCAATCGTGAAATTTTCGGTCATATCAAGGATATTTTCGGGTGCGCTTGTAAGAGAAACGGAAATGGTGAATTCCGTTTTGCTCAGCTTTTCACCCGGCTCAAGAACGTAAGCAATGTTGATGTATTCGATTGCATCGTCACCCGTTGCGAAGCATACGGGAGCAAGTACCGACGCTATCAGTAATGCAGAAATGAGAACTGCAAATAATTTTTTCATAGTAAATTCCTCCTGAGATATGTTACCCGAATATAATACACCCTATACGGATTAAATGCAATAATTTTGCACCACTTTTTCAAGATATGGTGACGAAAACCCGATTGTATTTTTCTCGATTTCCTAAATTTTTCGTAAAAAAAGATTTTTCGTATAAAAATTAGTAGCATTTATATTTTTGTTATGGTATTATAACCAGTGTGCGTGCGTCGTGAAGATACACGCAGACGAGAGGAAAACGTATGAACAGTAAAAACCAGCTTGGCTCGGGCGTAAAGGCGGGCGTTCCCATTGCACTGGGATATTTTGCCGTTTCTTTTTCGCTCGGCATAAAGGCGGCTGCGGTGGGGATGACCTGGTATCAGGGCTTTATTTCAAGTATTCTCAACCACGCTTCCGCAGGAGAGTATGCCGTTATTCAGACGATAGCCGACAATTCGGGATATATTTCAATGGCTCTTCTTACACTTGTGGTAAATTGCAGGTATCTGCTTATGAGTACCGCACTGAGTCAGCGAATCGCTCCCGAAGAGAAGACGAGTCACCGTCTGTTGATGGGCTTCGGTGTTACGGACGAAATATTTGCCATAAGCATTGCTCAAAACGGAAACGTAAATCACTTTTATGAGTATGGTGCCATGCTGATTGCCCTTCCCTCATGGGCTTTGGGTACTGCATTGGGTATCATCGCAGGCAATATCCTTCCTGAGTCCGTGGTGCTTGCCCTCAGTGTTGCAATCTACGGTATGTTCATTGCGATTATTATCCCACCCGCGAAGCAGGATAAAGCGATTCTTATTCTTATTATCATCAGCTTTATCGCAAGCTTTGTCTTTTCCAAAATCAGTCTGCTTTCCTCAATTCCCGAAAGCATCAGAATCATAATTCTGACCGTTCTGATTTCGTCCCTGGGAGCAATTCTGTTCCCCGTAAAGGAAAACGGCGGGGAGGAAGAAGAAAAATGAATGTATCACAGACCGGCATCTTCCTCTATATTCTTGTGGCGGCGGGAGTATCCTTTTTACTCCGTGTTCTGCCCATGACGCTTATACGAAAAAAGATCACAAACAAATTTTTTAAGTCATTCCTGTATTACGTTCCCTACGTAACACTTGCCGTAATGGTTTTTCCCGCAATCATCAATGCCACGGGCAGCCCGATTGCCGGAGCGATTGCACTTGCGGCCGGTATAGCGGGAGCCTGGTTCGGACTTAAAATGATTTCCGTCGCGGTTATATGCTGCGCGGTTACATTCGTTTTTGAACTCCTATTCTAAGTATATTTTCAGAGGTTTTATATGCCTAAGACAGAATTTCAATATTATAAAGTTCCCATGGTTGACACAATAGCGGAAATGATTGATTATGCCGCTGCCAACGCATCGGGAAGACCTGCCTACAAATTCAAGAAAAACGGTGAAGTGCAGACCTATACCTTCGGTCAGTTCATTGACAGATTTACCTCCCTCGGAGCTTATCTCGTGTCAAAGGGCTTTACCGACTGTCATTACGCGTGCGTGGGAAAGAACAGCTTTAACTGGATTACCGCCTATTTTACGGGGCTTCGTTCATCCGGCGTTTTTGTACCCGTTGACAAGGAGCTTCCCGAGGAGGATCTTATTCATATTCTCAACGACTGTGAAGCGCAGGTGCTTTTTTGCGACAAGAAATACGAGCCGATAATTGAAAACAATATTGACTCTCTCAAAGGTATAAAGTTCTATATTTCCCTTGACCGTGAAGAGGATGAGGGCAGATATATTTCCATTGAAACCGCTGTCAGGGAGGGCTCATTCCTTGATAAATCCGCTTATCTTGAGCAGAAAACGGACAATCTCGCCATGAAATTGCTGGTTTATACCTCGGGTACGACCGGTATGTCAAAGGGCGTTATGCTCAGCGAGCATAATCTTATCGCCTGCACCTGCAACGGCCTTCGCGTCACGATATTCTACGACGTGGGTCTTTCCGTGCTTCCTTATAACCATACTTACGAAAACATTGCGGATTTGCTTATTTCCTTCCATCATCATTCGTGCCTTTGCATCAATGACAGTCTTAAAGCGATCCTCAACAATATGAAATTATATCAGCCCGATTATATCTGTATCGTTCCCGCAATCGCCGAAATCTTCTATAACAGAACCATGCGCGAGCTTGAGAAAACGGGAATGACAAAGAAATTCAACGCTCTTGTCGCCACCTGCAACGGTATGAGAAAAGCGGGTGTTGACAAAAGGCGTAAGATGTTTGAGGATATTCTTGATAAATTCGGCGGTAATCTCAAGAAAGTTATCTGCGGCGGTGCTCCCGTCAGAGCCGAGGTTGCCGAGTTCTTTGAAAATATCGGTATTGATTTTATCAACGGCTACGGCATTACCGAGTGTTCACCGCTTATCTGCGTAAATAACGACGAATTCAACGACTACCGTACCGTCGGTTACAGACTTCCCTGTATTGAGTGGAGAATCGACAAGCCCAATTCGGAGGGTATCGGTGAAATCTGCGTTAAGGGTGACATCGTAATGATGGGTTACTACCATAACCGTGAGCAGACCGACGAGGTGCTGAAAGACGGCTGGTTCTACACCGGCGACTACGGACTTATCAATGAGGATAACCGTCTGGTTATCTGCGGCAGAAAGAAAAACATCATCGTTCTCAATAACGGCAAGAATATTTATCCCGAAGAAATCGAGAGCTATATTCAGGGTATTGACTACGTTCAGGAGGTAATCGTCAGCGGTACCGTTGACGAAAAGGGCAACGAAACCACTCTTCAGGCAGAGGTTTACCTCAACGAAAAGAAAACGGGTGCCGAGGTGCTGAGAAAAATCAGAGAGGTCTGCAGGAATCTCCCGATTTATAAGCAGGTTTCCGACGTTAAAATCCGTGACGAGGAATTTGAAAAAACAAGCACCAACAAGATAAAGAGAAAACAGACTCAGCCCGATTCTTCCAAGGTAAAGGAAAAACCGAAAAAGGAGAAAAAGGAAAAGGTCAAAGAAGACAAGCCCAAAGAAAAGAAAGTCAAAGAGGATAAACCCAAAGAAAAGAAAGTCAAAGAAGACAAGCCTAAAGAAAAGAGAATAAAAGAAAACGGCGATGAATAAAAAAGGCGGGTATTCGTAAGGAATATCCGCTGATTTTTTACTTTATTGTTGAAATGAAAAATATAAGGTGCTATATTGAAAGTAACAAAACATTCAAAGGAGAGGTATTATGAAAAAACTGATTTCCGTTGTCCTTGCAATCATTATGGCTGTTTCGGTTTGCGTATGTGTGTTTGCGGCGGAAGACGAGCCGCTCAATTACGTCGTTATCGGTGATTCCATTGCTTTCGGTGCAGGCGTTTACAATTCGGAAGAAGCGTGCTATGCAAAGATTGTTGCCGACACAAACGGCTACAATTATTTCAACGATTCCGTCAGCGGATTCAAATCCGCTCAGCTGCTGAAATACCTTGAAACCAACGAGGAAGCCGCCGAGGACATTTCAAACGCCGATATTATCACTCTTTCAATTGGCGGCAATGATTTCATTCAGGAAAAGCTTCCGCTCATCATTCTGAACGGTGTCGTGTTTGACGATTATTCGCTTATGGACGAAATTACCGAGGTGTTTGAGTCGAATTTTGAAAAAATCATCGCCCGTATCAAGGAGCTGAACAGCGAATGCACCATTCTCGTACAGAATATATATAATCCCAGATATGACTATGCAAGAGAGGTTTACGCCTACGGCCTGGGACTTGTAAACGGTGTATTTGAAGGTTATCTTGAAAAGAATCCGGGTGCATACGAGCTGATTGACGTCTGCTCCGCCTTTGACGGCAGACAGGACCTTATCGCAAATGACGGTGTTCATCCCAGCTCGCAGGGCAATATTGAAATATCAAAGCTCATACTCAATAAGCTATACGACCTCGGTCTGGGCGAAAACACGGAGCCCGTTGTCAACGCAGAGGGCTTTGACCAGAAGCAGGATTTCCTTTCATATATTTCCGGAGAATGGCTTCGAATGTTCTTCCATTGGCTTCATATCAATCTTTCGAGGATTCTTCCCGAGGTTTCAATTTTCCTCTTCGTAAAGTAAACGGTACAAAAAGCAAAGCGTATCTTCAGCCCGAAGATACGCTTTTATATTTCGGCAAAGAATTCATCTGTTTTTTCTGCGGTATATCTGCCGTTTGATGCATCGGTCAGCTTTGCGCTGAAGGAATCGACGTCCTTTAACGGAAGACGGAAGGTGAGGGTAACGCTGTCTTCAAACTGAGTGTCCTCAATGATTCCGCCCGCTTCGGGAATGAGTGAGGAAAGCTTTCCGTAAAAGGTGTAGTCACAGATGACATTCATCCTTGCGCAGAGGGCACGGGTGATGATTTCACCTGCGGTAACCGCTATGGAAGCCGAATGGGAATATGCTCTTACCAGACCGCCTGCGCCGAGCATTATGCCGCCGAAATACCTTGTTACAACCACGGCACAGTCCGTAAGACCGCTTTTTTCAAGCACGTCAAGTACGGGAATACCTGCCGTTCCCTGGGGCTCACCGTCATCCGAAAAGCGTTTGACGCCACCTTCACGGAGTATATAGGCATAGACGTTGTGAGTGGCATCCCAGTGTTTTTTTGAAACCTCCGAGATGAACGCCAGCGCCTCCTCCTGAGTGGTGACGGGTCTTATGTGACCTATGAAGCGGGACTTCTTGACGGTATATTCGTCAAGTGCCTCTTTTTTTACGGTCTGATAGCTTTCCATATTACCTCTTCAGAAAACGGCTGATACAAAAGAAGCGGTGCAAGAATAATGCACCGCCGATTTGCTGTTTGTAAACAGATTATTTGTTGTTAAGACCAAAACGCTTGTTAAAACGATCAACACGTCCGCCTGTGTCTACAAGCTTCTGCTTGCCGGTGTAGAAGGGATGGCACTTGGAGCAGATATCTACTCTGAGATTTTCCTTTGTTGAACCGGTTGTGATGACTTCACCGCATGCACAGCGAACCTCTGTCTGCTGATACTTGGGATGGATTCCTTCCTTCATTGTGTTCACCTCTTTCAGTAAAACCTAACATACGAACTGCATTTTATCATATAAGGAACAAAAATGCAAGTCTTTTTTTCATTATTTGTCTTCCCTGAGCTTTTCAATAAAGGCCTTATCCTTCTTTGAAAGCTCCGCTTTTCTGAGCAGGTCGGGACGTCTTTCGTAAGTGCGTCTGAGTGACTGCTCATGCTGCCATGCGAGTATGTTGGCATGGTGACCGGTGGTAAGTACTTGAGGCACCTTCATGCCGTGCCACTCGTACGGCCTTGTGTACTGAGGATATTCAAGCATACCCGAATAGTGACTTTCAAGGGTGAATGCATCTTCGTTTGCAAGTACACCGGGCAGCATCCTTGAGATACTGTCCGCGAGTATAAGTGCGGGAAGCTCACCGCCCGTAAGCACGTAATCGCCGATTGAAATTTCCTCGTCCACGATTTCTTCGATAACGCGTTCGTCAACACCCTCATAGTGCCCACAGAGAATCGCAATGCTGTCAAGAGACGACAACTCCCTGACTCTTTTCTGAGTCAGCGTCTTTCCCTGAGGAGACATATATATGAGGTGGGGCTTTTTGCCCAGCTCTCTGCAAAGTGACAGGAAACAGTCGTAAATGGGCTGAGTCTGCATTATCATACCCGTGCCTCCGCCGTAAGGGGAGTCATCTACTCTGTTGTGCTTATCAAGGGTATAATCCCTAATGTTGCGGCAGTTAATCTCAACACAGCCGTTTGCTCTGGCTCTGCCGATTATACTTTCCGAAAGCACGTTAAGGCACATTTCGGGGAATAAGGTCAATATATCAATCCTCATCGTCAAATATACCTTTCAGCGGTCTGATAATCACTTTGTTTTCGGCTACGTTTGTGTCAATTACCACGTCGGGGATGGCGGGTATAAGATATTCTCTGCCTTCCCTGGTGATATGCCATACGTCGTTGGCTCCGGTTTCGCTTACGTCCGTAAGCTCGCCGTAGCAGATATCACCGTCGTCGGCGTCGTATACCTTACATCCGATAAGCTCAGCAATGAAATAGCTGTTTTTCGGCAGTCTGGCATCGCTTCGCTTCATGTAGAGAATCCGGCCCCTTAATTTCTGGGCATCCTCTACGGTATCAATTCCGTCTATTTTGAGGAGACACACGTTTCCGTGAGGCCTTGCGGATTTGATCTTTATGGATTTTTCACCGTTTGCATCAAAATAGAGGGTTTTGAATTTTTTGAGAAATTCCGGTGAATCGGCCCAGGGATTGACCCTGACCTCTCCGTGAATGGAGTGGGTGCCCGTGATTTCACCGATTTCAAGATACTGCTTAATCAATTTCCACAACAACCCTTGTGTTCTGTCTTGTGGCAACGGCGCGCATTACGGTGCGGATTGACTTTGCAATCCTGCCCTGCTTACCGATTACTCTGCCCATATCATTTTCGGCAACGTGAAGATGATAGACAACAGAACCGTTTTCGGATTCTTCCTTTGTTACGTTGACTGCTGAGGGATCTTCAACAAGTCCCCGAGCAATGCTTATGAGCAACTCTTCCATTAAAGGATACCTTCCTTTTTGAGAAGGGCCTTAACTGTATCTGTGGGCTGAGCACCGTTGGCAATCCACTGCTTTGTCTTGTCAGCGTCAACAGTAACCGTTGAGGGATCCGTAAGGGGGTTGTAGGTACCGATTTCTTCGATGAATCTGCCGTCACGGGGATATCTTGAATCTGCTACTACGATACGATAGTAGGGATTTTTCTTTGCGCCCATACGACGAAGTCTGATTTTTACTGCCATGATAATTTCCTCCAGAAATTAAAATAAATTATTGATGGGTTTATAATGTATCAGCTTATACTGAATTACATACCGAATTGTGAGGGGTCAAAGCCGGCAGGCATTCTGAATTTCTGCTTTCTGTGGCGTTTGCCTCCCTTTTTGCCGTTCATCTGTTTGAACATCTTCTGCATCTGTCTGTACTGTGACATCAGACGGTTAACGTCATCCAGAGACTGGCCGCATCCGTCCGCAATTCTCTTCTTGCGGGAGGGATTGATTATGTCGGGATTGGCTCTCTCTTTGGGAGTCATTGAAAGGATGATTGCCTGAAGACGGTCAAACTGTCTCTCGTCAACCTCAATATCCTTTGCCTTTTTACCGATACCGGGTATCATTTCAAGCATTTCCTGAAGTGAGCCCATTTTTTTGAGCTGACGGAATTGGTCAAGCAGGTCGTTGAGGTCAAATTTATTCTGCATAAGCTTTCTTTCAAGCTCTGCGGCTTCCTTTTCGTCAATCATCTGCTCGGCTTTCTCAATAAGGGAGAGAACGTCGCCCATACCGAGGATTCTGTTAGCCATTCTGTCGGGGTGGAATGCATCAAGATTTTCAAGCTTTTCGCCGGTACCCACAAATTTGATGGGCTTTCCCGTGACCGCTCTTGCAGAAAGGGCAGCACCGCCTCTGGTATCGCCGTCAAGCTTTGTAAGGATGAGACCGTCGATGCCGAGTGCTTCATCAAATGAGGTCGCTACGTTTACCGCATCCTGACCTGTCATTGAGTCAACTACAAGCAGGATTTCGTGGGGCTTGACCTCTGCCTTGATGTTTTTAAGCTCGTTCATGAGCTCCTCATCAACGTGAAGACGGCCTGCCGTATCTATGATAACGTAGTCGTAACCTTTAAGCTTTGCTTCATCAACCGCGGCTCTTGAAATCTCAACGGGATTTCCCTGACCCATTTCAAAAACGGGCACGCCCGCTTTTTCGCCTACGACCTGAAGCTGCTTGATTGCGGCGGGTCTGTAAACGTCGCAGGCAACCAGCAGGGGACGGTGGTTTTCCTTCTTGAGCTTTAAGGCAAGCTTTGCACTGTGAGTTGTTTTACCTGAGCCCTGAAGACCGCACATAAGCACTACTGTGGGCGGATGAGCGGCGTAGGCAAGGCGGGCGTTGGTACCGCCCATAAGCGAAACAAGCTCTTCGTGTACTATCTTGATAACCATCTGTGAAGGTGTAAGACTTTCCATTACCTTTTCACCGATGGCTTTTTCGGTAACCGTGTTAGTGAAATCCTTGGCAACCTTATAGTTAACGTCTGCCTCGAGGAGTGCCATACGGACCTCTCTCATTGCAGAGCGTACGTCTGATTCGGTAAGACTGCCTTTGCTTCTTAAATTTTTGAATGTGGCTTCAAGTCTGTCGGACAGTCCGTCGAATGCCATTGAAAGTCACCTCTCGTTTTTATCAGCCCTCAAGCAGTGTGATTGCCGCCGCTTTGATGCCGACACTGTAATCGTTGATTTCCTTTGAAAGACCGTGGTGGAGATTATATTCGGTGATCTTATTTGAATACTCTATAATCTCTTTGAGCCCGTCGTTCATTTCGGAAAATCTCTTTGCTACACCGAGACGCTCTTCCATTTCAATCATCTGTGCCTCGGCTCTCTTGATGGCATCTCTTACGCCCTGACGGGTGATGCCTTCATTCTCTGCTATTTCCGAAAGAGAGAGGTCGTCATTGTAGTAATATTCAAGAAAAGAACGCTGCTTTTCGGTGAGCATTTCACCGTAGAAATCCATAAGAATCGCCGTATCGTAATTCTTTGCCACAATAAACCTCCTCTCCGAAATGTAAAAACAACACCTGTAAAGTAATTGCGCTTTACAGGTGGGTATTATACTATAAACATCCAGTCGTGTCAAGCATAAATTTCGGCTTTTTCGGGGAGCTTTTTCACATATTTTTGTGAATTTCCGATGAATAACGGAATTTATACAATTTCTTGTGTTATCCGCAATATACGGCACAAGATATGACCGGTTTTTTCACATTACATTATTTGAGAAATACTATCGTTACTCCGTCTTCGCCCTCGCCGTAAACACCCAGACGGCTGGATTTGACGTACGGTGAGGATTTAAGGTATTTCGTGACGGCATTTCTCAGAGCGCCCGTTCCCTTGCCGTGGACTATGGTAAATTCCGCAAGTCCCGTCCTCAGGGAATGGTCGATGAATCTGTCAAGCTCGATAAGGCAGTCGTCAACGGTCATTCCTCTCAGGTCAAGGCGTGTTTCGGGAGTCATATTCAGACGGCTTTCACCCTTGAATTTTACTGCGGGCTCCGTCTTCTTTTTCGGCTCTTCCTTTTCAATCAGCTTAAGGTTTGCTTCCTTTACTCTTGTGATGATTGAGCCGGCAAGCACCTCAACGTTTCCGCTTTTATCAGCGGGGCTGATTACCTTGGCGCTCTTGCCGAGGTCCCTGATTACGACGTTATCGCCCTTGACAACGTGACGGGGAAGAACATAGTCCTCATCGTCGTCGGCTTCCATAATGGGGTCTGCCGCGGAATCAATGGCGCCTATTCCTTTTCTGACTGCCGCCTTGGCTCGCCGTGCAAGCTCTGCGGCATCCTTAGTTGCCGCCTGCTCCTTTTTAAGCTTATCCAGCTCCTGAAGAAGGGCGTATGCCTCTCTCTTTGCCTGCTCGGCGACTCTTAACGCCTGACCTCTCGCCTTCTCCATTTCTCTGTCGCGCAGCTCGGCGATTTCTTTCTTTTCCTTTTCGAGTTTTTCTCTCTCTATGCGGATTATTTCCGAAGCGGACTTCGCACTTTCGTACTCATCCTCCATCTTTTTCCTTGTTTCCTCAAGACGGTCGACCACGTTTTCAAATTCCTTGTTTTCACTTGAAACAAGGTCGCTTGCTCTTGCTATTACCTCCGGCTTGAGCCCCAGACGGCTGCTGATTGCAAGTGCGTTTGATTTGCCGGGAACGCCGATGAGCAGACGGTAGGTGGGACGAAGTGTCTTTATGTCAAATTCACAGCATCCGTTTTCAACGCCTTTTGTTTCAAGGGCGTATGCCTTGAGCTCCGCATAGTGTGTCGTAGCGGCAATTTTTGCTCCCTGAATATGAAGCTGTTCCAGAATTGCCATTGCAAGAGCCGCACCCTCTACCGGGTCAGTACCTGCACCGAGCTCGTCTATCAACACAAGACTTCTGTCATTTGCCGCATTGAGAATGTCAATGATATTCGTCATGTGAGCGGAAAACGTGGAAAGGGACTGCTCTATTGACTGCTCATCACCTATATCGGCAAGTATTTCGTCAAATACGGAGATTTCGCTTCTGTCGTTTGCGGGAATCATCAGTCCGCACATTGACATCATCGTCAGCAGACCTATCGTTTTGATTGAAACGGTTTTACCGCCTGTATTCGGACCGGTGATTACAAGAGTATCAAAGTCACCGCCCAGCATAATGTCTACCGGAACGACTCTGCTCTGATCAATCAGCGGATGTCTTGCTCCTCTTAAATTGATTACGCCTTTGTCGTTGAGCAGAGCGGGACTTCCCTTGATGCTGTATGCATACTGTGCTTTGGCGAATATAAGATTCAGCTCTACCGCACATTTGTAGCTGTTCTTTATGCTGTCGCCGAAATCACCCGCCTGCGCGGAAAGCTCGGCAAGTATTCGCTCTATTTCTTCCTTTTCCTTTGAATGAAGCACGCGTATTTCATTGTTTGCTTCAACCACCGCCATGGGCTCCACGAATACCGTAGCACCGCTTGAGGAGGTATCGTGAACAAGACCGGGTACCTCGCCTCTGTGTTCCGCCTTGACGGGTACGACGTATCTGCCGTTTCTCTGTGTTACGATATTTTCCTGCAGATACTTTGAAAACGTTGAAGAACGCGTGAGCTTATCCAGCTTTTCACGGATGTTTGATTCCTGAATTTTGATTTTTCTTCTTATGTCCGCAAGAGTGGGGGAGGCATTATCCGAAATCTCATCCTCCGCGATGATTGCGTTGAAAATTGCGGATTCGAGAAATTTGTTGGGCATGAGTGCATTGAAAAGAGAATCTATTGAACATTCAACGCCGGAGTTGGATGCTCTCCACTGTGTCAGGGAGCGGATTACACGCAGTACCTCACCTATGTCAAGCAGCTCACGTGTATTCAGTACGCTTCCCGCGGCGGCTCTGCTCAGGGCGTTGTTCACGTTCTTAAGACCGCCGAATGACGGACCGCCGAATCTTGCAAGGAGCATGTGTGCATCGACAGTCTGATTGAGAAGTGCCTGCGCAAGGTGAAGATTCGTTTCCGGCTTTAACTGCATTGCCTCCTCTTTTGCATCGGGACAGCCGCAGTATTCGGCAAGCTTTTCAAGCACCTTGTCAAATTCAAGTGATTTAGAATTTTTAGAAAAAAGTTCCATAATTTTATCCCTATACGGAGGTGCTTTCCTCTGTGGAAGATTCCTCCGCCGTCGTTTCGGTTATTGTGGTCAGCGTTTCGCCGTTTTCATCGGTTACCGCTTCACCGTTTTCATCTGTTACGGGAATGCCCGAGGACTCCGTTTCGCTTTCGGACGAATCGGGAACGGAGGTGGTGACCTCCGGCATCGTGGTGGTAACGAGCTTTGATGCCACCTCAATGTTGTCCGTATTCTGTATGGATGCGATATACATTTCTCCGTCACCGTTGCGAAGAGTGATTTTCATAAATTTTTCATATTGGGGGGCTTCCTGATTTCCGTCTTTCACGTCTGCCCATGCCTTCTGACCGATGTAACCGACGTCAAGAATGATACTGCTTCCCTGCTTCTTTATTGCCGTTACCTCGGGAATGTATGCACCTTCAACTCCCGTAATGGGAATGATATAGCTCTGAAGTGCGGAATCGTAGGTGATATCGTAATTTGCCATATCCGTGGTTGAATGGATTGAAGCAATATCAAGCTCTTTGCCGTAAAGGGCGGTAAAGGCTTTTTCCACGTCTGTCTGCGGTACCTTGATGCCGCCCTGCTCTATGGAATATCTGCCGATTCCCTCTTCGTCACGAAGCAGAGACCAGATTGCACTGTAAAGCAGCTGAGATTTGTCCGCTTTTGTAAGGTCGTCAAAGGGGTCCGGGTCAAACATGACGACCGGTGTCAGCATTTTTTCGTATTTCTGCTTTTCCTCCGCCTTGATTGCCTTATTCTTTACCAGAGAGGAAACGGAACTTATTACCGTTACCAGCCCCACCACCGCAAGAATCACCGTGATAATACCTATGGGGATTGCCAAGGGGTTGGCTTTTCTTTTATTTGCCATTTATCTGTCCTCCCGGATTATTCTGAAAAATCAGACCCACCGTGCCTATGACTATATTGTCGCCGTTCTGAAGCAGGGTGATGTTGCGTATGGGCTTGCCGTTTACGAAAACGGGTGCGTCCTTCTCTACCTTTTTGAGATACCAGCCGTCCTTACCGCAAATGATTACCGCGTGCTCGTTCAGTACGTCCTTGTAGTCAAGTACGATATCGCAGTTCTTATGCAGTCCCAGGGAGGTTTCCCTGCTTGTGAGGGGGAATGCCTCGTTTGTTGCGGGGTTTCTGATGAATACAGCACCCAGTGACTGATTTCTTCGTCTGAGCAGTGCGGTTGATGACAGAGCCAGTATAACCACCGCCAGAACGGGCATGATATATCTTGATAATTCCACTAAATCTTTCATACGGAAAGTTCCTCTTTGATTGTGTGATAATAAATTATTATAATATTTGTTGCAAAATAAGTCAATACACGGCATTGTTCAGGAAAAACTTGCATTTACGGTGAAAATATTATATAATCATAAATCAGCGATTTGCCACCAATTGAAAAAACAACATAAAGTCGGCAGGTATATATTATGAATACGAAAATCAATCTTGTTCTGGATGAAATCAAAAAGGTAATCAAGGGTAAGGATGAGGTCATAGCACAGATGCTTATGTCCTTTCTCGCTCAGGGACACATTCTGCTGGACGATGTTCCCGGCGTAGGCAAAACCACTCTCGCGGTCACTCTGGGTAAGGTAATGGGATTAAAATATAACCGAATCCAGTTCACCCCCGACGTGCTCCCCTCGGATATAGTGGGTTTTTCAATGTACAATAAGGCACTCAACGAATTCTGCTACGTTCCCGGCGCAATCAACGGCGTAAATATCCTTCTTGGTGACGAAATCAACAGAACCTCGTCAAAGACTCAGTCCGCCCTCCTTGAAGCAATGGAGGAAAGGCAGGTAACCGTTGACGGAAATACCTATCCCACCGAGAGACCCTTCGTTGTTATCGCAACTCAGAATAACGTCGGCTCCGCAGGTACACAGATGCTTCCCTATGCGCAGCTTGACCGTTTCCTCGTTAAGCTGAAGCTCGGTTATCCCGATTTTGAAAGCCAGCTTGAAATAATGAAGGAAAGACAGGGTAACGATTACCTTGAGCTTATCTCTCAGGTGGTATCCCTTGAGGAAGTCCTCCAGATGCAGAGTGAAACCATGCAGGTGTTTACCGACGATGAGATTCTCAGATACATCAACCGTCTCATTTTTGCAACAAGGGAAGACGAAAATATTGAGCTTGGTGTCAGCCCCCGAGGCGCAATTGCGGTATGCAGTATGGCAAAGGCGTGCGCCTATGTCTACGGCAGGAATTACGTAGTTCCCGAGGACGTTATTTACGTTTTCAATATGGTCTGCTCTCACAGAATAATTCTTTCACAGAAGGCAAAATTTGCGAGTGATACTCCCGAGGACGTACTTACCGCAATAGTTAACAGGACAGAGCTTCCCGATATGGTGAAATAATGATAATTTTCAGACGATTATGTTACGCCCTGTGGCTGTTCATATCCGTTTTTCTCTTCATTCTTGACGATAACGTGTGGACGCTGACCATTATGGCGGCATCCGTTCTGCTTCCCGTCGCTTCCGTCCTTTCGGCGTATTTTGCTTCAAGGAAGGTCACGGTCAATCTTTCCTGCAGCGGAGTATCGCTCAAGAACGCACCTCTGCACGGCGAAGCGGAGATTTCAAACGGAAGTGTTTTCCCCGTTATCCGTCTTAATTTCAACGTTTATTTTTTTAACGTTCATAACGGTGAAAGAGAAAAGCTTCATGTAGGCGCATCTCTGGGCACAAAAGAAAGCAAAACGGTCAGATTTGAATATAATTCCGCTTATGCGGGTAAGATTACCGTATCCGCCGAGGATATTTCACTTCTGGATTTTCTCGGAATCGCGGGCTTCGGTATTCCCTCGGTCAACATAAAATCCGGTGTCATTACCGTTGAGCCGGATATCTGTGACTGTGCCCTTGTGGTTACGGAGGTGGCAAGTCCTCTCTCTGACAGCGAGGTTTACTCTGTAAAAAAGAGCGGAAATGACCCAGGTGAAATATTTGCAATACGTGAATATGTTCCCGGCGATCCGATTAAAAATATCCACTGGAAGCTTTCGCAGAAGGTGGGTAATCTCATGGTTAAGGAGCTCGGACTGCCTACGGGAAACGATACGCTCGTCCTTTTTGATACGGTGTTCCGTACTCCTTCCGACAGACCCTCCAAGCAGAATATTGACGCCATGACGGATTTTGCTTCATCCGTTATGCAGGCACTCACGGCGGGAGAATATTCCTTCGTATTTGCCTGCCCGGTCAGAAAGCAGGACGGTATTTTCCCTGCCGACGTCAGCGTCACGGATGAACAGACGAATAATTTTGCGATAAATACCATGCTTTCCTGCGGATTTATCTACGTTGAAGGAAATACGGAGGATATTTATCGCAGATGTCTTAACGAAAAACAGTACCGTCACATAGTGATGATAACCGCGGGCAGCGAGGATTTTTCGTTCCTTGACGATAACGCCCGCATTAATGTGGTTTCATTTTCCGATAAGGCCCCGAAGGGCCTTTCCACCTATAATACGGTAACAGACTGCAAGAATTTCAAAGGAATACTCAATGGTTACGAAATCTGAGAAGACCTTCCCCGCCGAAGGTAATAGCAAAGTCAGACTGCCCGACTGCTCAATAGTCGGTGCGGTCCCTCTTGTGTTCTTCTCCCTGCTTCTTTTCAGCAGGATTTCACCGGCTCTTGCCCTGCTTCTTCCCATCGGGTTTTATGCGCTGATTCTTTGGTCTCATAAGAATGCAAAGCTGTTTTATACACTCAGCGTAGCCGTTACCGCGGCGGAAGCGGTGCTCGTCATTTTTTTCAAAAAGTATCTGGGCGAAGGAATCAACCGCTTCACCAACAGAATATATGAGCTCAGCGAGGAAAGACAGGCGTATATCTACACAATGTACGAGGTGTCAAAGGATAAGAAATTCAGTGCCGCCTCCGAAAAAATATTTGCGGTATTCGTTATCCTGCTTGCGGTTCTCTTTTTTGCCCACTGTTCACTTCAGAAAAACAGAATAGCTCCTTTCGGCTTCCTGATTGCCTTTGCGGTCACGGAAATCTATTACGGCATTTTCCCTTCACCGGTTATTAACTCCCTGATTTATGCGGGACTCGTGCTGATGATAATCGTAATGTCTTCGGACAGTCTTAATCCCACCCTGCAGGCAATTACGTGGGTGGCTGTTGCGCTTGCGGTAATCGGCGCTGCGACTTATTTCATCTATCCCGCACAGTACCGTGAAAGAAACCCGGTCGTGTCCGAGCTTAACGATAAGATAAGAGACTTCCTTGAGGAGGGCGTGCCTGCCGAAGAAAAGCAGAAGCCCGAGGAAGCATCACAGCGTGAAGACGGCGAAGAGGTCAATCCCGATGAGAATGAGCCGTCAACAAGTCCCGGGGAGACAGACCCCGCCGAAACCGAAACCGATACTCAGCCCTCGGAAAAAGATGAAGAAAATCAGACGACGGAATATCAGGGCACCGAAACAAGCAACCCCGAAGCCGAAACGGCACAGCCCTTTAATCCCGATGATAATGACAGCACAAAGCATCATAACGGCGGAGAAAAAAACGATAACGAAATGGGAGGAAAACTGAAAAAAGTCCTTTCCGTATTCCTTTTCATAATACTCGCACTCGTGCTTGCTTTACTGATATGGGCGGCGATTGTCATTCTTTCAAGCAGAGCAAGACAGAGAAAGCTCGCTTCGGGCAACAGAGAAGCGTCCCTTTACGCCTTTGAACAGTCGGTGAAGCTTCTTGAAAAGCTCGGCTTTGAATTCAGAAACGTTCCTTATTCCGTAAGAAAGGATGAGGCCGAGGAGCTTGTTTATGACGGCTACGGCGACGAGTTCGCAAAGGCAAGCGAAATCCGTGAGAGAATCCTTTACGGCGGCAGGGATGCAGACGATAAGGACAGAGAGGATATGCTGCTCTTCTATACGTCCACAAGGTCAGCCGTTCTCGCCTCCTGCGACGGTATGAAGCAGTTTATTATCAAATATGTGAACTTGCTCTGATTTTTGTGCATATTGTAACAAATAACATAACAACAATAGTGCATATTGTCCGACAAATCGTTGATATTGCATATTTTAATTTTTTCTGCATGGTGATATAATCAAGAAAAATCCGAAAGGAGCATATTTTCATGAAAAAAATCATTTGCAAGAGAGAATACGATACAGAAACAGCAGAGCTTATCAAGAAGAATGCCGTAGGCAGCTTCGGCGACCCCGCAGGTTATGAAGAGACTCTCTACAAGACCGAAAAGGGTTACTTCTTCCTCTACACCAACGGCGGCGAAGAGTCACCTTACAAAGAGGAAAACATCAAGAGCATTTCCGCGGCAAAAGCAGAAGAATGGCTCAATAAATAATCACGGCATTTACAGAGGACTTCTCCCTTGCGGAGGAGTCTTTTTGTTTTGCCTTTTTGAAAATATATTTTATCTTTTTCAACAAAAAACAATCCCTTTCTTTTGTGACCTTTTATAATTGAAAGAAAGTGGCTGAAGTGATATAATTACAATGGTTTATAATGGAGTAATTTTTGGAAGTGATATTATGCTTGAAAACCCCGCATTCAATGAAAAAAACGATAAAATTCTTTGCGAAATGGGCGGAAAAAATGCATCCATGCTCATGAATATCAAGGTAAAGCGTCTTTATGCAGGCGAAAGCTTTTCTCTCTGTGACGATAAGAACGAAACTGCTTTCCTTCTTCTCAAGGGAAAGGTGTCCTTTACTTACGCAGGCGAATCGGTTGAAACCGATTTCAGAGAGAGCCCCTTTGTAAAAACTCCCTATGCCCTTCACGTATGCAGAAATACCGCAGTTACGGTGGAAGCAAAGAAGGACAGCGAAATAATCATTCAGCAGACGGATAACGAAAGAGAATTCGCTCCCGTTTACTATACTCCCGAAAAGTGCCTTTATCAGGAGTTCGGTCAGACCCAGTGGGAGGGCACGGGCAAGAGAACCTGCGCCACCATGTTTGACCTTTCAAATGCACCCTATTCAAATATGGTGCTCGGTGAGGTGTTCCACAATCCCGGCAGATGGTCGTCCTATCCTCCCCATCATCATCCTCAGCCCGAGGTTTATTATTATCAGTTTGATTATCCTCAGGGCTTCGGTGCGGCATTTATGGGCGACGACGTTCAGAAGTGTACCGACGGCTCCTTTCTTTGTATTGAGCCGCACAATGCTCATCAGCAGGTATGCGCTCCCGGATACACCATGTATTACGTATGGATGATCCGCCATATTGACGGCAATCCTTGGGATAAAACCAGAATTTACGAAAAAGAACACGAATGGCTTGCCAACGCAGACTGAAGTTTCGGCGAGGTAACAAAATGAAAAAATTCAAATATGTTGCGGTTATCGGCATTGACGGAATGGGTAATTTTAATAAATTTGCCGATACACCCAATTTTGACAGAATATTCAATAGCGGAGCAGTTACTTATAGAGCTCTGTCACTTGACCCCACCATCAGCGCAGAGAACTGGGGCGGTATGCTTATCGGAGCTGACCCCGTCGTTCACGGGCTTACCAATTCCATTGCCGACCGCTGTGAGTATACCAACGAGCTTCTGCCTTCCGTTTTCAAGAGAATCAGAAAGGCAATGCCGGATGCTTACCTTGCCTCCTGCGTAAACTGGGGACCCATCAATCACGGTATCATTGAGCATGATCAGGGGGTTAAACTCATTCACGTTCCCAATGATGCCCGGCTTGTTCCTCAGATAGTGAAGCAGGTTTACAAAAAACCCACCTTCCTTTTCGTTCAGCTTGACGAGGTTGACGGTGCCGGGCACGGCCACGGCTACGGCACGCCGGAGCATCTCAGACAGATTGAAAAAGAAGACAAATATATCGGCACGATTTACGACGCATACGAGAAGGCAGGCATCCTGCAGGATACCCTTTTCATGGTTATTGCAGACCACGGCGGGTACAATCACGGCCACGGCGGATATACTGACGGTGAAAAGTACGTCTTTTTCGGCGCGTCGGGCAGAAATCTTCAGCGCGGCGGCGTAGGGTATATGCAGACGAAGGACATTTCCGCCATCGTGCTTACCGCTCTGGGTATTGACCTTCCCGGATATGATGAGACCGGCTTCTCATCGCAGGTTCCCGACGGTCTGTTCAAGGGCATTGACGGTATGCACCGCAAGCTTGAAATGAAGGAATACAAAAAGCACCTTGATGCGGTTGAACCGGATTCAAAGAACGGTATTTATTCGTATATTGACAAATCCGATTTTGCCTGCGGATATACGTTTGAGGGTAAAACAGAGGACTTTACGGGAAAGCTTAAAACCAAAGAAAAAGGACATATCAAGTATTACAATATCGGTGTACGCGGTGAAAGCGGTGAGCCGGGTGAAAACGGCTTCGGTGTGACCTCATCCCTCAAGCTCAATAAGGGCTTTACCTTTGCTGTATGGATAAAAAAGGATAAGGCACACAGAGATACGGTCGTCATTGCCGCAACAAATGAAAGAAACGATATGAAGACACCGGGATTTTCCGTTGGTGAAACGATTCACGACGCGAGAATCAGACTTTATGACGGCGAAGCGAGGGCGGATTTTACAGCCGCATTCCCCACGGATATGGAATCCGGCTGGGTACACTATGCCGCTTCGTTTGACAACGTAAAGTGCGAAGTGAAGCTTTATATCAATTTCCGTCTTCTCCATACCTACAAGGTTGACGAGGCCTTCAGGGGCTTCGTAATCAGCGGTCCTCTCTATATCGGTGAGGATTCAACGGGCAGACAGAATACGGAAGATACACATTGTAATACCATGATTGACGATCTGTTTATTTTCAACAGACCGCTTGAGGAAAAGGAAATAAAAAGTCTTGCAGAGTATTACGGCGATTGATGGGGTTTGACAAAATCAGCGTCATAGTATATAATACCCGATATTCCCAAGGCGGAAGGAGACAGTTTTATGTCAAAGAATTGTATCAGCTGCGGAAAGCAGATTGACGATATAGCGGTGTTCTGTCAGTTTTGCGGTCAGACACAGCCCGTGGAGCAGCAAACTCCCGATATACCTGTTCAGACGGCTCCCGTATATGAGCCGCCCGTTCAGCAGGAAATTCCCCGTGAAACCTTCAAGAGTGAATCCGAAGTAAAGTATGTTTCACAGAAGAAAAAGAAAAGGAGCAAGACACCCCTTATCATCGTCCTTGTCGTTCTTCTGCTTGCCATTCTCGGTATAGGCGGATTTTTCGGCTGGAAATACTGGTGGGTACCGAGACACACACAGCAGACGGATTATTCCGTTGCCGAGCTTACTCTTGATAATGCCACGGCAGAGCAGATTGAGGACCTTGCGAACTATACCGCCCTCAGTGAGCTTACCATCAAGAACAGCAGTATTGATTCTGCCGCTCTTTCAAAGGTGCTTACAGGTAATTCAACTATCAAGACACTTAATCTCACCAATGACGGTATTTCCGATATTTCTTTCGTAAAGTCGTTAAAAGCACTTACCACTCTCTGCCTTGACGACAGCAGCTCGATCAAGTGGGCAGATGTTGTTGACCTTGAGGAAAATACCTCCGTCAATATCAGCTTCAGCACCGAGTGGAGCAGGTCCCTCGCCGATGAGGTAAATAAATATCTCTCGACTCTTCCCAATGCCGAAAATTGCACCGCGTACGTGTGCGATGTGGATTCAAACGGTATCCCCGAAGTGTTTATCGGTAAAGGTATGGGTTGGAATTATCCCTCGTTTATCGCTTCATATTCAAACGGTCAGGTCGTTACGTTCCCCTACAACAATATGCTTGATATGGGCGGAACGGGTATGAAATCCGCACACTTCACCATTCACAGCGGAAGTGAAGACGGATATATCCAGTCCGAGATTTACGACGGCACAGGATATTACTGTACCGGCATCTGGAGTGTCGGCAAAGAGGTCTTTATCCTTGAGGCGACCGCCACGAACGGTATCACCGATGAAATGAATAATCCTTATTTCCAGAGCTCCAAAAATACGGTCCTTCATATAGGCGGCGAGGACACGGCTCCCGTCGGTGAAGAAGAGACTACCGCACCCGCGTATGACACGGAAGAATCCGCCGAAGCTGTCACCGAAGAGGGTGAAGCAGCCGAAACGGAGCTTGAAAGCTATGACGTTACTCCTCTGAGAAACGGCGCTTTTGAAGCAATCTTCCCCGACAGCGCAGATTATACACCCGTTCTTTTTGAAGAGGTTTGCAGAAAGGACGACGCGGTCGGCTATCTTTCAAAGTATCTTTTTGAAGAGATAATAATCGTAGCTGACGAGAATGCCAATGCAACGTCCGTTGCGACATCGCTTTCGCTTATTGATATTATTTCCTACTATGCTCCCGACGGAGTCGTAAACAGTGACGTCAAGCCGGATACGGCCGAATCCATCATCAACGAGTTCCGTCTTTACTATACTCCCGGTGAGAATGATGTTGACGCCATTATCGGTGAGGCTTCATTCCTCGGTGTGGTTGAGATTTATGACCGCGATGATTACGATAAGAGCGGCGAAACTCATCTTGAATATCTCTTCGGCGATAAGTCCTCCGACGGTACTTACAGAGATGTTGCCTACTTTGTAAACGTTGACGATAATTCAATCGTCAGAGAAGGCAGAGAAACCGAATCCCGTATGGTATGGAAGGACGGCAAGGGCGTTGACCTTGAGAAGGCGCAGAGCTTCTTTGAAAGTCTCGGTGTTACGGGTACTCCCGATTACACCGTTGACGGACGCTACTACGTATTCTTTATCAAAGGTGAAAAATCAGGCACGATTTATGCCGACTGGAATCTTTCAAGCGCCTGGTTCCAGAATGATGCAGGAGAAGAATCCTCCGTTTATCCTACGGATGCGGCAGGCATTCTTGCTCAGTAAACGAATAACGAAATCCCCTATGTAACGTAGGGGATTTATCATAAGGAGAATAATAATGGCACAGCTTAAGATGTATTGGTTTACGGATAATCCTCTTGAGGAGCTCACTCTTCCCGAGGGCTATTCATTTTCACATTTCTCAGAGGAAACAAGAGAAAACGACATTAAAATCTGGAATGACGCATCCAGTATTGACCCTATGGACCCCGCCGATTATGAAGCAAGGTTCAAGAGGGAAATCTATGATTTCGTTGATATAGTACCCGAAAGAGATGTCTGGTTCCTTGACCATAACGGTAAGCACGTAGGCACGTCCTCCTCGTTTATCTGGGGAAACACCGGTTACGGCGATATGCATTGGGTCGGTCTTATCCCCGAATACAGAGGCAAGGGACTTGCAAAGTATCTGAGCTACATCGTTCAGAGGACGCTTAAGGACAGAGGTTGTCCCTTTGTTTCTCTTACCACGGACGAATTCCGTCCGGCGGCTGTCAGGTCTTATCTTACCGCCGGTTTTGTTCCCGTAGAGTATGATGAGGGCATGGTTGAAAGATGGGAAAAGGTGCTTGAAGTCAACGGCATAGACAGCATACAGATGGTTTACGAGGACGGCTCTCCCTACAAAATCATTTACAGAACCGGTCTTAAAAAATAAAAAATAACTCTGCGGCTTAAGCTGCAGAGCGATAAAGAAGCACTGTATAAGAAACCCGCCAAAGAATATTTCTCTTCGGCGGGTTATTTTTTCAGACCCGGAAACGGATATGTAGTATTATTGGTGATTGACTTTTAATGACAATACTTACTATAATGATATCATGGATTACTGCGAAAAGGCATGAAATAAAGCTCTGCGGAGCAAATAATATCGAAAGAAGGGACTGCTGATAATGACTGAAATTTCAGCACTTTTATTGTCTCTCGTCATGTTTTTTACCGGCTTGGCGGGCAAGGCGGTAACGTCATTAGGAGACAGAAAAATACCGTTAAACACGGCAGATAAGTCTTTTTCCGACTCTGCCGCACCCGAAAAAGACGGTAAAAACATAAACGTCACGTTCAGGGCTGAGAATGCAGGATATGACATATACTCACCTTTTCAGAACCACGGCGGTTACAGATACGGTCCGTCGATAATATATTATGAGGACGGTTCTGCCGATGCATGGTTTGCCACCAACGGCAGTAGCAGTGAATGGGACTGGTTTACGTACAGACACTTCAACGGTGAAGAGTGGAGCGATGAGAAGGTTGTTCTGCGCCCTACGGCGGATTCCATGGACCATTATTCCGTATGTGACCCCGGTGTTATTTATTTCGGGGGCTACTATTATATCGGCTACACCTCCACCATTGTTTCTACAAACGGAGGAATAAACAATAATATTTTTGTTGCCCGTTCCGAGAAACCCGACGGTCCGTTTGAAAAATGGAACGGAAACGGCTGGGGCGGTGACCCTGCTCCGATTATTTATTTTGATGAAAACGCATCTTTTTGGGGTGCGGGTGAGCCGAGCTTTGTCGTTGCTGACGACGTTCTTTATTTCTATTATTCGTGGCTCGGTTCCGGAATCGGAAAGGAGCTTGTCGCCACCGCGGATTTATCTAAAAACTGGCCCGCATCGCTGACTCTGCGCGGAGTAACCGCAACAAAGGAAAACGGTCAGGATTCATGGGACGTAGTCTATATTGAAGAAATCGGTAAATTTGTCGGCTTCTGCACTTATGAACGCTTCAGCGATACCTCCGGCGTTGCGGTTTATCAGTCCGATGACGGAATCAACTTTGAAAAAAGCGATATTATACGCACGGGAATCTGTTCCGAATGTCACAATATGGGCATTTCGAAGCGTCCCGACGGCCACGTAAGACTTTCCGACAACCTGTTTATAGGTTATGCCTACCAGACATCAACAGGCGGCTGGGGTGACTGGTCAACAAGATTTCAGCCCATCGAGCTTATTACTTATGAGGGAGAAATCCGCTCATCCGATAACGGAGGTATGCCGACTCCGACGGAAAGTGAACGCGTAAAAAAAACGCCTGCACCTGTTGTTACCGGAATCACGACCGATGAGGCGGAAATGAATGTAAATCTGAATAAGAGTAAAAAAGTAAAACTGTTCTGGTTTGACAAGGCACTTGAAAAA
>JAZLLW010000010.1:0-40431 GCA_045598305.1 Acutalibacteraceae bacterium
TCCGAGAGCTTGTCGAAAAGATAGAAGTCTATGCTGCAGAAGGACAAGGCAGACGCAAAACACAGCGGATAATAATTTACTACAAATTTATCGGTGCGATTGATATTCCCATAGGTTCAGAGTACGAAAGATTGCGAAAAGAAACAAGGCAGGGCGTTGAGGTAGAGTATATCACTCAATCAAAAACAGCCTGACAATAAAAAAGAGCAGGTCAAAAGCCTGCTCGGTTACATAAACAAAACTATATATGAATCATTGCCTGACAAAAAGAAAATCGAGTATTCACTTGTGTTATGAATACTCGATATGGTCCGAGTGGCGAGACTTGAACTCACGGCCTCTTGACCCCCAGTCAAGCGCGCTCCCAACTGCGCCACACCCGGATATATTATTGCTGACCAACTCAGCAAGAGGTATTATATCATATATTATGAAATTGTCAAGAGAAAATTATGAGAAAAATATATTTGTGTCATAAGATTCCGAATCGGAAAAACAAATAATCAAAAAGAACCGAAACCCATAAGAATCGGCATTCCCGACAGCATCATACAAACCGGAAGCAAAACGGGTACTCCATAACGGAGCACCCGTTTTTTTATCTGAAATTCAGTTTTTCGTTTCTGTCGGCTTTTCGGATTTAAGCGCAACAAACAGATTCGTAACGGCACTTATCAGGAACAGTACTGCTGCCGCAAAAATTCCCCAGCTTATTCCCCCGCCGATTGCGTTATTAAGGGTGCTTGTAGCAACCATTTTCATAAAGCATGAGTAACAGATTCCGCTGCTCACCATCATAACCGAAGCAATAAGATTCGTTATGAACAGTCCCTTGCTCCTGAGATTGAGATAATTCAGAAGCAGAAATACCAGACTTACGATAAGCGATGCGGCGCTGAGTAATACAAAAATCAGCGACAGCAAAAGCATCATCACTCCGTCACCGATTATGGGAGATTTTACTGCCCCGATGAAGCCGAAAACATCTATTTTCAACAGAAATTTTACGATTGTAATAGCGTTGAGAGTATAGCCCGCTTCGTTAAGAGGAAGAGAAACAGCCAGCTTACCCAGAGGAAGCAGAAAGCCGAAAAGAGGCAAAACGCTGACGGGGATTCTGGCTATTCTCAGCTTTGAGCCCGTAAAGGAATATTTCAGTCTTGCCATTACTTCGTTGAACTTTGCAAAGGATGACTCCGCAATCTCCGAATCTCTTTCAAGACGTGCTTCCCAGTCATAATTTGGAATATTGACACCGCATTTGGGACACTCTGCTCTGATATTCCATATATGAAGTTTTACACCGCAATGAGGACAAGTTGCCATTTAATCACCTTTTTTGTCCGTAATAAGCGTTGGGACCGTGTTTTCTTTCGTAATGCTTCTTCTGAATGAATTCATTGGCAGCTCCGCCTCCGAGTGCATCCGTAAGATATGCCATTTTTGATACTTCTTCAAGTACGGCGGCGTTCTTTGCCGCTTCAAGGGGATTTTTACCCCAGGTAAAGGGACCGTGGGAGCAGACGAGGACTGCGGGAACGGCATTATAGTCTATACCGTTCTTTTCAAAATGCTCCGCAATCACCCTGCCCGTATTGAGCTCATAGTCATTCTCAATCTCGTGTTTTTTAAGGTCTCTCGTACAGGGAATTGAGCCGTAGGCAAAATCCGCATGGGTAGTACCCGCACATTCAATATCAAGCTCCGCCTGAGCGTAAGCAACCGCAAACGCGGAATGGGTATGGGCAACACCGCCTATATCGGGAAAACGGCGGTAAAGCTCAAGATGTGTAGGTGTATCGGAGGAGGGATTAAGGTTTCCTTCAACTATTTCTCCGTCAAGGGCAAGCACAACCATATCCTCGGGTTTCATTTCGGAATAATCCACTCCCGATGGCTTGATGACAACAAGATTTTCGTCTCTGTCAATACCCGAAACATTGCCCCAGGTAAACAGAACAAGCTTATATTCAACAAGCTTCAGATTTGCTTCCCATACTGTCTTTTTTAATTCTTCAAGCATAATGACCTCAATACAGCAGTGACACTACCGCCTCATAGATTTTTTCGGGGCTTTCTACGAACGACTCTTTGATTTTATATGCCTGGTCATAGTCATCGGCATGAAGCTTAAGCTCCACAAGCACCGTATCCTTATGCATTATCTTGCAAACGACCTCGTAGGCATCGCCGTTTTTGACAATGGAGGCATTTGCCGCGCCCTCGTTTCTCATACGAAGTTGGATGACCGAAGCGGAGGTCATTGCTGTTTCTTTGACAGACGCGGGTATTTCACCCATAAGCTCATTTAGGGAATCCAAGCCCTTCTTCGTGATTGTCAATTCATCATTTTCGTCCCTTGAAAGATTACCCGAGGTAACCAGCTCCTCAACAGCCTGTCTCGTTTCAAAATAATTGGCAAGGGCGGAGGTGGTAAGAGACTCAACGGCAACGTCGGACGTAAGGGGCTCACTCAGATATACCGCGAGATATTCAATTATCAGCTTAATCTGATTTCTGCTGCGAAGGCCGCCGGCATCAACGCCTTCGGTAAAAGCATCAAACTCATAATCCATAGTTTATTTTTCTTTCAGATAGGTTTGCCGAATCGGCCTCTTGTAAGGCATTCCTCGGTCTTGAATTTTTCTTTTGTATACCACAGTCCACAAAGGTTTGACCAACCCTCACAGTAAAGCCAGTAGTATGAGATATCGTTGTCTTTTCTCCACTTATTCAAAGCGGGCAGACCGCACCAGATAAATGAGGGAAGGGCAATAACGAGAAGCCACACGGGGCCTAAAATCATAGTCTGGACCGTATGACCGAATTCATGAATTCTGTAATCGTTCAGTCTGTCGCCTTCTGCCTTATCGGTAATAAAAATAAACATTCCCAGACTGACACCGCCGAAATTCTTTTTGTCAATATAGGTAATGAGGGCATTGTGATACCATTCACTCTTACTGCCCTTTGCCTTATAAATCGCCAACATACAGAGTCCGGCAATGTTCTGAAGAAGACCGTAAGTAAACTGCCAGAACCAAAACAAAATTTTCTTAAAAGTTTTCATAATAATCACCGTTTATCATTCTATCATAGCAACGGATAAATTTCAAGAAAATTAAATATAATAGGCAAGGACCCGAAATGCGCTGTATTTCAGGACCTTGCCGCAGGACAGTAAAACGGAACGACAGGCATCCTCAGGATACCCGTCGTTCCCGATATTCAATTTAAACCATGGGGTTATTTTATATCAATTATGGGCTGTCCGCCGAAGAACATCCTGAAGAATGCCACGATTTTCCATATAAGATTAACTTCTACTCCTACGGATATTTTTGAGGAAAGATTCCTGCCGGAAGCTCCCTGATAATTTTCGCTGACAGCATCACCGGGGCCGAGAACTTTTACCGTATATTCAAATCCCGACTTAAGCTCTCCCGTGGTAATGTCAATACGGGCATTACCCGAAGAATCTGCAGGTGCTTCGGAAATAATCTTTTTACCGTCAATAAGAACGAGTCTGTAATCATCGGGAAGGTTGGATACCTCGGCTACGATACGTGCCCTGTTTTTGTATTTGACGGTCTGCTGAACTATGGGAGCAAGATTAAGTGTGGTGTTCTTGGTGAGATTTATCTTTTCCCATACGATTTCAAGATAGAGGTCATCACCGGAAGGGCAGGCACTGTCGCCCTGCTGATATCTTCTGCCGTTATTATCAATCCAGCCCATGAAGTTATATCCTTCACGGTTTATGGGAGAAACGTTGATTGCAAAGCTTTCGCCCGAATAGGACTGGGTGCGGTAAGCGTTTGTTCTGTAACTGTCATCACCGTACGCGGTCTGAACGAATACCTTATAGGGGCCTACGTTCTTATAGACTGCATAGAATTTCTGACTCTTGTTTTCGGTATAGCTCTGACCCTTTGTATATTTGACGGTCTTGTCATTCTCGCTGAGTGACCAGCCCTGGAATATAAATCTGCTGTCTCCCGAATATGAGGGTTCAAGAGAAAGGGTGTAAGGAACGTTCTTTTCCTTCTGTTCTTTGGCTATTTCCTTACCCTGTGAGTAGAAAATCAGGTCATAGGGACCGTTATCCTCCCAGACTGCGTAAAGAGTTACCGATTGGTCAACGGTAAATTCCGCTCCCGCTTTCCAATCTGCGGTAGTCGCATTCTTATCCTTGCTCCAGCCCTTGAAGGTATAACCGGCTCTGGAGGGAGTTACGGAAGAAAGATTTACGGTGCCTGCGGCAACGACTTCCGTGGGCGTGGGAGCACCCGTACCGCCGTTTGCATCATAATTGATTACAATCGTATTGCTGTAAACCGCATAAAGGACAATGCTTCCGTCCTCTGTCCTGCGGGTATTGCCTGCTTTATACGTAACCTGAGTTGACTTGGGGTCTGTTGCCCAGCCCTGGAATTTACCCGTATTGCTTATGGGAACAACGTCGGTAACAGTAATGGGGATGGCGTTGACACTGTAATCAAGGGGATGACTCATAGTACCGCCGTTGGGATTATATCTGATATAAGCGGCCTTGACGATTGAAAATTCATTTTCGCCGTTGACGTATTCAACAACCGTACCTGAGGGGAAAGGAAGATTGATATGATTGAACTCCGCCTTCTTGCCGTAGAAGGTGACCTTACCCTTGGCGGAGGTGAAACCGGTGCCCTTAAAAATATCCGTACCTAACTTTTTGGGATCAAGTGTGGGCCAGAATTTAAACTCGGTAAGAGCCGAGCAGCCGCTGAAGGCATTGCTGCCGATGGCGGTGATATCAACCTGTCTTGTAAAATCAACGGATTCGAGAGCGATACAGTTTGCAAATGCGTTTGCACCTATCGTCTGAAGCTGACAATCCGTTTCGAATTCAATCTTTTTAATGCCTGCGCATCCTTCAAAGGCATAGTCACCGATTTCGCTGACCGTACCGGGAAGAATGAATGAGGGCTTTTCCTTTGTGATTATACTGCTGTTTCTGGGGAAGCAGATAATTTTTGTCTTATCAATGTTGTAGAGAACACCGTCTGTTGAGCGGCTGATATCGTCATTGGGAAGGAAATCCTTGTTGCCGAAAGCAACCGTGAAGCTCTTGAGATTGGGACAGCCGAGGAAAGCGGTAACGTCAATGGTCTTGACCGTAGTGGGAATCCATACTTCCTCAAGTTCCTCAAAATTATTGAAACAATCCTTACAGATTGAAGTGACGCCCTCGCGGATATCAACGTAATGGATTTCGGGGAAATTGACAATAACCTCGGTAAGTGCTTCGGGAACGTCTCTGTCGTCCATATCTCCCTTACCGCTGATGATAAGGGTGCCCGCACTGTATAACCAGGTGAGATTTTCACCCAAAGCGCCGGTATTACTGTCATCGGCATGGGAAATCATTGAAAATGCCGCGGCTGACGAGAATATCATCAGAACAGCAAGCAATAGGGAAAGTATCTTCTTCATAATTTTTCCTCCTGTAATCTTGAGCTATATATACTTTGCCATCATAACACATTATATTGTATATTTTGATTTTGTCAAGTGTATATATAGACATATGGGAAGAAAAAATTACTTTTTGATGTATAATCTGATAACTTTCAGAGAATCTCCGCCGTCAATTTTGCCCAAGCCAAGGAAATTTCCGTTCGGGCCAAGCACCTTGTAAAGTCCGTTGCCTTTACAATCTTTAAGCCGTTCCGTCAGCAAATCGCCGCCATTTGAAAACCTCTTTGCCTGAGCTTCGGTTACGGTAAGCGAATCGTATGAGCTGTAAGCTTTTTCAACGGATATCAGCAGGTCGGTGGCTCGCCCTTCAGAGGCAGCTTTTTCCAGCTGTTCAAGAGTAACTGTTTCCTGTATTGTAAAGCCGTTTGCCTTTACGCGTCTGAGCTCTGTCATTACCGCTCCGCAGTTCAGTTTTTCTCCGATATCGGCTATCAGAGTACGAATGTACGTTCCGGAAGAACACTCAACGTATATTTCGTATTCGTTTTTCTTTTCATCCCAGTTCAGAATATCAAGCTTATCAATTCTGACCTGTCTTTCGGGTCTTTCAACTTCAATTCCCTGCCTCGCCAAATCGTAGAGTCGTCTTCCGTTTACGGAAATTGCGGAATACATGGGAGGCACCTGGGTGATTTCGCCTCTGAAATCATTGCAAGCGGCGACAAAATCCTCTGCCGAAGCCGTAACGGTCCTTTCTTCAAGCACCTTTCCCGTGATATCAAGGGTATCCGTTACCGTGCCGAGCTTCAGCTTTGCAATATATGCTTTATCGTGGGAGGGAAGTAATTCGCAGAATCTTGTAGCTCCTCCCAGTAATATCGTCATTACTCCCGTTGCCATAGGGTCAAGCGTACCGCTGTGTCCGCATTTCTTTTCTCCGCAGATTCTGCGCACCTTCGCCACCACGTCAAATGAAGTAAAATCCTTGGGCTTATCTATAAGTATTATTCCGGTCATAAAAACACCTGCCTGACGAAAAAATTATAATTTGACAAAGTGAAAAAGTCAAATAATTTTGCTATTGAAAAATTTTCGTATCCATTATATAATTTACTTCGAACTTTTATTTTTTGAAAGGCGGAAATATTATGAAAAAGGCAGTTAAATACGGTATTCTCGGCACGCTGGGCGCTGCAGCTGCTGTAAACGCAGTCAGAGCCGCAAAATTTGTTCCCGAAAAAATCGACTACGGCACTCCCTCAGAGGAAAAGGTTGACGCGGAAAAGGCAATGGCTCATCTGAGCACGGCACTTTCGATTCCCACGATCAGCTATCCCGAAAAGGAAAAGGTTGATTTTTCACAGTTTGATAAATTCCATGATTTCCTTGACGAAGCTTTCCCTCTCATTCATGAGAAGCTTGAAAAGGAAATCGTTAAAGAAGCAAGTCTGCTTTATCGTTGGAAGGGTACAAGAGACGACCTTGATCCCATCGCACTTCTTTCCCACCAGGACGTAGTTCCCATTTCGGAAGGTACCGAGGGTGACTGGAAATACGATCCCTTCAGCGGATATAATGACGGCGAATTCATCTGGGGCCGCGGTGCCCTTGATATGAAGAATCACCTCATGGGCGTAATGGAAGCGGTTGAGACCCTTCTTGAAGAGGGATTCCAGCCCGAAAGAGACGTATATCTGCTCTTCGGTCAGGACGAAGAAGTTGTTGCCAACGGCGACAGCGGTGCAAAGGCACTTATGGAAACTCTGAAGTCAAGAGGCATTCATCTTGATTCAATCGTTGACGAAGGCGGTGCAATCCTTCCCGTTGACATCAAGGGTGTTATCAACAATAAGCAGCTCGTCGGTATCGGCATCGCCGAAAAAGGATACTGCGATTTTGAAATCAGCGTAAAGGCAAAGGGCGGTCATTCATCACAGCCCCCCAAGCATACTGCACTCGGCCAGCTTGCAGACGTCATCAAAGACCTTGAGAATCATCAATTCAAGGCAGAGATGAGACCCTTCGTAAAGGATTTGTTTGCATCCATCGGCCGCAACTGCACTTATCCCGTTCGTCTTGTTACCTGCAATCTTCCCGTTCTCACTCCCGTACTCACTCAGGTATTCAAGCTTATTCCTCCCGCCGCCACCTTCGTACGTACCACTACCGGCGTTACCATGGCTGAGGGCAGCCCCGCCGCTAACGTACTTCCCCAGAAGGCAAGCATCGTCGTTAACTTCAGACAGATGCCCGGTGTTTCCGTTCAGGACGTTGAAGATCATATCCGCAAGGTAGTCAGAAACAAGAATATTGAGGTAAAGGCACTCAAGACAAAGGAAGCTTCCTCATTCTCACCCACGGATTCAAGAGCATTCAATATCATCAGGGAAATCTGCATGCAGGAAAACAGCAACAACGTTGTTGCTCCCTATCTTGTAATGGGCGGCACGGATGCCTGCAACTATGAGCCCATCTGTGAAAACATTTACAGATACTCACCCTACAAGGCAAGCGTTGAGCTTCTTCTCTGCACACACGGCACAAACGAAAGAATCCCCGTTGAGGCAATAGGCCCCGGCATCGCATTCTTCAAGAGATACATCAGAAAAGCTTCAGCAGAATAATACTATGAATATACTCATCTCTCCCGATTCGTTCAAAGGCACACTCTCCGCAGAAGAAGTCTGCGATATAGTGGGTAAGGCCTTTGAGGACACAATAGAAAGCACAAATATTACCAAGCTCCCCGTTGCCGATGGCGGCGAGGGGCTTTGCTCCTGTCTTCACTCCGTATGCGGAGGAGAAAATATATCCGTAACGGTTCCCGGCGTATTTGGTGAGCCGATTGAAGCGGAATATCTTATGCTTGACGGAGGCAAAGCGGTAATTGAAATGGCCGCCTGCTCGGGTCTTCCCCTTGCAGGTGACAATAAAAATCCCGAGCTTTCAACCACAAGGGGCGTAGGGCATCTTATACTTGATGCCTTATCAAAGGGTGCAAAAAGCATTATGCTCGGTCTCGGAGGCAGTGCCACCAATGACTGCGGTATAGGTATGGCGTCAGTTCTCGGTTTCCGTTTCCTTGATGAAAGCGGAAACGAGCTTGAGCCCATCGGTGCAAATCTCGGTAAAATTTCAAAAATCATTCCTCCCGAAAAGTCAATCGGCATTCCCGTAACCGCCGCCTGCGACGTAGAAAATCCC
The DNA here is from genome assembly GCA_045598305.1 of Acutalibacteraceae bacterium. Taxonomy (GTDB): domain Bacteria; phylum Bacillota; class Clostridia; order Oscillospirales; family Acutalibacteraceae; genus CAG-177. The sequence continues at coordinate 8,665 of JAZLLW010000010.1, forward strand.
CTCTACGGCGAAATGGGTGCCGCATACGTATTCGCTCCCCAAAAGGGTGCGGATGAAGAAATGATTGCCCGCCTTGACGAGGGTATGAGAAGCTTCGCAAAGGTTTCACTTGAATGCCTCGGAAAAGACGTTTCCTCACTCAAGGGTGCAGGTGCGGCGGGAGGTCTCGGTGCCGGCACGGTACTGTTCCTTGACGGGGAACTGAAAAAAGGAATAGACATTATACTCGATACTGCCGGATTTGACGAAAAGGCAGAGAAAGCGGACCTTGTCATTACGGGTGAAGGACGGCTCGATTCACAATCCGTAAACGGAAAGGTAATTTCCGGCATTGCCCTCAGATGTAAGGCAATGGGCAAAAAGGTAATCACTATCTGCGGCTGTGAAGGCAAAGGCGCCGAAATGGCAAAGGACGTGGGAGTTTCCGAAATGTACTATTCCTGCCCCGTTCCCAAACCGTTTGACGAAGTAAAGAAAACCTGCCGCGAGGATTTGTATTCCGCAGGTGTAAGAGCCGCCGAAAATCAAAAATAATCCACGGAGCAATATGGAAAAAAATCTAACCAACGGAAGCGTATTCAAAAATATAGTTACGTTCTCCCTGCCCTTCCTTCTGTCATACTTTCTGCAGACACTTTACGGGCTGGCAGACTTATTCATTATAGGTAAATTTTGCCCCACGGCAAGCACCACCGCCGTATCAATCGGCAGTCAGGTGATGCACATGCTCACCGTAATGATAGTAGGATTGGTCACGGGCTCTCTCGTGCTTATCGGAAAAGCGGTAGGTGCAGAGGATAAAGAACTGAAAAACAGAGCTGTCGGAAACACGATAACGGTATTCTTCATAATTTCTCTCGTGTTGACCGCGTTGCTTCTTATTCTGACGAAGCCCATAGTCAGCGTAATGTCAACTCCCGCGGATGCGGTTGAGGGAACGGTCAATTACCTGAGAATCTGTTTTGCGGGCATACCCTTTATCGTGCTGTATAACGTGATAAGCTCCGTTTTCAGAGGAATGGGTGACTCAAAAAGCCCTATGTATTTCATCGCGGTCGCCTGCGTATGCAACATCGGGCTTGACTTTCTCTTCATAGGAAGATTCGGAATGAACAGCGCCGGTGCGGCACTCGGCACCACGCTTTCACAGACGGTCAGCGTTATCGTTTCCCTTTTCTTTATTGCGAAGAGGAATATGATAAGCGGAATATCAAAAGCTCATTTCAGGCCGTGCAAAACCATTGTAAGTCAGATAATGAGAGTAGGTATTCCCATTTCACTTCAGGACGGTTTCATACAGATTGCCTTCCTGCTCATTACCGTATTCGCAAATAACAGAGGACTTACCGACTCCGCCGCGGTGGGAATATCCGAGAAGGTCATCGGAATTCTTTTCCTCGTACCCTCAACGCTGATGGCGTCCGTTTCCGCCCTCTGTGCCCAGAACGTCGGTGCTGGAAAGCACGACAGAGCAAAAAAGACGATGCAGGATGCAATCATAATCGCAATCGTCAGCGGACTGTTCTTTTCGGTACTGTTCCAGTTCATTTCACCGTTTGTCCTTTCTCTCTTTACAAAGGACGCGGCGGTTATTGAAACGGGCACTCCGTATCTTAAAAGCTACGTATGGGACTGTCTGTTTGCGGCGATTCACTTTATATTCAGCGGTTATTTCTGCGCATACAGCAGGTCGGAGCTTTCATTTATTCACAACTCCGTATCGGCATTGTTTGCGAGAATACCTCTTTCATACTACTTTTCAAAAGCATACAAAAATCTTTTCTATATGGGAACGGCCGCACCTCTCGGCTCGGTACTGTCAATACTGATTTGTATTGTCTTCTATATAGGAATGAACCGCAAGTTCAAAAACAATCAGAATATAGAAAACAAGGACATCGCCGATTGACGATGTTCTTTATATTTATATTTGCCGTCAGTTTTCCTTTTTGTTTTCTTTCCTTTCGGGAAGCACGAAGATAAAGAGCATTGAGCTGACAAGAAGCATAAACGGATAGAAAAGATAAGGGATAATCTGAAATGCGGATATACTGTTTTCAAGAATTTTCACCTGAGAAATTGCAACCGGCATCTGCGCACCGTACGGGATTATTCCCTGGAAAATGCATGAAAACGTATCAAGGATTGAAGCGGTCTTCTTATTTGAAATACCGTATTCCTCCGACATTTCCTTTGCAATGGGATTAGCCATTACGATGGCAACCGTATTGTTTGCGTTGGCAATATCCATAAGGCCTACAAGCACGCCCATACCGAACCGGCCGCCCTTTTTACCCTTGAATATTTTCCTGATACCGTTGAGCAGTACTTCAAATCCGCCCGCTTCACGAATAAGAGCGCAGAGTGCGGAAACGAGAATGACAACCGTTACGGTTTCATACATGCCGGAAATAAAAAGTAAATACCGGCTTTTTCCCTTTATTTATATTGATAATATAAACAGAATGTGTTATATTGACTGTATATACCTTAAACTCGGAGGACACACTATGGAATGTAACTGTAAAAAAAGCGACCTTTCCCTTATCGAGCCCGTTCTTGAAGAATACGGCGACGTAAAGGGAAGTCTTATCACGATACTTCAGCACGCCCAGGAGATATACGGATATCTGCCTGTTGACGTGCTTTACCGCATTGCGGAAAGAATTGGCTCATCACCCGCTCAGGTAATGGGCGTTGCCACCTTCTATTCACAGTTCAGACTCAAGCCCGTAGGCAAATATCTGATTATGCTCTGCCAGGGCACCGCCTGCCACGTAAACGGCTCACAAAAAATCGAAGAAGCACTCTGCCGTGAGCTGAATATCGGCGACGGTGAAACCACCGATGACGGACTCTTCACTCTGAAGGCCGTTTCATGTCTGGGCTGCTGCTCCCTTTCTCCCGTTATGATGATAAACGGAGAAACCTACGGCAGACTTACTCCCGCAAAAGCAGTTGAAATCATCAATAAACTCAGAGAGGAGAGCATTTCATGAAAATTGCAGTAGGCGAAGGAAGCTGCGGTATTGCCGCAGGTGCAGCAAAAGTATACGAAGCCCTTGAAGCAAAAATCAGTGAAACCGATGCTTTCCTTACCGTAACCGGTTGTATCGGTATGTGCTATCTTGAGCCGATAGTTGATATCTATGAGGGTGACGAGCTTCTCAAACGGCTTGTCCGTGTAACGCCCGGGGATGCGGATAAAATCATCGCATTCGTCAACGGCGACGGTGAAGCGGTCAAAGACATTGAAATTGAAGACGAGGACAAGGCATTTCTCTCTCAGCAGACCAGAATTGCTCTTCGTCACTGCGGTATAATCAACCCCGAAAAATTAGAGGAATATACCCGCACAGACGGATATAAAGCCCTTGAAAAAGTGCTTAAAACAATGTCTCCCGAAGACGTCATCGAAGAAATCAAGACCTCGGGGCTCGCAGGCAGAGGCGGTGCGGGCTTCCCCACCTGGTTCAAATGGAACGCCGCCCGTCAGTCCGAGGGTGAAGAAAAATATCTTATCTGCAATGCAGACGAGGGTGACCCCGGTGCATTTATGGACAGAGCCGTTATTGAAAGCGATCCCCATAATCTCATTGAGGGTATGCTTATCGGTGCTTATGCCATCGGTGCAAAAGAGGCAATCGTTTACGTAAGAGCGGAATATCCTCTTGCGATAGAAAGACTTAAAAATGCAATCCGTCAGGCAGAGGATGCGGGATATCTCGGTGATAACATTCTCGGATCATCCTTCTGCTGTAAGATGAGAATAAAGGCAGGTGCGGGCGCATTTGTCTGCGGTGAAGAAACCGCACTTATCGAATCGCTTCAGGGCGAAAGAGGAATGCCCCGGCTCAAGCCCCCCTTCCCCGCTCAGGCGGGCTACTGGTACAAGCCCTCAAATATCAATAACGTTGAAACCTTTGCAAACGTTTCCTGGATAATCCTTAACGGCGGCGAAGCATTCTCCGCTATGGGTACGGAAAACAGCAAGGGTACCAAGGTGTTTGCTCTCACGGGTAAAATCCGTAAGGGCGGACTTGTGGAAATTCCCATGGGCAAGACTCTGCGTGACGTTATCTTCGGTATCGGCGGAGGAATCCGTGACGGCAAGCAGTTCAAGGCAGTCCAGATGGGCGGTCCCTCCGGCGGATGTATTCCCGCTGACCTGCTTGATACCGTAATCGACTATAAAGCACTCGGCGCAACCGGCGCAATCATGGGCTCCGGCGGCATGGTGGTTATGGACGAAACCACCTGCATGGTAAGTATGGCAAAATTCTTCCTTGACTTTACAGCAAAGGAATCCTGCGGCAAGTGTGTTCACTGCCGTATCGGTACAAAGAGAATGTTGGAAATCCTTGACAGAATCGTCAGAGGCGAAGGAAAGCAGGGAGATATAGAGCTGCTTGAGGAGCTTTGTCTTGCAATCAAGGACGGTGCTCTCTGCGGCCTGGGACAGACTGCTCCCAACCCAGTACTCACCACTCTCAGATATTTCAGAAACGAATACGAGGCACATATCAACGATAAAAAGTGCCCCGCTCACAGTTGTGCAGACCTTGTCACTTACAGTATTGACCCCGATAAGTGCCGCGGCTGTACTCTGTGCTCAAAGAAATGCCCCGCCGATGCCATCAGCGGTGAGGTCAAATCAGCCCACAGCATTGATGCGGATAAATGTATCGGCTGCGGTTCATGTTACAATGCCTGCCGCTTCGGTGCGGTTACAAGAGATTAAGGAGGTGATCTGATGGATATGATTAAAGTAACGATAGACGGAAAAGAAATAATTGCCCCCAAGGGACAGACGGTCCTTCAGATTGCCGATGCCAACGGAATAGAAATCCCGACCCTCTGCTATGTTGACGAACTGAAGCCCTACGGTGCCTGCGGTCTGTGTACGGTGGAGGCAGATAATATTCCCAAGCTTCTGCGTGCCTGCGCAACGGTCGCTTCGGACGGAATGGTAATCCATACCCGTTCTCCCAGAATTGACCAGTCAAGAAAAATAGCCCTTGAGCTTCTCATTTCCGACCATACCGGAGACTGTAAGGGTCCCTGCTCGCTCAACTGCCCTGCCGGAACGGATTGCCAGGGCTACGTAAAACTGATTTCAGAGGGTAAATTCAGAGAAGCAACAGAGCTTGTAAAAGAAAGAGTTCCCCTGCCCGCATCAATAGGCAGAGTATGCCCTCATCCCTGCGAAAAGGCGTGCCGCAGACAGTATGTCGAGGACAGTATATCCATCGCCTTCCTCAAGGCGTTTGCCGCCGACAGCGACCTTGAATCGGGCAATAAATTCATTCCCGCTGTCGCACCCTCAACGGGCAAGACCGTAGGTATTATCGGCGGAGGTCCCGCAGGTCTTACCGCGGCATATTTCCTTGCCGTCAAGGGACACAAAGTCACGATTTACGATGCAATGCCCAAAATGGGCGGTATGCTCCGCTACGGTATTCCTCAGTACCGTCTGCCCAAAGAGGTGCTTGATGCGGAAATTGATACTGTTTCAAAGCTCGGCGTTGAAATGAAAAACAACGTAAAAATCGGTGAGAATATCAGCTTTGCCGACGTAAGAAAAAAACACGACGCCGTCCTTGTTGCCATAGGTGCGTGGACAAGCAGCTCCATGAGAGTTCCCGGTGAGGAGTTTGAGGGCGTTATCGGAGGCATAGATTTCCTGCGCAGTATCGCCCTTAAAAATCCTGTCAATATAGGCAAAAACGTTGCCGTCTGCGGCGGCGGCAATACAGCAATGGATGCCTGCCGCAGTGCCGTCAGACTCGGTGCGGAAAACGTTTACGTGATTTACAGACGAACAAGGGCGGAAATGCCCGCCGAAAAGGTTGAAATCGACGAAGCGGAGGAGGAAGGCGTACAGTATAAATTCCTCTGCAATCCCACCGAAATAATCGGTGAAAACGGCAAGGTCAAGGCAGTCAAGCTTCAGAAAATGGAGCTCGGAGAGCCCGATACCGGCGGCAGAAGACGACCCGTTCCCATTGAAGGCGCATTTGAAACGATAGAGCTTGACTCCGTCATCATGGCAATCGGTCAGAAAATAAATATCAAGGGCTTTGAGGAGCTTGAGCTTACCGACAGAGGCAACATCTGTGCGGATGCCCTTTCCTTCCGCACTTCACTTGAGGGCGTATTTGCCGCAGGCGATGCTACCAACAAGGGTGCATCCATCGCCATTGAAGCCATCGGCGAAGCGCAGAAGGCAAGCGAGGTAATCGACGGTTATCTTAACGGCAAGGACGTTAAATACCGCAAGCCCTTTACGGTTGAAAAAACCGTTACGGCTTCGGATTTTGCAGACAGAGAAAAAATCAGCCGTGCAAAGATGCCTCAAAGAAGTCCCGAGGAAAGAAAGCACGACTTTGACGAAATAAATCTCGGTTTCTCCGCCGAAACGGCAATGAGTGAAGCAAAGAGATGTCTTGAATGCGGATGTCACGATTATCACGAATGCAAGCTTGTCCGCTACGCAAACGAATACGACGTAAACCCCGCAAGGTTCAACGGTGACAAGCACAACTGCCAAAAGGAAAGAAAGCTTGCCGTAATTGAAAGAGACCAGAATAAATGTATCCTCTGCAATCTTTGCGTAAGAGTATGCAGTGAAGACGTGGGTAAGGGTATTCTCGGGCTCGTAGGCAGGGGCTTTACCACCGTAATCAAACCGGAATTCAACAAGCCCGAAGTAACGGAATACTGTATGACCTGCGGCAAGTGTGTCAACGCCTGCCCCACCGGTGCATTGAAGAAACTTTGATATGATAAAAATACTCGCTTTGATAATATCCGTTCTTGTTACTCTCACAAGCAGCGGATATAATATAACCGGAGGTTATGAAATGCAAACCTCAAGAGGTGAATTCATAAAATTACTGTTCAGTCAAAAGGAAACGGTTGCGGAAAAGCATATCGGCAAGCCCTCCGAAGACGTGTGGTCAGAGGAGGATGAATATACGCTTGACTGCGGTGCTGCCGTATACAAGGAAAAGGACCGTGATTTCAGAATACTGAACGTTGCGGATATTCACTTTTCCGATTTCGGTTACCGTGTATTTACGGGCATAGGCGCCGAGGCGGTACTCAGAGCAATTGTAAAAGACGTTAAGCCGGACCTGATTACTCTCTCCGGTGATATGGTTTGCAGCGATTCCGACTGGTATTCAATCAGACGGCTCACCGACCTTATGGAAAGCTTCGGTATTCCCTGGGCTCCCGTTTTCGGCAATCACGATGATGAATCCAACTGTGATCTGAATTACCTCTGCGACATTATGATGTCGGGTCCTCACTGCCTTTTACAAAAGGGTGACCCCCGTATGGGCTGCGGAAACTATGCGGTCAACATAATCGAAAAGGACGAATCGGGTGACAGACTGATTGAAACGTTCCTTATGACCGACAGTCACCATTCCCAGCCCAACGAAATACAGAATCAATGGGCAAAATGGGTCTGTGAAGGAACAAGAATAATCTCCGGCGACAATGCAGAGGTTTCCGCAATGATGCATATTCCCCTGCCCGAATACGAAACCGCTTACAGACTTTATCATGCCGATAACGGTTGGGATGATAATTGCGGCGGCTGCGGAGACAGATTTGAAAAAATCTGCTGTGAATACGATGAAAACGGCAATCCCTTTTCAAGGGGATTCTTTGACGTGCTCAAGGAAGCGGGAAACGCCAAATACGTTTTCTGCGGTCATGACCATCTGAACGATTTTTCCGTCCTGTATGAGGGTATACGCCTGACCTATATGATGAAAATCGGTATGGCTTCGGGCTTTCGTCCCGGTTTTGACGGCGGTACCGTCATCACCGTAGGCGGCAGCGGAATCAAATCCGTAAATCATAAAACGGTTTCTCTGTTCGGATTCAAAGACAGACTGACTGTCAATATTTAAGGAAAAGCTTATGAAAATGCTGATGGCAAGCGACTTTGACGGTACCTACCGTACCATACAAAAGCAGCTTGAAATAAATAACAGAGCAATAGAAAAATGGAGAGCCGCCGGCAACTATTTCGGAATAGTCACCGGCAGAGGTGAGGACTTTCTCCCGAAAGCAAAGGAAATGGGATTAAGCTTCGACTATCTGATTGTATATAACGGCTCGCTTATACTCAGACCCGACGGCTCGCATATTCACGAGGAATTTATCATGCGTGATATGTTCGTGAAGCTGGAGGAATATTTTGCTCCCGTTTCCGACTGCGTTTATTATTCAAAGGCAGACGAAAGCGAGAAATACTTTCATTACTATGCCGAAATGCCGAATCCTCAGAGAGCACTCGAGCTTGCGGAGGATATCAACAACAAATACGGTGACACAATCACCGCCTTTGTCAACGGGCCCCACATCAATATCGGTGTGAAGGGCTCGGGAAAAGCAGCGGGAGTCGGTCATATTCTGGAGTATTTCGGTCTGAAAAAGGAAAATGCGGTAGTCGTAGGCGACGATTACAACGACCTTGAAATGATAACCGCATTTGACGGCTGGTCCGTCATAAACGGCAGGAGAGCAGTAAAAAAAGCCGCATCCCATATCTGTCTGAATGTCGCTTCTCTCGTAAAAAACCTGCTTAAAAAGCAAAAGAAAATAACTGCCCGAAAGGATATATCCCATGAATAAACCGATGAAAACAGGACTCAACGTTTTTCACCGTCAGGTCCTGAACAGCGAAGAAAAAATCGACCTCGTAACCGATAACGGAAAGCTTATTGACTTCGCAGTATGTCACGTTGACGTTAATCAGTTTACAAAAGAAGAATCAGTTGACGCAGCTCACAGATTAAGCGAATACTTTGAAAAACGCGGCGTTCATTTCATCACGAATTACGAGTTTCAGAATACGACGATAGACTGCAAATCGGCTGACGGCTTTGAATGGGCGGATAATTCGGACGGTTGTCACCGTCTGAAGCTTTATGACGGATATGTCAAAGCGCTGTCCGAAAGCGAATATTTTGACGGCATTATGTACGACGAATTTGAGCATATGATCGTCAGTCAGAATCCTTCAATTCAGATTAACACAAAGCTTAAAAAGATACTTCCCGTATTCCCGCTTTCCGATACGAAAGACCCCGTGAAGCAGGGAGAGGTTCTCAGAAAACAGCTTAAGGAATATGCAGACGGATTCAGGAAAAACGGTGCCCCCGCAATGCTGGGCGAGCACGTTTTTGCCGTTATGCTCCATACCTTTGCCGAATGCGGTATCATACCCAACTACAAATCAATGAAAGAGGATTATTCCAACGTGGGCTTTGCCATTGCGGCAGGTGCGGCAATGGAATACAATATGCCTCTTTACAACTGTGTTGATAACTGGTTTCGTATGACGCATCCCGGACATTCTCCCGAGGAGCTGTATCATAATCTTGTCTTCGCTCAGAAGGCGGGCGTTGATTGCTGTTACGTGGAAAGCATCAGCGTAATGACCGATAATGAGGGAAAAATCACTCCTTTAGGTGAAAGCTTCAGGAAATTCTGCAAGGAATACACGGGAAAAGAAAGAGACTATTCCATTGAGGATTACAGACCCGAAATCGGCATTATCCGCTATGACGACGGTTTCTGGGGACAGTGGTATCCCGTCATCTTCAAGAAATGTCTCAACGGCAATCCCAAGCTGAAGGTAAATTATAAATCCTACGAAATGTTCAGGATTTTCAATATAATCACCCACGGAGAAACCTGCAAAAACGGTATTTCCTGGGCAAGATTTTCACCGTACTTCCTCAGAAAGCACTTTTCATTTGTTTCGATGAACAGCACCGCCGTATTTGACCACAAGGCGGACGAAAGACTGCTTGACAGTCTTAAACTGTGCTTCCTCTGCGGCATTCACATTTCGGAAGACACTCTTAAAGCGGTTGAAAAATGCGTAAAGGAAAAGGGGCTCACGGCAGTCACTCCGAAGCGTTTTGCTCCGGAATCAATCAGGAAAAAAGCAAAGGGAAGCATAAGTGAAATAGCCGACGGCAATGGCAAATGGATTGTCGTCAGAAACTATAAATCTTCAAAAATTAAAAAGCACGTACGGGAATTTCTCGGCAATAAGGGTGAAATCCGTCTTACCTTCAAAAACAGAGAAATCAAGCTTAAAATCAACGAAGACAGGGATTCATTCGCCGAAATTTCCTGACGGGAGATATTATGGAAGATATAAGCTATCTTACGGACCATTACGACAAAAAAATAGAGAGAATAAAGCAGATAAACGCTCCCCTCAATTTTGTCTTCATAACCGACCAGCATAACAGACTAAACGAGCACGACAAGGGTTGGGCGATACGCACTACCGATACTCTGACGTTTGAACTGGCAAGAAATCATATACGCTCAATACAATATATTCTTGACAGATGCCCCGGTATCGGCTTCGTTGTAAGCGGCGGTGACGTGGGAAACGATTATGACCCGGACGTTGAGGCATATAAATTCTCTGTCAGAGAGGTCTATGATGAGCTTTATAAGCTTTCCGTTCCCGTTCACTGTATTATCGGCAACCACGACGACGGCTTCGGCAACTGCGCTGACAGAGGTTATGATTACCGTACTCATACGATTCTGCCGGATGAAATGCACGAAATCTGTATGAAATATAATCCCACGAAGGAAAATTATTATTACCTTGACGTGGAGCCGGATTACAGATTTATCTTTATGAACAGCGTTGACCTGCCTTATCAGCTTGATTCCGACGGCAGTTATCCGTTTGACTGGCGTCTTGAAATTTCAAACAGGCAGGCGGCCTGGTTTGAAGAAGAAGCTCTGAACACAGACAGAAAAATCATCATTTTTTCTCATGCTCCCCTTCATAATGCGGGTATATTCGGTACAGAGGGTCTGCCTTTGGGTATAAAACCCTATGATGACACGCTGAATGCTCCCAGAATTCTCTATGATATTTCACGGCATAAAAACGTGGTGGCAAACATCTGCGGTCACGTTCACTTTGACAATATTGCATATAATGACCGTCTGCTGACGGTATCCACCCTCTGTTCTCTCGTCCAGGAATGGTGTCCCGCCTGCCCGAGAAGAGACCTCGGAACGATAACCGAAACCGCGTTTGACGTTTTTTCAATCAAAGACGATATGATGTATATGACCAGATTCGGTGCAGGTCAGGACAGAGAAGCGCACATTCTCTTTGAAATATAATAACGGAGGCATCACCATGAAAGGTTTTGTAAGCGTTTTTATGGCAATTCTCTCATTCATAACGGGTCACGTAATGCAGTTTGATATTGCGTTCAACCCCGATAAATACAACGTAATCACTCTTGAGGCAACACAGCTTCCCGACCCCGTAAAGGAATATACAGAGGATTTCATTCAGCTCAGCGACGTGAAAATGCACTACCGTAAATACGGTGACAGCGGTAAGCCGTTTATCCTTATCCACGGTAACGGCGGCGGTGCGCACTCACTTGCCGAAGCTGCCGAATATCTTGCAAACGAATACACCGTTTACGTTCCCGAAAGCAGGTGTCAGGGTGAAAGCTCCGACCCCGGTGTGATAACATACGAGCTGATGGCAAAGGATATTTATGAATTCGGCAATGCTCTGAATCTGGAAAATCCAATCATAATGGGGCACAGCGACGGAGGAATGGTTGCACTTGCCGTAGCGGCAAATTATCCCGATTTCCCGGGCAAAATCATTTCCTGCGGTTCAAATTCAAAGCCCTCGGCATTCTGGCCGTATTTCAGAATCGGCGTAAGGATAAGCAACCTTTTCAAGCCCGATAAGCTCAACGATTTAATGCTTTACGAGCCGGATTTCACAGAGGAATATCTCGGAAGGATAACCTGCCCCGCATACATTGTCTGCGGTGAATTTGATATCATGAAGCTTTCCGATACACTCTATATCCATGAAAGCGTAAAGGGCAGCGATATGGCTGTCATAAAGGGCTCCGGCCACAGCACTTATATGTCGCAGGACGGAGGCAAGGCATACACTCTTGCCCATAACTGGCTTTCAGAATAAACTAATCCCGGAGATATAAAAATGAGCGTTAAAGAAATACTGTCTGCCGTATCAGGTGAATGCGAATGCGGCAAAAATCACGGACTTCCCGATATAGTAATCGAATCGGGAAAAGGGGCTTTTGACACGCTGATGAGTCATATTGACTCCTTCGGTGCGATTCATCCCTACGTAATCAGCGATATAAATACCGAGGCCGTTGCAGGCAAAAGGGTCAAGGAAACGATTGAAAAATCGGGTAAGACATATACCTCCTGCCTTTTTGAATATGACAAACCCGTACCCGATGAAAAATCCGTTGGCTATGCAATTATGAATTACATACCCGAATGCGATATGATTATTTCCGTCGGCTCGGGTGTGATGAACGACATCGGTAAAATAGTCGCAAATGTTACGGGCAAGCCGTATATACTCGTCGCCACCGCCCCTTCAATGGACGGTTTTGCCTCCCTTACCTCTTCGGTGGAACGAAGCGGTCTCAAAATCAGTCTTGCATCAACTGCTCCCGACGTAGTAATCGGCGATACGGATATACTCAAAACAGCACCCGACATTATGCTTAAAGCAGGCCTCGGGGATATGCTGGCAAAATATATCAGCAACCTTGAATGGAATATTTCCCGCTTCATTACGGGAGAATACTATTGCGAAAAAGTGGCTTCTCTCGTCAAAACGGCACTGAAAATCTGCACTGATAACGCCGAAGCTCTGCTGAACAGAGAAGACGAGGCAATAAAAGCCGTATTTGAAGGGCTTGTGGTCAGCGGAATTGCAATGAATATCGCAGGATGCTCCCGACCCGCTTCGGGACTTGAGCATTATTTCTCTCATATCTGGGATATGCGTGCCCTTTGCTTCGGTAAAGCGGAAAGTCTTCACGGTATCAACTGCGCAATCGGTACCCGTGAAGCATACGACCGTTATATGAAGCTGCTCACCGTCACACCCGACAGAGAAAAAGCGGAAGCATACGCAAGAAATTTTGACCTTGATTCATGGAACGAAAAGCTCAGAGGGTTTATCGGTCCCGGTGCAGAGCCCATGATAGAAGCGGAAAAGAAAGACGGGAAATATAACCTCGCAAATCACGCAAAACGCCTTGACAATATAATCGCCAACTGGGATAAAATCATTTCCGTCATAAAAGAAGAGCTTCCCGACGAGGAAAGCTTCAAAACGATTTATTCCATTGCCGGCTTACCGGAAAAGCCCGAAGAAATCGGAATAGATAAAAAAGACGTTCCGATGACCTTCCTGTGCACGAAGGACGTAAGGAACAAATACATTCTTTCCTCTCTCACCTGGGATATGGGAATAATTGAAGATTTTGAGCAATAATCCTGATAAGGTTACATTATAAAATCAAAACGGGGTGTGAAAAATGAAAATGAAAAAAATAATTTCGGTCGTTCTCGCGCTGACTATTGTTGCAGGCACACTTTCATTCAGCGCATTCGCTCTCAGCGGAAAGGTTTCGGCGGATATCGCGGCATTCTCAAAGAAAGCCGCCATTGACGCGGAGGCGGAAGGCATAGTCCTGCTAAAAAATGAAGACGGTTGTCTGCCCCTTGAGGGAAAGAAGCTGAATATTTTCGGAATCGGTTCCGTATATCCTTTTATGGGCGGTGCCGGCTCGGGTGCAATTACCTCCGATGACCCTATCACCTTCTACGAAGGACTTGACGAAGCCGGAATTGAATACAATGAAGAGCTGAAAAAATTATACGAAGCAAATATCGGTATGAATAAGATGCCGAAAACCGACAATACGGTTATCAACAATCTACTTCAGGTCGCTCTTTCCATTGATTCGCTCAAAGAAATGTCCGTGGATAAGCTCACGGATAAAATCATGGCAAACGCTCTCGCTTTCTCCGATACCGCCATGCTTTTTATCAGCAGAACAAGTGCGGAAGGCTCTGACCTCAGTGCGGATACGTTAAGACTTTCCGACACGGAAAAGAAGCTCGTTGATAAAGTCGCAAACACCTTTGAAAACGTTATTGTAATATTCAATATCGGCAACGCGATGGAAATGGGCTGGCTTGATGAATACGACAGCATCAAAGCCGCCGCGATAGTGTGGATTCCCGGTGAATTTGGCTTCAGCGCGGTTGCGGATATGCTTGCAGGCAAAGTCAATCCCTCGGGCAAGCTTGCCGACACCATTGCATATAACGTGGAGGATCATCCCTCGGGCAAATGCTTCGGCAGTTACACCTATTCCGACTCATCGGAGCATTTCGTTGAGTATCAGGAAGGCATCTACGTAGGTTACAGATACTTTGAAACCTTTGCTCCCGAAAAGGTACAGTTCCCGTTCGGATACGGTCTTTCATATACTTCCTTTGAAAAAGAAGTTACCGGTACCGATTTCGGCTCCGATGAAATCAGCGTTACCGTAAGGGTTACGAATACCGGCTCGGTAAGAGGCAAGGAAACGGTACAGATTTATTACAGTGCACCCTATATTGAAGGCGGAATTGAAAAGAGCGCAATCTGTCTCGGCGGCTTCGCAAAAACGAAGCTTCTTGAGCCCGGTGAAAGCGAAGCTCTGACCGTCTCCTTCAATACAGCCGATATGGCTTCATACGACAAGGACGTCAATCAGGCATGGGTGCTTGAAAAGGGCGTATACAATATTTATACCGCAAACGACGTTAAGGATATCTACGATACCTTTGAATATTCCGCAAACGAGGACGTAATAATCAAATATGACCTTGAAACAGGTACAGAAATTAAAAATCTCTTTGATGATTCATACAACGGATTCACTATTCTTTCAAGAGCAGACAAAGACGGTACTTATCCCGCATTTTCCGACAGGAAGGCAAGCAAACAGGTTAAAAATTCCGATTCACTGCCCGCACCCGTAACCGAAGGTACCGCTCCCAAAACCAATCAAAAATACGATACGACCATTACGCTTAAGGACGTTTATGAGGACGAAAGTCTCTGGGACGCCTTCCTTGACCAGATGACGGTAGCCGAAATGGCACTGCTCGTCTGTGACGGCGGCTACGGTACCGCAGGAATCGAGCGTCTTGGTATTCCCGCAACAATGGATAACGACGGTCCCTCCAGCGTAAAGGGCAGGAACGGTCTGCTCTATACCGACAGCGGTACTGCCTATCCCTGCGAAACAGCCATCGCCTGCACCTGGAATACAGAGCTTGCAGAGCTTATCGGTGAAGCCGTAGGCAAGGAAGCAGACAATATCGGTACGGATATATGGTACGCTCCCGCAGTCAATATTCACAGAAATCCCAGAGGCGGCAGAAACTTTGAATATTTCTCGGAGGATCCTCTTATTTCGGGCAAGATGTCAGCTTCAATGATAAACGGCTGCAGCAGCGAAAATCTTGTTGTGACCTTAAAGCACTTTGCTCTCAACGACCAAGAATCCCACAGGAACGGCATATACACCTGGGCTGACGAGCAGACAATGAGAGAAATCTATCTCAAGCCCTTTGAGATTTCCGTCAAGGAAAGTGATTGCGGCGGTATTATGTCGGCATATAACAGAATCGGCGCAGACTGGTGCGGCGGCAAATCCGCATTGCTTATTGACCTGCTGAGAAAGGAATGGGGCTTTGAGGGCTTCGTGGTATCCGACTTCACCTCAAATATTACGGGCTCCGGCTATATGAGTCCCGTTCTCGGCGTATATAACGGCAACGATACGATTCTTACCGGCATCAAATTCGTATTCCTTCCCTCCCATATCATCGCGGTACGGATTCAGTACCTTAAAGACCCCATCGGATTCGGTACCGCCCTCAGAGAAAGATGCAAAGAGCTCTGTATGGCAAAGATGAAGACAAGAGCTTTCCTTGAAAGTGAAAAGGTTTATGACGATTCCTACTTCGGCTCGGTAGTTCCCGTAAACGAATGGAATTTCACCTTCCCCTTCATCTTCTCATTCTTCAGATACATCCTCAATAATATCACCTACACCGTAATCTACGGCCTCAGAGCATTATTCGGATAAATAAATTTCAGCCGTCACGCTTGTGACGGCTGTTTTTGTTATAATTTCTGCATTTTTCTGACGGTTTTTGTGTATTTCTTTTTCAGTCACTCGGGCCAGAAGGACAGTATCTCTATGGGTTTACCGACGGGTGTCGGCTTTTCGCCTCTGAAAATTTCATTGGCGTTCCTTACGAAATCACCGGGGGAAAGGTCTCTGTCGCGTTTTATGCTCCACGGTGCGTCAAAGCTTACCTCATAGAGCCAGGGACCGTCATATCCCGTTTTGATAAGTTCCGTGTAAAGCTCATTCCAGTCAATATCTCCCTCTCCGGGAAGCCAGTGTCTCTCGTTCCAGAAGTCGTAATCACTCACGTGGAGCGTGACGATTCTGTCGCCCACGTTACGGATGAATTCGTGAATATATTCACCAAGCAGATGATTCGTGTCAAAGCAGACCTTAAGACGGTTGTCGTCCTTGATAAGCTCTCTTATATCATAAGAATTACGGCCAAGGCAGGTCCTCGGCAAATCCTCAACACAGATTATACCGCCGAATTTATCCGCCTCATCCTGTAATTCGCTCAGACTTTCCTTTGAACGAAGCAATCTTTCCCGTCTGTCAAACGGCTCAATGGGCTCTGCGCTCGGGTGAATGACAAAATGCTTTATGCCGATTTCACCCACCTTGTTTATAAGAGACTTCTGTAATTCAACGGTATTTCTTCTCTTTTCCTCTTTGGTTGAGGAAATATCATTTGTACTGAACGGCGAAAAGGGAAGATGATAGCTCCACAGTTCAACACCGTATTCATCCGCAAGCTTCCTTGTATTCTTATAGTCCCAGTCGGCGCATTTACTGTCGCCGAGAGTTACCTCAACACAATCAATTCCCGCCTTTGCGCAATTTTCAAAAAATCTTTTGTTATTCAGCTTACCTCCGCAAGTTGAAAGACCGATTTTCATTTTATCACCCTTTCGTCGGTAGTCTGCCTATACTATACCACCGAATGAGAATAATAGCAAAGCTTTTTATTGATATACATTACTAAATGATAACACCGCCTGTCTGCAGACGGTGTTCTGTTTATGATTATCTTTGCTCAAATACAAGCGATTTTCTGTTAAAAATCAGTTTCAGCAGAGAAAAAAGAATATCAAAAAATCGGGATTTGATACTGATTTTTTCTTCATCGGTCTGCTCGTTACCTTCAGAATCGGTAATCACCGCTTTTACTGTATAGTCACTTTTTGCTTTTGAAACCGTGATGCTGCCGTCCTCACCCGACAGAACATCATTCACATACCATCTGATACTGCATCCCGCAGGCACGTCCGAATAAAAGGTTACGGTTGACAGAAACGGGTATTCTCCTTTACCTGAGGTGTTTCCGGCTATCAGGTTGGAGCGGCTAAAGTACCATTTTGCCTTGAGAATATCTCCGGTTTCACTGTAATCCGCAATAGTCATTTTTTCTCTGTCACTCTGAGAACCGGAATAAAAAATATCGGTAAGAGCCGTGCATCCCGAAAAGGCGTACCCCTTGATTTCGGTCACGGTCTTGGGAAGATAGACGGTTTCAAGTGCGGTACAGCCGGAAAACGCACTTTGTTCTATACTATTTACACCGTCTGAAATAACAATGCTTTCAATTCCCGTGCAGGCGGAAAAGGTACTGTCTTCAACGGTTTCAATGCTCCCGGGAATCGTTATGCTCTTCAATCCGTTACAACCCACAAACGCCCACATACCGATACTTGTTACGCTATCGGGTATTTTAAGATTTTTCAGACTTTCGCATCCGAAAAATGCCTGCCTTGAAATTGAAATTACGGTGTCCGGAACGGTAATGCTTTCAAGAGCCGTACAGCCGTAAAAGCACTGCTTCGGTATTTCGCTCATTCCCCGGGGAACGGCAAAGTTTTTAAGTGCGACGCAATCCTTGAAGGCGCTTTCGCCTATTTCGGTTACGCTGTCCGGCAAGGTCACCTCTCTGAGAAGGTTACACGAGCAGAATGCCTTTGCTCCGATTTCGGTCAATCCGCTTTCGACCGTTACCTTTTCAAGAGAATAGCAATAGGAAAATGCGTTTTCGCCGATATTTTCCACTCCCGCCGATACCGTTACCGCCCTGATTGAATCTTTAACGGGGCTCCACGGCGGCTCAGTATATCCGAAATCGTCCATTCTTCCGTTTCCGCTGACGGTAAGTACGCCCTTGTCACTGAGGGACCAGGACAGATTATCATTTTCCCGACCGCCTGCTTCGGCCCGTATTTTCAGAACACCGACACTCATAATCAAAGCCGGAATCAGAACGAGAGATAAAAATTTTTTAAGCGTCTTTTTCATAAAATAAGTCTCCCCGCTAAGTATGATATAATTGTATCAAATGCAGAGAATAAGTCAACGGTTAAATTACTTGACGGAATCGGACCAAGATGATAATATTATTTACAGCATATAATGATATGGGGGTATCACTTATGAAAAAAGCCAAAAAACTGCTTGCGGTTTTACTTTGCTTCATCATGGTCTTTTCGGTCATGACCTGTAATGCAAACGCAAATCTCACGTCCGCACTTACGGAGTCGGCACAGAGCAGAACGGATTTCGGCAATGCAATCAGTAAAATCATCCAGTCACTTGTAAAGGGAATATGCAGGGTTTATCCGAATCCCCGCACCTGGAAAAGCATTGATGAATATGACGGAACGTATATTTATGACGAAGAGGACGGCAGGGAATATGTAACCGAAGCTGCCGATAATGCGCAATGGAAATTCGGCTATGCCTCCGAAAGCATTATCCCCGACGATTTCGCACCGGGTAAATATTATCTCGGCCGTCAGCTCAATTTCACGTCAACGGTTGACCATGCAAAGGCGCAGGGAATACTTGACGACCAGAGAGTAAGGGTCGCCTGCATTGACGACGGCTCCGGCAAAGGAGCGGTGGTTGTTGCCGTTATCGACGGACTCGGCGTTACCTCCAATACGATAAGAAAAATCCGCGCCGCAGTCTCAGATTACGTAAACGACGGCAGGATTTCCGCGGTAAACGTTTCCGCTACCCACTGCCATTGCGGACTTGATACTCAGGGTGTTTCCACTTCATTCCTGCAGGTACTTGTATCAAATATCTTTACCAACATCCTCGGTAAGGACAGAGCAAAAACGGATAACGACAATTTTATTGATACTATCGTCAAAGTCTCCGCAGAGCAGATCAAAAAGGCATACGACGATATGAAGCCCGGTAAAATCTACTACGACAAGGCGGACACTTCCGAAATCGTCTATGATAAGAGAGAATATATTTCTCCCGAAGACAGCCCCGAAATGGGCATACTCAGATTTGTTCCCGATGACGAAACGGCAAAGGGCACTTATCTTATCAATTTCTCCTGCCATCCCACCATTTCAAGCTTCAGAGGCGACCACGTTTCCTCCGACTATCTCTACTATCTTGATAAATCCGTACAGAATGCAGGATACAATTTCATTATGACTCAGGGTGCGGTAGGTCAGCTTTCAAGAAACTGGAGCTGTACCGACCCCGACAGTTATTCAAAGATAGGCAAGGCAGAGGGCATCAAGGACAGAGTCGGTGAAGAAGTTTACGCGGAAGCAAACGGGCTTGAAGCGGACTGCTTCGGCGAAAAGGTTGCGGAAATAGTGCTCGGCGCAAAGGATGACGACTCCTTCAAGGCAGAGGAAGAGCTTGAGCCCATCCTCAATGCAAGATATACCTACACCGAGTTCAGAGCCGAAAATTACACTCTTCATCTCGCCTGCCAGTGCAGACTTGTTGACAACGAAGTATATACCACGGGTCGCCGTCTTGACGACGTTGTGCTTCCCTCCGAAATCGGTTATCTTGAATTCGGTCAGAGAGTCGCCTTCGGTCTCTTTCCCGCAGAGCTTTATCCCGAAGTATTTCACGGAAAAGACGTTGTTACAAATGACGTTGAAAACTACTCGTGGGACGGCACGGAATGGACGATAGATTCAGCCCACGATATGGTTAGGGACGGCATTGACGTTTACGCCGTATGTTTCGCAAACGACTATATCGGATACGTTGTTCCCGATAATTTCTATTCCGGCTGGGGACATTGGTCAATCAAGGGCTCCGACTGTGCAAACTACGAATACGACGTAAGCCAGGATATTTTCAAATATATATTCAGAGGTACCGCAGACCAGCTTCTTTCCGCAGGAAAGCCCTGCGCCTCACAGATAATGACCGGCTTTGAAAAGCTTGTTGACAGTCTCGGCGCTTAACTGAAACAAACATAAAAATGCCTCACGGAGTCTTCCGTGAGGCATTTTGTTATAGGCCGGGGATTAAAGACCGAATGCGTTTTTAATCTTTGCAAAGAGCTTGAGGAAGAAGATGATAATAACGTTCTTTTCCGTCTTTGCTACGTTGCCGCTGTCGGTGGTTGCGGTAAGAGCGAATACCTTAGCGGTAACGTCACAATCTCTGCCGTAGAAACTGAAATTATAATATGCGGTATAGTCCTTGATTTCAAAGGTCTGTGAGTAAACGTAGGAATCGCTTGAAACTACGCCTGCTGCGTCAAGTGCCGATGCAAGAGCATCATTTTCACTTGCCCACTTAATGTCGGTCACGGGCTTCTTAATACCGTTGCCGTCATACTTGTAGTTCTTGAGTGAACCGACAGCATCAACGGTCATTGTGTATTTAACACCGTTTGCTCTGAAGGTCATATCATAGTCGTACGTGTCAACACCGAAGCCGAGAACCTCAACAATAGTTGTCTTGACGGGAGTGCAGCTATAACCGGAGAGCTTGTCAACTGTTGTGCCTACATAAGCGGCTGCCTTTTCTTTTGCTTCATCCTCCGTGATGGCAACTGTCAAAGCGGAAGTGCAGATTGTAAACATTGAAATCACGGTAAGAATTGCAAGGGTAAGAGATAATACTTTTTTCATAATCATATCCTCCTTGTGATTGATGTTATTATTATAACATATTGGCGTGCATTTAGTCAATAATGCGTGATTCAGTCAATTCAGCGGTTTTGTCTTATGCCGGTACTACCGTTCTCCTGAGAATATCATACTTAAAGAACTGAGGATACTGCTCAAAGGTATCCACGGTCGCCTGGCCGTCATAGTAAAGCAGATCCTTTGCCATTGTATTGAGGAAATCGCTCTTATACAGATGATTGCAATCCTTGAAATACCAGGTCTGGTCTCTGAATTTTGCGGTTGAGCCGTCGCACTTGCCGTCGGGAGAAACATATTCGCCTTCGGCAAATTTTGACGTGTCAATATAATTTTTGAATTCTGCACCGAATGAGGTATCCTTTGCATTGAGAACGCCGTCACTCATGGTGTTCCAATCCGCAACGATGGGGATACCGGGAAGGTCATAGAAGCAGAACACATAGAGATTGCAGTTTTCGTTGACGCTGTCAAGGATTTCCTCTCTCTTGTTTCTGACCTCGTCAGTATATCTGTTTACCGCTTCAAAGAAGGATTTGTATTCGTTTTCAACGTCAAATCCGAAATTATCGCGGCAATAGGAAATGCCGTCCTCAACCGAATTATCGGGTACCATAGCCCAGACGTTCAGCCAGTTACCGAGAATGGGGAATGCGAATTTACCGAAGAATGTGTCGTGAGCGTCGGTAAGAAGCTTATTGAGGAAACGGGTGACGAGGTTGAGCAGATTGAGCTTTGATGCAAATTTGACGAGGAATGAAACAAGATTTGATTTTTCGTTGTTTTCAAGAATATTGATAAGATATTCCTCGAGTCCCTCACCGTTAATAAGCATTCTGCCTTCAATCAGCTCTGCCGCAAAGCCCGCACCGTAAACCGCGGAAGCGGAGAAACAGCAGGAACGTACCTTTTCGGTACCGTAAACAGATAAATAGGTCAACAGAATTGTGCCGCCGTTTGAGTGGCACTCTATCACTACCTGACCGAAACCGAGGTCGTCACAGAGATAATTGATGAAATCATTGAGGTCAGCCGCAGATTCAAACGGATCAACACGCCAATCATAGGCATACTCAACGGTGGGATTTTCTTTTATTTCCTCTGCCGTGGGACGGGGCTGATATGCGCCGCTGGTTTCAATAATGGGTTTACCTTCGCTGTCACACATGAGAGGGTTAAAAATCTTATTCACATTCTTTACCAGATTATCCATCATCTTACCGCTGTTGCGGTTAAACATATATCCGAAAAGTCCGGGAAGAAGGCCGAATACGGCAGAAGCGATCTGTTTTCCGTCGGGCGGCCAAAGCTTACCGCTGTCGGGATTCGTTTTATCTTCGTAAATAGGGCAGCACATAAATCCGCGGATGTTGATATGCGGCAGGATTTCCGTACCGACCGTTTCAGTCGGCTCACCCTCTTCGGCATAAACAAGAACAGCCATTGAAGAAAAAGCCATAAGAAGTGCCAATAATACGGCAACTGCTTTTTTCATAATAATTCCTCCTGTGAACAAAGTGTCAACATTGTAACACAGAAAAATCACCGTTGCAATACAGCAAATCTATTGTTTTATCCCATTTTATATGATAATATGAAAAAAAGGCAGGGATAATCGGTATGAATTACGTTTTCAAAAGAAAATTTGCATTGAATTTTTCAAAACGGCTGAGAATACCGCTGGGTGAAATGTCATTCGTAAATGATTTTACCGTTACGGACAAAGGCAATCTTTATCCCCTCGTTACGGATTGCGGTGCGAAGGAAAGCATTGCGGAAGGAATTTACTCCGTAAACGGAAAACTCAGAAGACTCATCGGAGAGCACCGTTTTTATCACGAATACTATATTTCGCTCCTTTACCTTGAAGGAAGTGCCGGAATTTCGGTTGCCGACAGACAAGGCAATTTCACGGATATCTATGCCGAAAAACGTAAAAACGGATATACCGTTCATTACCCGTATGAGGAAGCAACGGTTGAAAAAATAAAGGATATACCGCTTGATGCAGAGGGCATTTCCTTTTCTTTCAGAACGGGTGCGGTTGACGTGTTTTTCAAAAAGAACGGCAATCTTATCCTGAGCGAATCCGCCGAGATTCCCTCAATGAAAGAAGTGAATCAATATCCCTTCGGGCATAAAGCAATGCTTTTCGTTGACGGAAAGCTGAAAACAGACAAAATTGAAATTTACCTTGATAACGGCATCGCCCTTGCCGATATGCGTCCGATAAGATATGAGGACAGCTCGCTGATTTATGAAAACGGCAGGGTATTTTTTACCATGTCGTCACGGCTGGGCAAGGGAGGTTATCAGTCCGTTATTTCGTGGCTTCCCGGCACCTGCGATTTTTGTCTTGAAGGCATGATACTCTTTGACTGCGGTGACGGATATATTTCCGCCGACGTGGCTTCAAGCGTTATATTCAACAGAAGGACAAACGAATATTATATCTGGATGTGCTGTTTTTCACACGGTCACGTATGCGGTTACGGTAAAACCGATTGCGATATAAAGCACGGTATAAACATAATTGACATAACACCAATGGCAAAAGCGGAAACAGATGACGAAAAAGCATTTTGCGGATTTGAAGGAGACGAAGACCCGGACTTTTATTATGACGAAGAAAACAGCCGATGGCTGCTGACCGTCTGCCGTATGCGTAAAAAAGAAAACGGCAGGTCCTATTCCTACGTAAGATTCGAATCGGATAATCCCTTTGAAAATTACAGATATCTTGACGCCACAAACGGCTTCGGAGAAACCGGAGGCAGCACGGTAAAAATCGGAAATATGCGTTACTTCATCTGCGGAGCGGAAAAGGAATACAAAATCTATGACGCGGATGACCTGAAGCTGATTGAGAAAGCGGAATTTGACTATCCCGACGGCGGCTTCAGGGGCTGGGGAACGGTAGTTCCCGTTACCTGCGGCAACAGAAAAAAGCTTTACTGGGTTACCTTTGACAGAGTTCTCGGCAGCAGCTACAACTGGAGCTACGGCAATCTTTATGTATATGAGGCGGAAGAATAAATGAACAATTTACTTATAATTCTGATAATCGGCGTTGCCGTCAGCTACGGCTGGGGTATGCGCGGCGCCCTTCTCGGCGGAGAAAGAGGAGCCGTGCTTCCCGGTGCCCTGCTCGGTATGTTCACGGCCTTGCTCTCCGGGAATGAAACAATAGCCGCCAATTTCCCGATTTTCGCCGCCGCAGGTGCTTCGGCGATGGCATTCGGCGGCACGGAGCCATACGGTCAAACTCTCGGATTCATTCTTCACAGAGGCAAAGAGGATTACGCGCCCTGTAAGGGTTACGTCGGTACTCTTATCAAGGGCTCTCTGTGGCAGGGAATCTGCGGTGTCATCCTCGGTATGACTTACTCCGCGGTCAGCGGAAAATATTACAGCGGAACCGATATAATCATCGCACTTGCACTTATTCCCTTCGTTTCCGCTTTGGGCGTCCAGATATTCAATAAGCCCTACAACAAGCGGGAGGAAAAATATCCCAAAATCAACTTTTCCATTAACAGACGCGAGGAATGGGGCGGCAATGTGCTGAACCTTGCGATGCTCCTTATCTTTACGCTCATACGTAAGGATTATTACGCCTTCTTTTTCGGCATTACGGGAATCATCGGCGGAGCGGGATTCCCCATCGGAATGATACTGTACGATTTTGTAAATCATCCCATGAAGAACGGAAAATACTTCACGGGAAAATTCCGCAAATACGTTGACGGCTGGAAAATAATGGAATTTTCCTTCGGCGCTTTTGCGGGAATCTGCTTTGCGGTATATTTTGTGCTTACGAAAGACAGTATGCTCCTTCCCCGTATCGGCGGTGTGAGCGAAGGCGCACCTCTCATATCAAGTCCCCTCACTCCGTATGCCGATATTCTTTCATATATCGCCCTTGCACTCGTTCCCGCCGTCAAAATCATTCATCTTTTTGAGGACAGAATCGACGATCATATCATAGATATAATTGAACGCCCCGTGCTTTACGTCATACCCATGATACTTGCTCTTTCGGGATGTGAACTGAGCGCAAAGCTTACCGCCTTTGCCCTTATCGTATTCTTTGCAGGCGAAAAGGTGGTGTTTGAAAGGTGCAGAAAGCAGAAAAGGCCGTTCAGAATCACGGTCGGCATCGTGTACGGTTTATGTACCCTTGCGGCAATTCTGCTCTGCATATTCACGGATATCCCACCCGCTGCATACGCACTTATGTACACGGTTTATTACGTCATCTCCGACGCGATTCCCTTTGACAGATTCAAGGGAAGCAGCATAACCGTCAACGCCTTCTTTATAATTCAGACAGCGTTTCTTATCATAACCACGCTAAAAATCACCTAAACGGAGTGATTGTCATTAACAGAATATATAATGAATTTAATCTCGGCGCTTCATCTCCTTTTACGATAATACACGTTACCGACATTCATCTTACGGAAACCGACGCAAGTGACAGTCTGAAAATCAGGACACTTGCGGCGGCAAGACGAATAAAATACGCCTTCTCAGAAACGGTGCTTGACGGTATACGGGAAGTAACCTCCGATATCGACGGTTTACTGCTGATAACGGGAGATATGATGGACGTCAATTCATCCGGTAATTTTGAAAAAATCCGCAGATATACCGATGAAAACCAATGTCTTTTTGTTGCCGGAAATCACGATTTCCGTTCCTTCGGCGGAATGGAATACGATGTGCCCGAATACAGAGAAAAAAATCTGCCAAAGGTACAGCAATTATTCAACAACGATATCAGATTCTTTTCAAAAATCGTCAACGGAATAAACATCGTGGGCATTGACAACTGCTATTACCGGTTTGAAAAACGGCACTTTGAAATGCTTAAGGAAGAAGCGGCAAAGGGATTTCCCGTAATCCTCACCATGCACGTTCCCTTCTATACGGAAGAAACCTACGACCTTGTGGTAAAAGGCAAGAGAAAATACGCGAGCCAGGTATGCGTACCCGAAGAAAAAATGACCGAATACCCCGAGGAGAGATATATTCAGCAAAAGGAAGACGAAATCACAAGGCAGGTATTTGATTACGTGCTGAACGAAAAGGCAATCAAGCTTCTTATTTGCGGTCACATACACAAGGACTGTGAATCCGTCCTTCCCGACGGTACGCCCCAGCTCGTCACAAACGTAAATACGGCAAGAATAATCACAATCAGATAAATTTCGCCCGAAGGAGAGATAAAAATGAAATTAAGCCGCAGGATATTTTCCGTCATACTTGCTCTGCTTATGCTTTTCGGTATGTTCGGCATTACCTCGTTTGCAACGGGAAATAAGAACGAACTGAAATTTGACGAAAACGGAAATTTCAGAATCATGCATATTGCCGATACTCACTACACGGATTTTCCGTTTGAGGAATCGGCCGCATTCATTGAAAAAGCCCTTGACGACTATGCTCCGGACCTGATCATTTTCGGCGGTGATAACATAAAGGGATGGTTTGACACATCCATGCAGCTGGGCGTAAAAGCCGCCATAGACAAGCTTGTTGCGCCGGCAGTTAAAAGAAACATTCCATTTTCGTTCGTTTACGGCAATCACGATTGGGAGGCATATCTCTGTCCCAAATCCGTGCAGACCGCATTTTACGGTGCTTATACCAACTGCATTATTCCCGACGGCTACAGCTCCCTTACGGGAACGGGCTGTGGAAACATCACGGTAAAGGATTCATCGGGTGAAAAGGATATATTCAATATCTGGCTCTTTGATTCGGGCACAAAAACAAAAATCAGCGGCAGCACCGTCATTGAGGGCGTGCCCGTTTCCCAGATTAAAAGCTACACGCAGAAAAGCAATATGCTGAAAAATGCAAACAGCGGTAATCCCCTTCCCGCAATCGCTTTCCAGCATTTCGGCATTGAAAAGGTAACGTCGCTTTTTGAGGAAAACGAAAACGGATATGAATGTGCAGGTAAAAAATACGTACTGAAATCCGGTATCACCGATACCGTAAGCGACGGTAAGGCCGGCATTGAAAACACGAGACAAACGCTTCATCTCAACAAATCCTGCGAAATACCCGAATCCGATAACGGCGAATACGATGCCTTTGTCAGTCAGGGTGACGTATTCGGTCTGTTTTTCGGTCACACCCACACCAACGATTTCTGCGGAATAACAGAGGATAACATCATCCTCGGGGCAACTCCCTCCGCAGGCGGATTCAATATTTCATCAAGGTATACGGACGAAAACGGCAGCAAAGCGGAAGCAAGGGGTATCAGAGTTATTGACATAAACGAAGAGGCACTCACAAGCGGTACAAACCGTACCGAAGCCCTCTCCACGTTTTCGGTTTATTACAAGGATTACTTCACCGATTCAATTGAAAAATATCCCGAAAAATATAAGAAGCTTGATGAACACAGCTTCGCTGAATGGATAAAAATCGAGTTTGAATATCTGATTGCATATCTGAAATCACTTTTCAAGCTTATATAACAAAAACCCCACCTTGGTGGGGTTTTTTTGTTCTGTTACATTGCTGCCAGCTTGGCGGTTACCCTGAGCTGAACTGCGGTCATATAAGCGATTTCCTCGTTTGTAAGGCCTCCCTTATTCTCCTCATAGGCATCGCTCTTTTCCAACCAATCGGCGTACTCGGCAATAATACTCAGATATTCAAGGGATGACGGATCGGGATTTTTCATAAACTTGATATACTTGTCCATATATGCTTCGTATTCGTCCCAGAACGCTTTGAAATCCGGGTCTATACCCGTTCTTTCGGTTTTCTTTTCGGTGGTTGCTTCCGTCGTTGTTACTGTCGTCGCTTCCGTTGTTGTTTCCGTTACGGCTTCGGTTTCGGGAGCGGTATCTTCGTAGGATGACTCCGTAGTGCTTTCCGTTACGACTGCCGCGGGAGTGTCTTCCGTTTTTTTATCGGGTCCCCTGAACCCTTTGAATACTGACAGGATTACCAGAAGAACGATTATGAAACCGATAAGCGACACCGTTCTTAAAAACTTGTTGAAGGATTTGAATTTCGAAATGATTGTATCCATTGCCATTCTCCTTTACTGATTAAGTTTTGTCTTTGTTTTATTGTATTCTTCTTTTACGTCACGCAGATTCTGATAGGCGTTCTGTGCCGCTTTATCCGTATCCATCTTGATGTAGGCAATATACGCGCCTATAATGACGGCAAACAGGACGATACCGACTACGGGTTTAACGAACAGAAAAAGCAATGCAATTATTATTGCCGGAATACTGAAAACACAACGAAGCACGTTGAACTGTATCGGAAGCTCCTTTACGGTCTGCTTTGCGTTTACCAGTCTATCGTTGATACCGTTAAGCTCTGCCATGACGAATTTTTTGCTTTCCCTGTCATATTTCTCGAAAAGTCTTTCGGCATCCTCCAATATATCCGAAGGCACCTCATAAAAAAGCTCTTCTCTTTTATCAAGGTTATCTATGCTCAGACCGTCAAGGGATAAATTGAGATTGAATTTGAATTTTTTATTTTCATCCGCTTTTCTTATATACTGAAATTCTTCGCAACCGACAATTTCGCATCCGTCGATTATTACTCTGCAAAAGCTTTCCACCGTGGCTCTATCATCACTGTCAACATATCTGTACAGCATATCCGCCAGGCGGATATGACCCATGAGATCGTAAACGTATTTTTTGCAGGAGTCCGCTCCGATAAATTCCGAAGGACGGTCAATCTTTCTGCCCGTCACCAATTTAGTGATTTCAAGCAGATAATCCTTCACTTCCTTCTGAGAAGCTTCGGCAAGGGCGGCTTCAATTCCCGAAATCACCTCGTTGTTTTTCTCTCCGCATTCGGAAATATATCCTGCGCAAATTGCTTTTCTGAAGGTTATCAGATTATCTGTCTGACTGATTTCCCGTGCCCTGGCATAATAATCGTAAGCACTGCCGTAATCACCGTCTGTAAATGCATTGTTTGCAAGACGGATGAGATTATTGAATTTCCCCGATTCATCTATACGGTGCTCCACAATGATTTTTTCCTGCATAACCTTTGAACCGCAGAATTCACAGTAACCGCTTTCGCTGCCGTCATTGATTTTAACGTCCGCGCCGCAGCTCGGACATTTAACTGCCGTAAAGCCCATAGAATCCCTCCCTTTGATTTTTATGAGATAATTCTACACAAAAAGCAAAAACAATTGTTGTGCTGTCAGCACAACAATCGTTTTTATTTAAAGAGTATTATAATTAGCGGAGAGGTAAACAGAATGATATATGCCAGAACGATACACAAAACGGTTGAAATCCGTCTGCTCACTCCCAGTCTGCCGAGATTACGGTGAACTATATAATCAAAATCAAAGGCAACCAATACGGGAAGCAGCAGCATAAAAACCGTAATAAATACCGACTCGTAATTCCCGTTTACAGCCATAAATACGGCATCAAGTATGTTATATACATAGAATATTGATGCAAGAATCCTTATTGCCTTGTACCTGCTCCTGATTCCGGGTAATTTCTTCAGAAAATTCTTTTCGGATTTATATACGCAGAGTTCTCTTTTGATATCCTCTACGCTGCGATATCTCTTTTTTGTATCCATCTGAATACATTTCTTTACGATTTTACGGAATTTTCCCTGCGTAAGATACTCACCGGGAAGCACACATTCGGCCATATAATTTATCAGCACACCGATTGAATATATATCGGCACTCTGTGTGGTCTGGGCAAAGCCGAACTGCTCGGGAGCGGCATATCCCGCAGTACCGAGGATTTCCGTATCCTTTGACTGTTGCGGTTTACTGATACGGCTGATGCCGAAGTCAATGATTTTTGCCTTTCCCGTTTCGTCAATAATTATGTTTGACGGTGCGATATCTCTGTGAACGATGCCGACGGCATGAACGGCTGAAAGACCGTCACATATTTCCGCGGTAATATTTTTGATATCATCGTCGCTGAATTTCCCGAATTTGAAAACGTATTCTTCAAGAGGCAGCCCGCAGACATATTCCCTGACGGCAAACAGCCCACTGCCCATCTGAATGATATCCGTTATATTCGCGATATTTTCATTCCTTACAGTGAGAAGCTTATCATATACTTCTCTTTCGGAGGGCTGAATACATTTGAGAATCCAGCGTTTTCCGTCCTTTTCCGCAAGCAGGGAGGTATCGCTGAATCTTTCAATTACGTTGTACAGTGAAATCCCCCCTTGAATAAAATCCGGAATTATTATATCATACTGAGTGTATAAGTAAAGGAGATATTTATGGAAAAATCAACAGGTGAACTGCTTGAAATTCTGAAATCAAAAAAGAACTATGATGAATTTCTTAAAGAAGAAATCGGTGAGCTTCTTTTTGAATCCCTTTCAGATTATCTTGATACTCTTATCAAGAACAAGGGACTGAAAAAGAGTGAAATCATAGAAAAGTCCAATCTTGACCGCAACTATGCCTATCAGATTTTCAACGGATATAAGAAGAACCCGTCACGGGATAAGATACTGATGCTTGCCTTCGGTATGAAGCTTAATCTGGCGGAAACGGAAAAACTGCTTAAGATGGCAAAGCTGCCGGAACTTTATGTCCGTGACCCCCGTGACAATGCCATAATATTCTGCATCAACAAGGGCATGACTCTGATTGAAGCAAACGAAAATCTCCTTGACCATCATATCACCATACTTGAATAATCCGACCGTCGGCTTTGAGAGAACACACCAATCCACATAACTGAAAACAGCACCTGCTTACGTTAAGCAGATGCTGTTTTTGTCGGATTAAAAATACTTCAACATACTTCCCTGCAGTATTTTCAGCTCGGGCATCGATTGATTTCGTCATCAGAAAATAACCGCTGCGAGTGCGACTGTGATTTCAAATACGCCTTTAATGAGTACAGCGATGATTTCAAAAATTTCTTTCAGCAATGCCGTAATGTTTGCAAATACGCTTTCGCCGACGCCGATTGTGACCTCACCGGGTTTTTCGGTGACCGCCATGCCGCCGCCTACGGTTACGTTGAATAAATCTTCATCAAATATGGTCTGGCAGTCGTCACACTTACCGTTGCCGTCCATGTCTTTATGCTGTTGGACGGGAATCGTCTCTGTACGTGATATTTTGCCGCATACACAAGTGCAAGCCGTTAAACCCTCCTCTGTGCAAGTCGACTGTTTGACAATAACGTTTTTACTGTAGACATGAACGTGCCTGTAATGCCAGCTTGCAGAAACAAGAGAATCGTTGTCTTTACAAAATTCGATATTTGTTTTTTGCTGTTCCGTACCGCTGTAATAAACATCTGTCAAATTAACACAAGAATAAAACGCTTCAACGCCGATGGTTGTAATCCTGACGGGGATGGCTACACTTACGAGACTGTAACAATTGGCAAATGCACTATTGCCGATACTCGTAACTTTGTCGGGGATGGCTACGCTTTTGAGACGAGTACAGTTAAAAAATGCACCCATGCCGATGGTTGTGACGCTTTTGGGGATGGTTACTGTTGTAATAAAGGAACATCCGTAAAATGCATATTCGCCGATGCTTGTAACACTGTCGGGGATGGTTACGCTTGTAAGACCGGAACAACAATCAAACGCATTAATGCCGATGCTTGTTACGGGATATCCGTCAAGCGTTGACGGAATCGTGATTTCTCCTCTTACGGACTCATTACAGCCGGTAATCATCGCGTTGCCGTCTGTTACCCTGTAAGAGTAAATACCGCTTTCCGCCGCGCTTGCCTTTACGCTCAGTAAATCAAGCGTTTCAA
>JAZLLW010000011.1:0-58261 GCA_045598305.1 Acutalibacteraceae bacterium
CCGGCTCCGCCACCGCCTCCACCGCTGCCGATGCCACCGGTTACATTCTTAAGTTCTTCTTCTTTTATTATTTTCTTATTATCCATTATTAATTTCTCCTTTTTTAAAAGCGAAGCGCTTGCTCACTTAAGAGACTTTTTCATTCCGATAATATCATCAGGTTTAATGACGGTGGTCTTCCTGATATTGTTACTTGTACTGTCATTGGTTCTGAGCTGATATGTTCTTGCTTCGCCGTTACCATAGTCTCCACGAACCGGCTCCGGTAAATTCGGGATGTCTATTCCGCCTGTTACGGACTTAAGCTCGTTATCTTTAATTTCAACTTTTGTATCTTTCATAATAATAACCTCCGTAAATATAACATTGTTTTTGTTTATATCTCTTTATACGAATGAGAATGGGGAGTGGCTACTATCTTTTATTAAATTATATTGTCTTTTTCGTTTGCTGTCAATATAGGCGTCGTCGGTCATATTATATATGATAGGCTTATGCTCCGAGTGAACGGATGCGTGAATAATTATGAAAAGAGGTAATGGAAAAATATTAATATTAGAGAAACGGTGTCTCAAAATTATCGGTATTATTTTCAGAGTAGAAATCGATAAAATATACCCCATTTTATACCACATATTAAATTTTCTATATTTTTATAATGTTTATAAAACACAAAAAACCGCTGAATTCCTTGAAATTCAACGGTTTTGGGTGGTCGGAGTGGGGAGACTTGAACTCCCGGCCTCTTGGTCCCGAACCAAGCACGCTACCAACTGCGCTACACCCCGATTTATATTTTAAATCGCGATGATTATACACTTTAAGAGATTAACTGTCAAGGCAAAATCGCAAAGGGGTAAAATTTCATTGACAACATAATATAATTAGGTTAATATTCATAAAGGTGATTATATGTATAAACTCATTAAAAGTGAAGGAACTGCCAGAAGAGGAGAATTTGAAACGATACACGGTACCGTTCAGACTCCTGCATTTATGAATGTTGCAACCTGCGGTGCCATAAAAGGCGGACTTTCATCAACAGATCTTGAAAATATTGATTGTCAGGTAATGCTTTCAAATACTTATCATCTTCACGTAAGGCCGGGTGATAATTTAATATTTGAATTAGGCGGACTTCATAAGTTTACGGGCTGGAACGGTCCTATTCTTACAGACAGCGGCGGTTTTCAGGTTTTCTCTCTTGCATCTTTACGAAAGATAAAGGAGGAGGGAGTGTATTTCAACAGCCACGTTGACGGAAGACATATTTTTATGGGACCCGAAGAAAGCATGCAGATTCAGTCTCATCTCGGTTCAACTATAGCGATGGCTTTTGATGAATGCGTTGAAAATCCTGCCGAATATAAATATGCAAAAGCTTCCTGCGAAAGAACAGTCAGATGGCTTGAAAGATGCAAAAATGAAATGGACAGACTCAATTCTTTGCCTGATACCATAAATAAAAACCAGCTTTTGTTCGGCATAAATCAGGGTTCCACATACGAAGACCTTCGTATTGAAAATATGAAAAGAATTGCCGAACTCAACTGTGACGGTTACGCTATCGGCGGACTTGCCGTCGGTGAGCCGAAGGAAGATATGTACAGAATTATATCCGCCATTGAACCGTATATGCCGAAGGATAAAATCCGTTATCTTATGGGTGTCGGAACTCCCGGTAATATCCTTGAAGCAGTTTACAGAGGCGTAGATTTATTTGACTGTGTTATGCCGAGCAGAAATGCAAGACACGGTCATCTGTTTACCAAGCAGGGGATAATCAATCTTAATAATAATAAATATGAGAATGATTTTTCTCCGATAGATGAAGAATGTAATTGCCCTACCTGCAAAAAATTTTCGAGAGCATATATCCGTCATTTATTTAAGTGTAAAGAGGTGCTTGCATTACGGCTTTGTGTAATTCATAACCTTTATTTCTATAATAATTTGATGAAGGAAATAAGAGAATCACTTGATAACGGAAATTTCGGCGAATATCACGATGAATACGTTGATATTCTGGATACAAGAATTTAATAAAAAAGTATTGCAATAATCCGACATTTCTTATATAATAATTGCAATTTGTTTTGGAGGTATATACCAATGATATTCAATCTTCCCCTTGCAGCTGCAAGCAGCAGTTTACTTGGCGGTAAAGGCGGCACAAGCACAATCATTATGATGGTTGCCCTTTTTGCCATTATGTATTTTATTATGATTCGTCCTCAGAAAAAGAAGCAGGATGAAGAACAGAAGATGCGTGATAACGTTCAGATCGGTGACGAAATCACAACTATCGGCGGAATTATGGGACGCGTTGTTACCGTAAAGGACGATGCTCTTGTAATTGAAACCGGAGCAGACAGAAATAAAATGAAAATTGCCCGCTGGGCAGTTTCAACAAATAATACTGCCAATGAAAAAGCAGAAGCGGAAAGAGAAGCTGCTAAGGCAGCTGCCGAAGCCGAAAAGAAGCAGAAGATGGAAGATGCTGCTGCCGAAGGCAAGGCAAAAAGAAAAAAATCAAAGAAAAATATAGACGATACTTTTGATGAATGATTTCTGAAAATATAAAGTGAAAAAGGAGATTTTTTACTATGGGTAAATTAAGTCAGATTGACAGTGCTGCTGAAGGTAAGGGTTCGTTTTTTGTTACTCTTTGGCAATTTATTAAGTTTATTTTCGTATCCCTTATTGCTTTTGTAATTCAGACTTTCCTTCCTTATCTTATCAAGCTTCCCATGAGCGACGATTTTCTTCATTCGGCATATAAATTCTGGATTTTTGAAAACGAAGCTCCCGATGCTGCAACCGGTATTATTGCAGCCGGTCTCGGTGTTTTTATTGCAGCTAACGCAAGTAACATAATTGCTCAGATAGTTTCTTTCTTTATAAACAGAGACAAGACTTTCAATTCTGATGCAAATGTTGCCGTTACTCTTCCCATTTATATCATATTCACCGTAGCTCTCATTTGTTTCTCCGCCTGGCTTTCACCCACACTTATCACTTTCTTTTGCAATCACAATCTTGAGGGTGCTTCACTTGCACTTTCCGGAGCAATCTGCGGAGCTATCCAGTTCTTTCTTTATTTCCCCGTTGATAAGATTCTTTTCAGCAAAAAGAAAGACTCCAAACCCGAAGAAACCGAAGAAAAAGCAGAATAATAAATCAAGGACATCCGAAAGGATGTCCTTTAATTTATACTTTGATTACTTTTTCTTTTGAGTTACCGTCTGCGTAAGTAAATGTTACTTTAATGGTATCTTTGTTAAATTCAAATCCGGCTCCGCCGAAATCCTTGTTCTTACTGATTACTTCCGAACCGACAACAACTGTACAGGGCTGACCGTAGGTATCATAATCACATCCCTGTTCGTAAACACCGAATCTGTGTGTATGCCCGCAAATCATAACGTCTGGTTTTACATTATCCTTAAGAAGCTTACACCATTCCGTATAAATTTCTTTTTCTATATCAAACGGAGCAGGATGTTCATGAGAAAACGGATTATGTACGACAATTATTCTATGTTTTACATCGGAAGCGTCATACTCATTTTTTGCGTTATCAATTACAGATTTAATATAATCTGTTTCTTTTATTCTGAACTGATGACATGAAACCGTACAACCATATTCTGCATGGTCATCGGTTTTATCTTCTCCGCAATCAAGACATAGTCCCCATATATTTCCGAGTCTGAATGAATAATAAGTTTTTCCGTCCTTTGCCGGAGCAAATTCTGCGAATTTTTCTGCACATACGCCTCTTAAATCATGGTTTCCTCTTGAAAATACCGTTGGAATTTTGCCACCGGTAATCTGTGACACAATGTCAAATATAGTATTAAAATTGGTCGTTTTTCCGCTGTCTTCAGGAACGTCACCGTTCAAAATGAGAAAATCAATATCTCCGTAAACGGATGCGGCTTTTACCGGTAAATCAATTATGTTATGGGAATCGGCAATATGATAACATTTCGGATTATTATTGGGTACCGGTTTGAAATCATATTCATAGAATTTATCTTTTCTTGTTTGTGTAAAATAGGGGAGTCGCTTGATAATGCATTTTTCTATAACCGTATAATGTTTACATTTATCAAGCAATTTTTGAGGTACGGAAATATTATGAGTTCTTGAAGCGGATTTAAGAATGCCGTTTGAATCATCAATAAATATCTCGTCGCCGATTTTAATGCTGATAAACGATTGAGTTTTTGTAGTCACAATAATCTGGTAATCGTTTCCGACTGAAAACACCGCAGGGTTGAATTTTAACATGGCGTCCTCCTTTTTGCAAGAAGCAAAAATAATACTTGCAAATTACTGTTAATTAATATATAATGTCAATGTTTTAATGCATTTTTTCAACGAAAGGAATTCAAAATGAACAATTTAAGTCTTGAAGAATTATACGAAAAATACAATCATTATAAATCGTTGAATCTTTCGCTCAATATGGCGAGAGGTAAGCCCTGCAAGGAGCAGGTGGATCTTTCAAACGATATGCTTGACCCCGCATTACTCGGCAACTTTAAAGCCGAAGACGGAACGGAAACAAGAAATTACGGTGTACTTGAGGGCATTCCCGAATGCAGGAAGCTGTTTGCGGAAATGCTTCAGGTACCGACCGATAACGTTATTGTATGCGGGAATGCAAGCTTAAATATAATGTATGATTATGTATCTCAGTGTATGGTATTCGGTGCGGGAGATAAGCCCTGGGCTGCTCAGGATGGGATTAAATTCCTCTGTCCCGTTCCCGGTTATGACAGACACTTTTCGATCCTTGAGCACTTCGGCATTGAAATGATAAACGTTCCCATGAACGAAAACGGTCCCGATATGGATATGATTGAAACACTGATTGCAGACGAAAAGATTAAAGGTATTATATGCGTTCCCATGTATTCAAATCCCGGCGGTGTATCATTTAATGAATGCACTATTGAAAGACTTGCATCCATGAAACCGGCCGCTAAAGACTTCAGAGTAATATGGGACAATGCATATTGCGTTCATCATCTCAGCGATGACTGTGATAAATTCTATAATATATTTGCTTACGCCGGAAAGTACGGCAATGAAGATATGTTTATAGAGGTTACTTCAACCTCAAAAATTTCATTCCCCGGTGCGGGTGTTTCCTGTGTAGCAGCTTCAGATAACAATATTATAGCTATCAAAAACAGAATGACTGTTCAGACCATCGGATACGATAAAATCAATATGCTCAGACATACTGCATATTTTAAAAATCTTGACGGTATAAAAGCTCAGATGAAAAAGCATGCGGAAATTATCAAGCCGAAGTTTGATATCGTACTCAGATGTCTTGAAGAAAATTTCGCAGATGATAAATCCGTTTCCTGGACATATCCCAAAGGCGGATATTTTATAAGCTTAAACGTTGCTCCCGGCTGTGCAAAGAGAACGGTTCAGCTTTGTAAAGAAGCGGGAGTTACTCTTACAGGAGCAGGCGCTACGTATCCGTATAAAATAGATCCGGAAGATAAAAACATCCGTATTGCACCTACGTTTCCTTCATGTGAAGAGCTCGCTCAGGCGGCAGAAATACTTTGCCTTTGTGCAAAAATAGCCGCACTTGAAAAATAATACGTTAAATAAGGTCTCTTGATAATATCAGGAGACCTTATTGCTTTAATCGTGATAAAGAATCTTGGCGTATGAAGGATAAGGCCAGTATTTTGCCGAAACAATGGTTTCCGCTTCGTCGGCAAGATTTCTGATTTTATCCATTACGGTAATTACGCTGTCTTTGTAAATGTTAGCTCTTTCCTTAATGCATTT
Organism: Acutalibacteraceae bacterium; assembly: GCA_045598305.1. Lineage (GTDB taxonomy): Bacteria > Bacillota > Clostridia > Oscillospirales > Acutalibacteraceae > CAG-177. Next base: position 5,827 of record JAZLLW010000011.1, read on the forward strand.
CTCTTTTTTTGCTTTCTCAAGAAGATTATCAAGCTTTTCGGTCAATTCGTAAATCACGTTTGAAATATCTGTCAATCTGATAATTAACTTACTTTCATAGCATTTGATATCGGAATTAAGGGCAGTTTTTCTTAAATTTACCGTTTCCGAAAGCTTATTTATATATGAGGTGATTGCGGGAAGAATATCGTTTCTTACCATCTGGGAAGCTGTAATTCCCTCAATATTAATAGTCTTGCAGTACATCTCCATATATATCTCATATCTTGCTTCAATTTCGGTTCTTGTGAGCACTTTATGTGTTTCAAAGAGCTGAATATTTTTTTCGTCCATAAAGGTATTGAGAGCATCGGGAGTTGTGGGGAGGTTGAGAAGACCTCTTGCTTCAGCCGTTTTTATCCATTCATCATCGTAACCGTTGCCGTTAAAGATAATGCGCTTATGGTCCTTTATGGTCTTTTTTATAAGCTTATGGAGAGCTTCTTCAAAGTTATCTGCATTTTCAAGGCGGTCTGCATAAGATTTGAGTGAATCTGCAACTATTGTGTTGAGAACTATATTAGCACTTGAAATCGTACTCGCTGAGCCCAACATACGGAATTCAAATTTATTACCGGTAAATGCAAACGGAGAAGTTCTGTTTCTGTCGGTTGTATCCTTGGGAAACTTGGGTAATACGTGAACACCGACTTTCATTGTAACCTTTTCTTCCGCTTCGTATTCCTCGTCGTTTTCAATAGCTTCAAGAATTGCGTTTATTTCATCGCCCGTAAACATTGAAACAACTGCGGGAGGTGCTTCATTTGCGCCGAGTCTGTGGTCATTTCCGGCTGTTGCAACACTTATTCTGAGCAAGCCCTGATATTCATCAACCGCTTTAATTACCGCACAAAGGAACAGAAGAAACTGAGCATTTTCATAGGGCGTTTCACCTGGTTCAAGAAGATTTATTCCGTCGTACGTACTGATAGACCAGTTATTATGTTTGCCGCTTCCGTTAACGCCTTCAAAGGGTTTCTCGTGAAGCAGGCACACAAGACCATGCTTAGCGGCAATTTTTTGCATCAGTTCCATTGTAAGCTGATTCTGATCGGCAGCTATGTTGGTTATTGTAAAGATGGGAGCGAGTTCATGCTGTGAGGGTGCCGCTTCATTATGTTCGGTTTTGGCAAGTACACCGAGCTCCCAAAGCTCCATATCAAGGTCTTTCATAAATTCGGCTACTCTCGGCTTAATTGAACCGAAATAGTGGTCATCCATCTCCTGACCTTTAGGAGGCTTTGCACCGAAAAGAGTACGTCCCGTAAAAATGAGGTCTTTTCTCTTGTTATAATCTTCTCTGTCAATAAGGAAATATTCCTGCTCAGCTCCGACAGTGGTTTTAACGCTTGAGCATTCAACACCGAATAATTTAAGGATTCTGAGCGCCTGCTTATTAAGCGCCTGCATTGAACGAAGCAGGGGAGTCTTTTGGTCAAGCGATTCACCGGAATATGAACAGAAGGCGGTAGGTATATAGAGGACGTCATCTTTTATGAAAGTATATGACGTCGGGTCCCAAGCAGTATAACCTCTTGCTTCAAATGTAGACCTGATACCACCCGAGGGGAATGAGGATGCATCCGATTCACCTTTAATTAGCTCCTTACCTGAAAATTCCATTATTACTCCGCTGTCACCGGACGGAGAAATAAAACTGTCATGCTTTTCTGCTGTAATACCCGTCATGGGCTGGAACCAATGGGTAAAATGCGTGGCACCGTTCTCAACCGCCCAGTCTTTCATCGCGTTGGCAACGACGTCAGCATCCTGATGATTTAATCTTGTACCCTCGGAAACCGCTTTCTTAATATTGAAATACACTTCCTCGGGCAGTCTGTTTTTCATTACTTTATCATTAAAAACTCTTTTGCCGAAATAATCGGGAATATTATTCATTGACCAATCAGCTCCGTTAATAAAATATGAATAATAATACAACAAAACTGTATTGAATGTCAATTTATTATTTTATTATTCTGAATGTTTTTACCTCATAAGGATTGTAACAGAATTTAAACGAATTATTCTCGCACTCAATCACGTTCTTATTTTCTTCTATCATATTTGTTTCGATTACTTCGGAAAAATCAAAGCCGAGTTTTATCTTACAGGTTCCGCGTCTTTGCTCATCTTCCGCCAATCTGAGAATATATCCGTTGCCGTCCTGTGCAGATTTCAGTGCTTCAACCGAAATGTTCTTTTCACTGATATCGATAAAAGACATTTCGGTACACTCGTTATTTCCGTCATTATCGTTATAGTAACCGAATGGGGGAATATTAAATGTATTTGCTTTCTGAACAGTATTTTCTCTCCAGCAATTCTTATGCGGATAAAATTTATATTTGAAAGTGTTTATACCGTGGTCTCCTACGGGATCCGGGCATGTGGGAGCTCTCATAAGAGTAAGGCGCATGTGACTGTCATGAATATCATATCCGTATTTACAGTCATTGATTATACTGCATCCGTAACCGCCTTCCGAAAGATCCGCCCACTTATGAGCTGCGACCTCAAATCTCGTAAGGTCATAGGAGGTGTTATAATGAGTTGGTCTCTTATAAGCACCGTGAGCTATATCATACGTCGCGTCTGTGTCTATAATCGAAACATCAAAACCTGCTTTGAGAACTTTATCTGTTTCCCACCAATCAACTGTGGTATCAAATATAATACCGTCACCGTCTGCATAGAGAATATAATCCTGAGTAATCGTTGATTTATTGAATTTCTTAACAAATCGGATTATTTTGCGAAGCGCGTTATCTTCTACAACGTATGCTTCCGAATTCTCATTTAACTCCCACATTTTCTTTTTATAATTGAGTTCCAGATTCCACGCCGTTTCATGTATACATTTATCAAGAGAAACTGTCAGTATGTTTCCTCTGCCGTTCAGAGCTTCTCTGCAATTGATTTTATCGTATACACTTATCAGCTGACCGTTATCATCAATTCTTACAAGAAGTTTACTGCTTTCGAGAGTGTGTACGTCGTCTGATATACCGCTTGCGTAATTACCTTTTACAAGTTTGATTGTTTTGAAACTGAAAGGAGCAATTTCGGGAACAAATATAAGTTTTTTGCCAGAAGAGACGCAGTCGTATCCATCTGCAACATATCCCTCAGGTACGTTTTTAATTTCTACCGGTTCGTTTGATACTGCAGAGGAAAGGTTCCACACGGTAACCGTATTATTTTCGGCATTTATATATGATTTCAGTGACTCAAGTTCATCGTCAAATATTTTCTTACCGTTTTCTCTGAGCTGGGCGTATGATTTCTTACAATCTTCAAAAACCTCGTGAATTGATGATCCGGGAAGAATATCGTGGAACTGATTTGTCATCAGTATTTTCCAGCAATCTTCTATTTCTTCTTTCGGATATTTCTTTCCGTTCAATTCCTTTGCGAGGATAGAAAGAATTTCGCTTCTTGTAAGCAGATACTCACATTTACGGTTATTCTTTTTAACAAATGCCTGACTTGTAAACGTTCCTCTGTGGTTTTCATAATACATTTCGCCGTTCCATACTGGAATCTCATCCTCATGACCGTGATAAGTCATAAAGAAATCATCAACGTGACCGATCTGCGTTGAGGGTAAACCGGGGAAATTTCGATATCTTCTGCCTCTTTCAAGCATTTGCCTTGTTGGACCGCCTCCGCCGTCTCCGTAACCGTACATACTCATTGAAGTGTTAAGATCGGCTTTATTATTCAGTTCTTCATCAGCGGTCATAAAATCGGCAGCTTTGTAACAAAGATTATATCCCGGCCTCATGAGATGAGCGTAGACGGTATCGCCGTTATTTCCCTTCCACATAAACATATTGTAAGGAAATTTTGTAGTATCATTATACGAAAGTTTGCTTGTTATAAAATTATCCATACCGCATCCCTTGATTATCTGAGGAAGTGCAGCTGAAAAACCGAAGCAATCGGGAAGCCAATAGGTTTTTGACGTTTTGCCGAATTCATTTTTGAAAAATTCGGTGCCGTACAGTACCTGACGGATAAGTGATTCTCCCGAAGCGATATTCGTATCGGCTTCGACCCATACGTTTCCGCAGATATCCCATTGACCGGCTTTTACTTTTTCCTTAATTTTTTCATATATTTCAGGATAATGCCTTTTTGTCATATCGTAGAGAACCGCCTGGCTCTGTCCGAAGGTCATTTCAGGATATAAATCCATAAGGGAAGTTACATTTGTGAATGTTCTGGCACTCTTTCTTATACTTTCCTGAATTCTCCATAGCCACGCAACGTCAATGTGACTGTGCCCCGTAAGGATAACGTTACTCTGCGGAGTCCATTTTATCTGTGATATTCTTTCGTTATAAAGTTTTCCTGCTTTGTGAATTGATTCACGTACCTTTTCGGGCTCAAAATCATAATCAATGATATGAAGACTGTCATCAATTGCCGCATATAATCTGCTTGATATATGTTCGTCCTTTATTAGCGGGAGAGCATCAAATGCAACTTCAATATCATAAATATAGCTTTCGGTTTCTTCGTCTACCGTAAATATAGAAGTTTCTCCGAAAATACATTCCTGCTCATTCTTACCCTCAAAAATATGTTCATCACAGAACTCCATTGAATCCACAGTGGTTTCAATTTCAAAATTCAGCACGTCACCGGCATTGAATTTGCCGAGATATGCGTCGGCTCTGTCGGGTATTGTATTTCTTGAAGTGCATCCTGCAACGTATGCACCGTTACATTTTACAAGAGACTCACCGCCTACATTAAGACGGGCTCTCAGTTCTTTTCCGTCCATACATTCGGGAACGATTACGCTTGCGGAAAAGAAATGGGCACAATCATATGAACAGTAGTGCCTTTCTCCGGTTTTTATCGTTCCTTCAAAATCTTCAAATTCATATCCGTCTTCACCTTTGAAAACGGCTTTTCTGAATTTCCATTCTGCTATATCTGTCTTATCTGTTATAGCGTAGCCCGGAAGCTGATTGAACATATCTTTCAGAATACCGATTTTTAACGTATGCATATTAATCCCCCTTACAGATACTCGGCATATGCAGTAGTAGCCAGCGAGTCACATTTTTCGTTTTCGGGATGACCTGCGTGCCCTTTTACCCAAACAAATTCGTATTTATGCGGTTTTAATGCTTCAAGCAATTCCTCCCACAGGTCAACGTTAAGAACCGGAGATTTATCCGATTTTTTCCATCCTTTAGCAATCCAGTTATTAAGCCAGCCTTCAAGAAAAGCTTTACAAACATAAGACGAATCACTGGTAATGGTAATCTCACACGGTTCTTTTAAAGCTTTTACGGCCATAATTACGGCTGTAAGCTCCATTCTGTTATTTGTTGTTTCCTTTTCGGAACCGCTTATTTCCTTTATGGCATCTCCGTATTTCAGAATTGCTCCCCAACCACCTGGGCCGGGGTTTCCTGAGCAGGCTCCGTCGGTATAAATATTGACTTTTTTCAAATCTTCACATCCCGGACAAAATTTTAATCAGTATAACATATTAATTTTATTTTTACAACAATAAATACAAGTTATTGTATAAGCCCTTGACTTTACATCAATATTTTGTATAATAATTACGTAAAATTATGCAAAAAATTTCGGAGGACGTAATGGCAAAGAAATCTGATTATAATAACGATAGTATTCGTTTGCTTAAAGACGAAGAACGAGTCAGAAAAAAACCGGCCGTTATATTCGGCTCTGACGGTATTTTAGGATGCGAACATGCCGTATTTGAAATCGTTTCAAACTCTGTTGATGAAGCAAGAGAAGGATACGGCGATAAAATTATAGTCACAAGGTTTGAAGATTATTCCGTAGAAGTTCAGGACTTCGCCAGAGGACTTCCCGTGGACTATAATAATAAAGAAAAACGATATAATTGGGAGCTCCTTTTCTGTGAGCTTTATGCCGGCAGCAAATACGATAACAGCAATGGCGGCAATTATGAGTTCTCACTCGGTACCAACGGTCTCGGACTTTGTGCAACTCAGTACGCTTCCGAATATATGGAAGCGGAAATTCATGCGGGCGGTTTCAGATATCTTCTGAATTTCAGAAAAGGTAAGCCCAAGGGCAAAATGATTAAGGAAGAATACAGCAAAAAGGATACCGGTACCCGTATTAAATGGAAGCCCGACCTTGAAGTTTTTACCGAAATAAATGTTTCTGACGAATATTTCAGAGATATGCTTCTGCATCAATCTGTAGTAAATGCAGGTATTCATTTTATTTACAGAAATCAGGTAGGTAAAAACTTTGAAACTACGGAATATTTTTATGAGAACGGAATTGAAGACTACCTTAAGGAAAAAGTAGGGGAGAATTCGTTGACGACCGTTCAGTCCTGGAAGCACGAAACAGAATGCCGCGACAGAGACGATCTTGATAAATATAAGCTCAAGACAAATTTAGTGCTCGCTTTTTCAAATAAAGTTCAGCTTAAAGAGTATTATCATAATTCCAGTTTTCTTGCCAACGGCGGCTCACCCGATAAGGCAACAAGAACTGCTTTTGTTTCACAGATAGATTCATATCTCAAAGAAAAAGGAAAATATCAGAAGAGTGACCCGAAAATTACGTTTCAGGATATTGACGATTGTCTTGCTCTTGTAATATCTTCATTTTCAACCGTTACTTCTTATGAAAATCAGACCAAAAAGGCAATCAACAATAAAGGTATTCAGGAAGCAATGACCGCCTTCATCAAAAATCAATTGATGATTTATTTCATTGAAAACCCTCTTGATGCCGAAAAGATTTCCAATCAGGTCCTGATAAATATGCGTTCAAGAGTGAAGGCGGAAAAAGAAAGGGTCAAAACAAAAGAATCCCTTATCCAGAACGTCAGCTCCCTTACCAACAGAATTGAAAAATTTGTTGATTGCAGAAGCAAAGATGTTTCCGTGCGTGAACTTTTCATAGTTGAGGGCGATTCGGCTATGGGTGCCTGTAAGCAGGCGAGAAACTCCGAATTTCAGGCAATAATGCCCATCAGAGGCAAAATCCTCAACTGTCTTAAGGTTGATTACGACAGAATATTCAAGAGCGATATAATAACCGACCTGATAAAAGTAATCGGTTGCGGTGTTGAAGTCAAAAGTATGAAGAAAACCGGCAAAGATATGATTTCCTTCAATCTTGACCTGCTCAGATGGAATAAAATCATTATCTGTACCGATGCCGATGTGGACGGATATCATATCAGAACACTTGTTCTTACCATGATTTACAGACTTATGCCTACTCTGATTGAAGAAGGAAAAGTATTTATTGCAGAATCACCTCTTTATGAAATAAATTGCGGTGAAGAAGTCTGGTTTGCGTATACTGAAAAAGAAAAGGCGGACGTTCTGAATGAAATCGGAAGCAAAAAATACATTATTCAGCGCTCCAAGGGACTCGGCGAAAATGAACCCGAAATGATGTCTCTTACGACAATGAATCCCGCTACCAGAAGACTTATTCGTGTTGACTCGACCGTTGCGGAAGAAACGGCTGAAAAATTTGATTTATTACTTGGCGATAATCTTCAGGGCAGAAAGGAATATATCTCGGAAAACGGCCATCTTTACGTTGATCTGACCGATATTTCCTGAGAGGTACGTTTATGGCTAAAAAGAAAAACAAAGAAATTACAAAGGACGTCATACAGCTTGATGATAAAACCCATATTCTCGGAGCCGGCGACGTCATAAATCAGGAAATTACTTATACTATTGAAAATAACTTCATGCCTTACGCCATGAGTGTTATAATGTCCAGAGCAATTCCCGAAATTGACGGTTTTAAACCCGCTCACCGTAAGATTCTTTATATGATGTACAAGCTAGGATTACTTAATGGTCCTCGAATGAAATCCGCTAAAATAGTCGGTCAGGTAATGCAGCTTAATCCTCACGGTGACGCTGCGATTTATGATGCTATGGTACGTCTTTCAAGAGGTTATGATGCATTATTGCATCCATACGTAGATTCTAAGGGTAATTTCGGAAAAGCATATTCCCGCGATATGGCTTGGGCAGCTTCCAGATATACAGAAGCAAAGCTGGAAAAAATCTGTGCTGAGTTATTCTCGGATATCGACAAAGATACCGTTGATATGGTGGATAACTTTGACAACTCAATGAAAGAACCCGCTTTGCTGCCCGTTACTTTTCCTTCTGTCCTCGTCAACTCCAATTCAGGTATTGCGGCAGGTATGGCTTCGGAAATTTGCTCGTTTAATCTTGAAGAAGTATGTAAAGCAACGATTGAGCTTCTAAAAAATCCCAATGCCGATTTATATGATACTCTTCTTGCACCCGATTTTTCCGGCGGCGGTATTCTTCTTTATGATAAATCTGCCATAGAGGAAATATATAATACCGGCAGAGGAAGCTTAAAAATCAGAGCAAGATACAGCTATGATAAATCAAACAGCTGCATTGATATCACCGAAATTCCTCCCACTACTACTGCCGAAGCTATAATTGACAAAGTAATCGAAAAAGTCAAAGCAGGTAGTTTTAAGGAAATCTGCGATATCAGAGATGAAACCGATTTAAGCGGTCTGAAGCTTACTGTTGACATAAAGAGGGGAACGGATCCTGATAAGCTGATGAAAAAGCTTTATGCATCAACTCCTCTTGAAAGTTCTTTCAGCGCCAATTTCAATATCCTTGTCAATAAGAAGCCGAGGGTAATGGGTATTAGAGAAATACTCAATGAATGGATTACATTCAGAAGCGGCTGTGTTCGCAGAAGAACGGAATTTGAATTAAATAAATATAAGTCTCAGCTTCATATTCTCAGAGGACTTGAAAAGATTCTTCTCGATATTGATAAAGCTATTAAAATTATCAGAAACACCGAGGAAGAGGCGGATGTTATCCCTAACCTTATGATCGGTTTCAGAATTGACAAAATTCAGGCGGAAGCTGTTGCCGAAATCAAGTTGAGAATGCTGAATAAAGAGCACATTCTCAAGCGTCTTCAGAGAATTGACGAACTTGAAAAAGCAATTACCGACCACGAAGATATTCTTTCCAATCCGAAGAGAATTAAGAAGATAATAGCAACCGAACTGACGGATGTTATCAGCAAATATGCAAAACCGCGCAGGACCGAAATCATCTATACGTATGAAGAAGCGGTTGATGATGAAACAGAAGAAATTCCCGACTATCCCGTTACTCTTTTCTTTACCAAAGAAGGATATTTTAAAAAGGTAACTCCTCAGTCACTCAGAATGAGTACTACTCATAAACTCAAAGATGATGACGAAATAATCCAGACAATTGAAACAACCAATGCAAAGGAACTGCTTTTCTTTACAAATCAATGTCAGTGTTATAAGACAACCGCGGCGGCATTTGATGATACTAAGATAAGCACTATGGGTGATTTCGTTGCCGCAAAGCTTGAAATGGATGACGGTGAACTTCCCGTATATATGGCTGTAACGGACGCCGATTATAAAGGCAATATTATATTCTTCTTTGAGAACGGCAAGGCGGCAAAGATTGATTTTTCCGCATACAAAACGTTAACAAAAAGAAAGAAACTTATTAAAGCGTATTCGGATAAATCTCCTCTTGTTGATGCTGTATATCTTCCTGAGGAAACGGAACTCGTCGTTATCTCAACAGCAGGGCGTCACTTGCTTGTAAATACAGCTGTCATAAACTCCAAAACGACAAAGGATTCTGCCGGTGTGGGCATTATGTCTCTAAAAAAAGGTCAGAAGATTTTTAATGTAAGGCAATATAATGAAGGTGAATTTGCCAAGGTTTACCGTTTCAGAGCAAAGAATCTTCCTGCTGCCGGTGCTTTGTTAAGCGCCGATGACAGTTCCGAACAAATTACTTTTGATTAATTTTTAAAAATATATAAAATAATTCTTGCATTTACGGATATAATGTGATATTATATCGCAGTAAATCACTAACGGAGGTCTGTAATTATGCCTTGGTATTATATCGTTCTCGGTATTTCTCTTATACTCACATCAATTGCTCTTATAGCAATCGTTCTTATGCAGGAAGGTCGTTCTGACGGCCTTTCAGGCGCAATTGCCGGCGGTGCAGAAACATTCTTCGGCAAAAATAAAGGAAGAACAATGGAGCAGAAGCTCGTTAAGATCACAAAGGTTCTTGCAGGTGTTTTCTTTGCATTAACTCTTATATCCGGTCTCATCGTTCTTTTTGTTAAATAAGAGAGTATAATTTTACTGACCTGTTACAATATGTAACAGGTCTTTAATATTTTATTAAGTTTTATATTTTCTCTTGCATAAAATTATCGGGTGTAATATAATGTATAATGTATTTATAAGGTGTTATATTACTACATTTTGTGTTTATCATATAATTTCTGACGGAGAGTGATTGTGTTGAGCAAAAATCCCGATAAAACTCCCAAAAAAAAGAAAATGAAAAAGGGGACAGGTAAGGTTAAAGCTACCTTTCTCGGTATATTTGCTGCTTTTGTGCTGACCTGCTGCGTAATCGTTTCTTACATAATGTTTAATTTTGTATCCACGGTTAACGGTGACATAATAATTGATATCGATCATTACAAAAAAAATCAGAATCAGACGTCATTCATATACGCAAAAGATAAAAACGGAAAATTCGTTGAAGTAGCAAGACTTCACGGCGATGAAGACAGAGTCTGGGTTGATCTTGATGACATTTCACCGTATATGTCAAAGGCTTTTATTGCCCTTGAAGACAAGCGTTTTAAGGAGCATCACGGTGTAGACTGGGTACGTGTAGGCGGCGTTATAGTCAAGCCCGCACAGCTCGGTCAGGGTGGTTCTACAATTACTCAGCAGTTAATCAAAAACTTTACCAATAATAAAGAAGTAACCGTTGTGCGTAAAGTCAATGAAATGCTGTATGCTTTAAATCTCGAACGGCACTATGATAAAGATACGATAATTGAAGCATATATGAATACCGTTTATCTCGGTAACGGTTGTAACGGTGTCAAGACCGCAAGTGAAAAGTATTTCGGAAAAGACGTAAAGAATCTTAACGCCGCCGAATGTGCCGTAATTGCTTCAATTACTCAGTTCCCGACCAAATTCAATCCTTTACTTCATCCGGAAAATAATAAAAACAGGCAGGAATACTGTCTCAAGATGATGAAGGAATGCGGATTCCTTACAAATGAAGAATATATTGAAGCGAAAAATTATCATCTTATATTCACTAACAGCGACGATTACGTTCCCACCGAAGACGAAAACGTCAGGAAAACACTTGAAGAAGAAACAAAGATAAATAGTTTTTATATTGACGCAGTAATTGATTCGTTTGTTGATCAGATGATGGAAACCTATGGTTATTCAAAACAGCAGGCAACCGATGAACTGTATTACGGCGGTTATAAAATATATTCGGCTGTTGACCTTGAAATTCAGTCACAGCTTGAAAACGTATATGTAAACAGAATAAATTTCCCAAATATTTCAAAAGCGGACGGTACACTTCCTCAGTCGTCAATGACAATCATGGATTATACCGGCAGAGTTGTAGCGATAGTCGGTCAGGCGGGCGAAAAAACTTCAAACCGTGTTCTTAACAGAGCTACCAGTTCATACCGTCAGCCCGGTTCCACAATCAAACCGATTGCTACGTACGCACCTGCGATTGACATGGGACAGATAAACTATGCATCAAGAGTGCTTGACTATGCGGTTTACGTAAACGGTGAACTTTGGCCTCATAACGTTGACAAATCGCTCGGCTCCAATTCAAAAGTAAGTATGGAATATGCGGTTCAACAATCTCTTAATACTGTTCCTACACGCATTATAAAGGATATCATTGGTATGGATGCGTCAATGGAATATCTGACCGATCATTTTCATCTTTCAAGAATTGATGAGGTAAACGACAGAGCGCTTTCACCCCTTGCAACCGGCTCTCTTACCTATGGTACAAATACGCTTGAAATGTGTGCCGCATACGAAACCTTCGGAAACGGAGGTAAATATTATAAACCGTATTTCTACTATTATGTAACTCGCGGAGAAAGCGAAGAAAAAGTTTTTGATAACGAAAACCAGGAGCCGCTTCAGGCAATATCCGAAGAAACCGCGGAAATAGTTCGTCGTCTGCTTCAGACGGTTGATACAAGCTATTATGCTTCTGCTCCGAATGTAAGAAGATTCCCGATTATGGCCAAAACCGGCACCACGCCCAGCGATTGCGACCGTTGGTTCTGCGCAGGTACTCCTTATTACGTTGCATCCGTTTGGCTTGGGTATGATCTGAAAGAACCTCTTAATCAGCAGGTAAATCCATGCGGTAAGATATTCTTTACCGTATTTGATGAAATTCATAAAGATCTACCGGATAAGGAATTTGAAAACTCTGATAAGGTAGCCGAAAAGAGATACTGTACTACATCCGGCAAGCTTGCCGGTGACAGCTGCGGTTCAACAAGAATCGGTTATTTCGATGCGGATAATCTTCCCGAAACATGCTCATCATGTCAAGGAATGAAAGAAGATGACGTTACAAAGTCACCTGAAGAATTACATTCCGAGATAGTCAGCGAAGCAGTTGATATTCTCGGCGAATTATAAATCATTATTTAAACGGAGCTTGCATTGTTAAGCTCCGTTTATTGAAATAAGGTGAAATTATGGTTATTCTGGCTGTTGATTACGGCGACGCAAGAACAGGTATAGCGGTTAGCGATAAGCTTGAAATAATGGCATCGCCCGTAACTACCTTAAACGAATGGAATAAAGATAAACTTATTGACAGTATAATTGAACTGATCAAGGAATATAAAGCGGAAAAAATCGTTGTCGGACTTCCGAAAAATATGGATTCGTCTCTTGGCTCAAGAGCGGAAAAATGCGCCGAATTTGCAAAAGAGCTTTCTGAAAAATCCGGCATTGAATGTATTATGCGCGATGAAAGATTAACAACCGTAAGCGCTTACGTTACACTAAATGAAAACAACGTCAGAGGTAAAAAGAGAAAAGACGTTGTGGATCAGATTTCCGCAGTTAATATTTTACAGGATTATATTGATTTCAGTAGACTTCATAAGAACGGGGATACGGATAATGGCTAATAAATTCAAAACGGTTTATATTTGCTCTCAATGCGGATATGAAAGCCCAAAATGGAACGGCAAATGTCCGTCATGCGGTGAATTCAATACTTTTATTGAAGACGTAGTTTCCTCTTTGAACGAAAAATCAAGCATCTCATCTTCTAAAATCAATAACATTTCTTCAAAGAAAATCAATGAAATTTCCGTTGAAGATGAAATGAGATTCAAAACCGGAATGTCGGAGCTTGACAGAGTCCTCGGCGGCGGTATAGTTGACGGTTCTTTGATTCTTCTCAGCGGTGATCCCGGTATTGGTAAATCAACCATTCTTCTTCAGATTTGCGAATACCTGGGTAGAAATCTTAAGATACTTTATATTTCCGGTGAAGAAAGCGCCAGACAAATAAAGCTCAGAGCTGACAGACTCGGTGTAAAGAGCGATAATCTTTCTATTCTCTGCAATACCGATGCGCAGTCAATTACCGAGTATATAAAGCTGAACAAGCCCGGTCTTGTAATTGTCGATTCGATACAGACCATGGAAATCGGAGAAATTAGTTCTGCTCCCGGCAGTGTTACTCAGGTAAGAGAATGCACAAATCTCTTTATGAGATGTGCAAAAGAATATAATATTCCGACTGTAATAGTCGGTCATGTGAATAAAGACGGAAACATAGCCGGACCTAAAGTCCTTGAGCATATAGTTGACTGCGTTCTTTATTTTGAAGGCGAAAGGCATCTGTCATACAGGATACTACGTGCAGTTAAAAACAGATACGGTTCAACCAACGAAATAGGTGTATTTGAAATGACCGATAACGGCCTTCGCGAAGTCCCTAATCCCTCACTTATGCTGATATCCGGCAAACCTAAGGATACGGCAGGCTCTTGTATCGCCTGTGTAATGGAGGGCTCGAGACCTATTCTTGCCGAAGTGCAGGGACTGGTCGCTAATTCCAACTACGGCAACGGCCGCAGAATGAGTAACGGCTTTGATTATAACCGTTTATCAATGCTTATAGCCGTTCTGGAAAAAAGAGCAGGATATTTCTTTGCTAACTGTGATGCTTACATTAACGTTGTGGGCGGATTAAAGCTTGATGAGCCCGCAACAGATTTATCAGTCGCATTGGCGCTTATTTCGTCATTAAAAGATACACCGCTTTCAGATGATACGCTGGCAATAGGGGAGATAGGTCTCGGCGGCGAAATCCGTTCTGTTTCATACTGTGAACAAAGAATAAAAGAAGCGGACAGACTCGGTTTCAAGCGCATAATCATACCCAGACATAATTACAAAACGTTATCGGAAAATCTTAAAGGTGATATTGAAATTATCGGTGTTAGTTCCGTAAACGAGGCATTCAATGCAGCTACATAATTACAGTTACATTAAACCGAATCTGCCCGAGAATAACGTTTTAATTGCAGCAGTCGGATATAAATATCAAGAAATAATATACGCTTTGAATAATTACGGAATTGAAACGATATCCGTTCCTCAAAACAAGCAATTGCCTTCATATCTTGACGGACATGCGGATTTATCAATAATGCATTATGCCGATAATACTGTATATATAGATTCCGGAATATCTGAAATCAAACTGGAACAATTATTTCATTTAAGAGAAATAGGGGAAATCAGCGATAATAAATATCCTAATGACTGTCTTCTGAATACGGTAAGAGTAGGTAATAATCTCATATGTAATGAAAAATGTATTTCTAAAGATATACTTGAATCAGCTTATAAAGACGGATTGAAAATAATTAACGTCAGCCAGGGATATTCAAAATGCTCTGTATGCGTGCTGAATGAATCGACAATAATTACTGATGACATATCCATATATAAATCCGCTCAGTTTTTTCTGAATGATATATTGTTAATTGAAAAAGGTTCCATCAGATTGGAGGGAACGAATTACGGGTTTATCGGAGGATGTACCGGTAAAATCGGAAAGAATAAGATTGCATTTACCGGAAGAGTAGAAAGTCACAATAATTATAATGATATAATTGATTTCCTTAATAAGTATAAGATTGACGTAATCGAACTAACAGACAAAAGGTTATATGACATAGGTTCAATAATACCTTTATTGGAAAGAAAGATTTAACATTATAATATATAACCGAACGAATTATTTGACTTAAATAGGAATTTTGTATTTAATCCTCCCCTTTATTACACAAAACTTGTCTTTTGTGTAATAATATATTGATTTTTTATTCAGTACGATATATAATAATATTACGGAGGTGTTGCTATGCGGCAGGAAGAAATTTACGATCTCCCCCCACTTGTAATCAGTTATCTGAATTATCTTGCAGGCACGCTTAACAAATCCGAATTGACAGTGCTTGAATACGGCTCGGATTTAAGATTATTTTATCGTTTCATTAAGCAAAAAAGAAAACTTGTATCATCGGATACCGAATTTGACAAAATTGATATAAGCGACGTTAATAAAAATCTGATTTGTTCCGTTACTCTTGAAGACGCTTACGCTTTTCTCGCCTATTGCAGGACAAAAAGAAATAATGATGCAAATGCAAGAGCCAGAAAAGCAGTTTCCATAAAAAGATTTTACAGATATCTTGAGGTACAGAATGTATTAACCGGTAAAAATATGATTGCTTTCCTTGATTCTCCAAAAGGAAGAAAAACGCTGCCTAAATATCTTACTTTGGAACAAAGTATTGAATTGTTACATTCGGTTGACGGCAAAAATAAGCAGAGAGATTTCTGTATATTAACTATTTTTCTTAACTGTGGTCTGAGATTATCCGAGCTTGTAGGTATCAACCTGTCGGATATTTCCTATGAAAACAGGACACTGAGAGTACTTGGTAAAGGAAATAAGGAAAGAATAGTATACCTGAACGATTCTACCGTAACTGCAATTAAAGAATATATTGCCGTCAGACCGAAGGATTCCGTAATTGACAGAGATGCCTTGTTTATCAGTAACAGAAGGACAAGAATAAGCCGTGAATCAGTTCAGAAAATGGCGGAGAAATATCTTAAAAAAAGCGGTCTTGATAACATGGGATTTTCCGTTCATAAGTTAAGACATACAGCAGCAACACTTATGTATCAATACGGAAACACAGACGTTCTGCAGATAAAAGAGCTCCTCGGTCACGAAAATATAGGCACAACCGAAATATATACTCACGTCCTTAACGAACAGGTCAGAAATGCCGTTGATAATAATCCTCTCAATGATTTCTTTATTGATGATGATGAAGACGATGAATAAGAAGATACAGATAAAAATAATCACCCGGCATTATTTGTCGGGTGATTATCTGTTTAACTCTTCTTTTCGAGCTTGGCATAATTTGCCATAATCTTTTTCGTTTTGCCCTCAATAAAAGCAACTTCAAGCATACAGTCATTGCCCATCGGCTTAACGGAAAGTACAACTCCTTCACCGAAGGTTGAGGAAACGACGGTATCCCCTACTTTGTAGGTAATATTTGATTTAGCAGGTTTGGGTTTGTTGACACCGCCCGAAAATCCGTAATTATTATTCCTCGGTTTATCTGATGAAAACGAAGGAGCCGAAACTGATTTATAACCGCTTTGAATACCGCTGTATTCATTTCTGACAGCTGTCTGCCTTCTTTTTGATTCGGGACTGTTTTCCATAAGATTTTCAGGTATTTCTTTAACAAACATTGAAACCGGATTATACCTTGTCATACCGAAAAGTAATCTTTGCTTCGCATTGGTAATATAAAGCTGCCGTTTAGCTCGGGTTATAGCTACGTAAGCAAGTCGCCTTTCTTCTTCAATACCGCCCGGCTCATTTTTTGAAACATCCGAGGGAAAGATGTTTTCTTCCATACCGACAAGAAATACTGTATCAAATTCAAGTCCTTTAGCGGCATGAACAGTCATTAAAATTACGCTGTCATCTTCCGAATTATAATTATCAATATCCGTCATAAGGGCAACGTTCTGAAGGAAATCGTTTAGTGACGGCTCTTCAGTATTATAAATATACTCATCAATATTATTTTTCAGCTGATCAAGGTTTTCTATTCTGTCCGCTTTTCTTTCCGGCTCAAGGTCAAGAGATAAAATGTATCCCGATTTATCAAGCACTTCTACCAATAAATCCGAAATTGTATTAACCTCGGAAAAATCACGAAATTCATTTATCATTTCTGCAAAAGCTTTGAGTTTCTTTGACGCTCTTGATAATTTCGGATAATCCTCGGCGTTAAGCATTACCTCAAGAATGGAAATACCGAGATTTTCAGATATTTCACGAACGGCATTAAAGGACGCCTCCCCTATTCCTCTCTTGGGCTCATTATAAATTCTGTCAAGACGAACAATATCATCCGGATTTGCTATAACACATAAATATGAAAGTGCGTCTTTTATTTCTTTTCTGTCATAAAACTTATGACCGCCGATTATTTTGTATGAAATCGCTCTCTTAACAAGCTCTTGCTCAATTATATTTGACTGCGAATTCATTCTGTATAAAACAGCAAAATCTGATGGCTTCATTCCTTTATTCAGCATTTTCTGAATGTTGGTAGCTACATATATACCTTCCTCTCTGTCAAATTGGGCATTATGATAAATAATTTTTTCGCCTATGCCGTTATCAGTCCAGAGGTTCTTACCTTTTCTTTGTATATTATGAGCTATAACGCTGTTTGCGGCATCAAGAATAGTTTGCGTTGAACGGTAATTCTGTTCAAGACGGATTACTTTAGAATCGTAGTATTCATCCTCAAACGAAAGAATATTCTCAATCGTTGCACCTCTGAATCTGTAAATGCTCTGATCGTCATCGCCTACAACGCAGATGTTTTTATATTTATTGGCAAGCAGGGAAACGAAAACGTACTGAAGACGATTTGTATCCTGATATTCGTCAACAAGAATATATCTGAATTTATTCTGGTAATATTCAAGTATATCGCCATTTTGTCTGAAAAGCTTAACCGTATTATAGAGAAGGTCGTCAAAATCCATAGCGTTGGCGTTTTTAAGCTTTTTCTGATATAATCCGTAAATTTCACCGATGGATTTTTTAAGAAAATCATACTGATTTTCATTAAGATATTGTTCGGGTCCTATTTCCGAGTTTTTGGCGTTGCTGATTTCAATTATAACGCTTTTGGGTGCAATGATTTTATCGCTGAGAGAAAGCTCTTTCATACACTCCTTAATTACTCTTTTACTGTCATCGGTATCGTAAATTGTAAAATCGGAGGTATATCCAAGATGATCTGCAGCTCTTCTGAGTATCCTGACACAGCATGAATGAAACGTAGATGCCCATATATCTTCTGCATCTTCGCCTATCTTATTGATAATTCTGCTTTTAAGCTCATTAGCCGCCTTATTAGTAAAGGTAATGGCAAGTATCTGCCATGGATTTACGGGATTTACTTGAAGAAGATAATCAATATTATTTATCTCTTCGCCGGATGCTACCCTTAATAAAAGCTCCTCCTCGTATGGAGAAATATCAATTTCTTCCTTACTGTAATATGCTTTACCGTATTTGATAAGATTTGCAATTCTGTTTACAAGTACGGTAGTTTTTCCGCTGCCTGCTCCCGCCAGCACCAAAAGCGGTCCCTCCGTAGAGAAGACCGCTTTCTTTTGCATATTGTTTAAGGACGTGAAATTTTTTTCAATTATCTGCTGACGGATTGAATAAAAGTTTTCTTTAGTCATCATTACCTCAGATTGAAATTTCGTGAGCAACGTTGTAAAGAGTAGCATCAACGTCTTTCTTCATTGTAAGAGCTTCATAAATATCGAAATCAACGATTTTATCGTCCTTCATAACGACTACTCTGTTACCGATATTATTCATAAGAAGTTTTACGGCTTCATTACCCATACGGCTGGCAAGAACTCTGTCTCTTACTGAGGGTGAACCGCCTCTCTGTACATGACCGAGAACGATGCTTCTTGCTTCAATACCGCATTCGGATTCAATCTTTTTTGCAAGCTCTGCAACTGAACCGACCTGAGAAGAGCAGCCTTCAGCTACCATGATAATAAAATGCTTTTTATCGGTTTTCTGAGTTCTCTTGATTCTGTCAATAACATGCTGTTCAATATCACATTCAATTTCGGGAATAACGATTGCAGTAGCACCGACAGCGATACCGGCATTGAGTGTAAGGTCGCCGCAGCGGTTACCCATAACCTCAACAACCATACATCTGCTGTGAGATTCCATTGTATCTCTGATTCTGTCAACCATTTCCTGTATTGTATTAAGGCAGGTGTCATAGCCGATAGTATAATCGGAAGAAACTATATCATTATCAATAGTACCGGGAACACCGATACAGGGAATGCCTCTGAGGGAAAGATCTCTGGCACCTCTGAAAGAGCCGTCACCGCCGATTACGACAATGCCTTCGATACCAAACTTCTTGCAGGTTTCAATCGCCTTGTTAATGCCTTCTTCCTCTTTGAAAGCGAGACATCTTGCGGTTCTGAGCTTAGTACCACCGCGATGAATAATATCCGATACGCTTCTGATATTGAGTTCCTGAAGGTCCTCATCTATAAGGCCCTGATAACCTCTGTTAATACCGTATACGGTCATACCGTTTTCACAAGCAGTACGAACAACTGCACGTACGGCAGCATTCATTCCGGGTGCGTCGCCGCCGCTTGTAAGAACACCAATAGTTTTCATAATATTAATATCTCCTTACTGAAAATGCTTAATTATATTACACTTAATTATTAACAATGTCAACCGAAATAGCAAATTATTGATTGAAAATAACATTATCATTACCGAGAATTTTCTTTAATTCTCTGATAAGCACTTCGTTTGCATCGCATAATATAAACCTGCTGTATTCTTTTTTATCTGAAAAATATAGATATGAACCGGTAGTACCATCATCAAATATGGATATCAGATTTTTGCATATTTCAACCTGTGGAGAAGACGAACTGTCAAATCTGATATAAAGGCCCTTCGCTTTTGACGGTTTATTATCTTTTACTTTCGGTAATTCCTTGGGTAACGGCTCAACGGAATCTGTAATAATGCTTACAGAATCGTTATCGTTACGTGATACAGTGCCGTAAAGGATGATGATATTACCTGCAATGAGAAAATAATTATTATTATCAAATACATTTGAAAATACAATTGCTTCAAGTCGTGCGGTTGCATCCTCAATATTAAGAAAAGCCATAGTACTGTTATTTCTTGTTATTTTTTTATTAACGTCGGAAATCAGTACAAGAAGTGAAACCTTTGACTTATCTCCGTATTTTTCATCATCATTGAGAATATCGGATATAGTATCACATTTGAAATGTGATGCAACAGCACTGTATTTGTCAAGAGGATTGCCCGAAAGATATATCCCGGCTACTTCCTTCTCCTGTCTGAGTATTTCATCCGAATTAAATTCCTGAACATCCGGATAGGTAAAGGAAGATGAACTCTGATTTTCGTCGGATATAAAATCACCGAATCCTATCTGACCTTCAATATTTTTTCTTTTTGATAAGTCAAGATTTGTAAGAATTGAATCAACAGAGGAAAGAAGCTGATTTCGGTTTGCTCCCAATCCGTCAAAAGCACCGCATTTAATAAGATTTTCCAGTGCTCTCCTATTAAGATCTTTACCGTACATTCTTGAGCAGAAGTCATAGAAATCAACAAAATTACCCTTTAACTGTCGTTCAGCAATCATACCTGAAATAAAACCTCTTCCGATGTTTTTAACGGCCGAAAGACAAAACACTATCCCTTCATCACAAATCGTAAAACCGGCGCCGCTGATATTGATGTGCGGAGGAATGATTTTTATTCCAAATTTTGAGCACGAATTTATATAACCGCTGATTTTATCGGTTCTGTCAATACAGCTTGTCATAAGCGCGGCATAAAACTCTTTGGGATAATGACATCTGAGATATGCGGTCTGATATGAAACGTAAGCATAAGCTGCAGAATGGGCTTTATTAAAGCCGTATGATGCAAAAGAAACCATTTCGTCAAAGATTTCATTTGCCGTTTGCTCATTCACTCCCCTGCTTACCGAACCTTGAACAAAACTTTCGCGTTCTTTGTTCATAACGTCATGCTGCTTTTTTGCCATAGCTCTGCGGACTATATCGGCTCTGCCGTAAGAATATCCAGCAACCTTACGGCATATCTGCATTACCTGTTCCTGATAAAGAATACATCCGTACGTAACGTCAAGAATATTTTTCAGAGTAGGAATTTTATATGAAATTCCGTTCGGATGGGCTTTATTTTTAAGGAATAAAGGAATGAATCCGGATTCAATAGGGCCGGGTCTGTATAATGCGAGAATTGCTATCAAATCTTCTATATCAGAAGGTTTCATCTGATATAGAACTCTCTTCATTCCCGGTTTTTCAAACTGAAATACACCGTCAGTATCGGCATCGGAAAACATTTTATACACCGATTTATCCGATAAATCAATTTTATCAATATCAAACTGCGGATTATTGATTTTAATAAGATTTTCCGCTTCTCGTATTACGGTAAGGGTACGAAGACCGAGAAAATCCATTTTTAGAAGTCCTAATTTTTCAAGGCCTTTCATGGTAAACTGAGTTACAACCGATTCGTCGTTAACCGCAAGCGGAACGTAACTGTTGACGGGATCGGCGGTAATAACAACGCCTGCGGCATGGGTAGAGGCATTTCTCGGCATACCTTCAACCTTTAACGAATAATCAATCAATTCATGTATTTTTGCGTCATTATTATATAAGTCTCTCAATTCTCTTGATGATTCAAGAGCGGAAGATATCGTTGTATTCAACTCGCCGGGAATCAGTTTCGCAACACGGTCTACGTTTCCATAAGGAATACCGAGAACCCTGCCTACGTCTCTTATTGCGGCTTTCGCAGCCATAGTGCCAAAGGTGACAATTTGTGCTACGTGGTCATATCCGTATTTGGAAATAACGTAATCAATCACTTCGCCGCGTCTTTCGTAGCAGAAATCAATATCAAAGTCCGGCATACTTACTCTTTCGGGATTAAGAAATCTTTCAAAGAGCAGATTATATTTCATCGGATCAATACCCGTAATACCTATTGCATAAGCACATATACTTGCCGCTCCGCTGCCTCTGCCCGGTCCTACGGGAATGCCCTTGGATTTTGCATAATTTATGAAATCGTGAACTATGAGATAATAATCCGTATACCCCATTGAGTTAATGACGTCAAGCTCGTATTTCATTCTGTCAATATGAGATTGCGGAGGATTATCACCATATCTGTTTTTCAGACCATCCCAACACATTTTGCTGAACCATTCAACGTGGTCGTACTCGTCCGGCACGTCAAAATGCGGAAGCTTTGTGTTTTCGAATTCAAATTCAAAATTACACTTATCAGCTATAAGCTTTGTATTTTCAACCGCCTGTTCACAGCCGTAAAAAGCTTTGAGCATTTCGTCTTCCGATTTAAGATAAAACTCATCCGTTATAAAATCGACACCCGTATCTTCGCCGAGAATGTGACCGGTCTGAATACAAAGGAGGATTTTCTGAACAACCGAATCTTCTTTGTCAACATAATGAGCGTCGTTTGTTGCTACAAGAGGAATACCCGTTTCTTCAGAAATTCTGATTAAATCAGGATTAATTCTTAACTGCTCATTAAGCCCGTGATTCTGAATTTCAAGATAATAATCATCACCGAAGAGATTTTTATACCAAAGAGCAATATCTCTCGCTTCCGCAAAATTATTATTAATCAGATTTTGCGATACCTCTCCGAAAATACAGCCGGAAAGTGCTATAAGTCCTTCGTGATATCTGCTGAGAAGCTCTTTATCTATTCTCGGTTTAACATAAAAGCCCCTTGTAAAGCTATCGGAAACCATTTTAATAAGATTTTTATATCCGGTTTCGTTTTTGCATAACAAAACAAGGTGATATCTTTGATTATCTATTCCGTGAACTTTATCATTCATTGACCTGGGTGCAACGTAAACCTCACACCCGATAATCGGCTTAATACCACGTGACTTTGCGGCAATATAAAAATCAAGCGCACCGTACATCACACCGTGGTCAGTTATGGCAACGGCATCCTGACCCATACGTTGAATTTTATCAAGCATAGGTTCAATTCTGCAGGCGCCGTCGAGCAGACTGTATTCACTGTGTACATGCAGGTGCACAAAAGACATTTATTTCACCGATTTTTCTTTAAGATTTTCCGAGATTTCAATAATTTTATCAAGGCGATGTTTAATGCCGGATTTTGAAATACTTTCATCATATAATCGCTGCAATTCAGAAAGACTTGCTTCGGGATTTTCAAGTCTTAATTTTGCAAGTTTTTTAAGACTGTCATTCAATACGCCGTATCCTGAAGTGCCTTTTATATACTCGATGGCTTCAATCTGCTTTTCGGCGGCGGAAATGGTTTTTTCGATATTATACATATCGTTATTTATCTGGCGGTTGATTTTGTTTTTAACGTCTTTTTCAATTTTAACGTTCATCAGATATAGTGAAGCGTTGGGAGCGCCGATATACGCAAGGAAATCTTCAATGCTTTCACTGTCCTTAAAATAAACGATATGATTGCCTTTTCTCATAACGTATTTTGGCGAAAGATTAAGTTCGCTCATTATTTTAATCAGGTCACCGCTTAGTTTTTTGAACGGAATAACAAATTCAAGGTGATATGATTTATTCGGATCGGAAACCGAACCGCATGAAAGAAAAGCTCCCCTCAGGAAAGAACTTATGCAGCAATCTCCGCTTATATTGGCATAGTTAAGCCGAAGCGATGATTCATCACCGGTATGTCCGAATTTAAGAAATGCTTTCTTTCTTGAGTTTACGTCACGGATATATGCAATAAGCTTCTTGCTTCCGGAAGTATTTTCTATAAATTTAACGTCAAGATAGTTTTTCAGACAATCACAGTATTTTTCATAGACTCCGGCGTGTTCGGTAGTAATTGAAAAATTAAGATTGCTGAAATGAGCAAAAAGCACAAGCCCATAAGCTTGTGCATGATAGCAGCAGGGAGAAAGATTATCAAGCGAACACAGTTCGTTTTTTATATCAGATGAAAATGACATATCTTCCTCCTCAATTAATAAATTTTACCTCTGTTTCAAGGCGAACTCCCGTTTTTTCTAAAACGGTTTTCTGACATAAAGAAATCAGTTCTTTAATGTCATTACAGGTGGCATTGCCGATATTGATTACAAATCCGGCGTGCTTTTCGCTGACCTGAGCATCGCCGACGGTTTTACCCTTTAATCCGCATTCCTGTATTAAAGCACCGGCAAAATATCCGGTCGGTCTTTTAAAGGTACTTCCCGCGCTTGGATATTCAATTGGCTGCTTATCTTTTCGTCTGCCTATTAAATCATCCATAAGCGATTTTATTTCATCTTTGTTACCGTGTTCCAGAACAAAAACAGCAGAAAGGATAACATCGTTTTTATCACTGAAATAGCTGTGTCTGTAACTTAAATTAAGGTCGGAAGCGGTAAGAGAATTAACAGTTCCTTCTTCGATAAATCTGCAGGACTCAATAACATTTTTAATTTCCCCGCCGTAAGCACCGGCATTCATATAGACAGCACCGCCGACTGACCCGGGAATTCCGAAAGCAAATTCAAGTCCGGTAAGAGAATTTTCAAGTGCAAAGCGGCAGACCTTCATAAGAGAAGTGCCAGCACCGCATATTATCTTATTATCTTCCAAACGGATATAGTCAAGCTTTTGCGTGCTGATAATTACTCCATCATAGCCGTCATCTTCACAAAGAAGATTACTGCCTTTACCGAGAACAAAGTATTTAATGCCGAAAGAAGCAATTATATCTATAATTTTGATTATGCTTTCTTCATTTTCGGGAAAGCAAATCAGTCTGCAGGGACCGCCCACTTTAAAGGTGATATAGTCCCTGACCGATTCGTTTTCTTTATATTCACAGTTGATACTGTCAAGATACGCAATTAACTCATCCATAATCACTCGTCAAGAAGAGCAGCGCCGAAAATGCCGGCATCATTGCCTAATTCGGCGGAAACGATTTTTGTCTGTTTATTGGAGTAACGGCTGTATCTTTCTCTCTCAACATATTTTCTCAGAGGAGCGAGAAGATTTTCTTTTTCATTTGCAACACCGCCGCCGAGGCAGATAAATTCGGGCTGAAGAGCGTTTACGATATTTGTAATACCTGCGGCAAGATAATAGATGTAATTATCAACGACCTCTTTACCTGCGGCATCACCTGCACGCATAGCATCAAAAGCGGTCCTGCCGTTAACTTTTTCCATATCGTTTTCCGCAATTTCCCACATAACACTGTCCTGATTGCGTTTCATAGCGTCAATCGTCTGTCTGATAAGAGCGGTCGCTGATGAATACTGTTCCCAGCATCCTCTTCTGCCGCAGTTACAGCGTTCACCGTCAACACAGATCACCATATGACCCATTTCGCCGCCGGCATAATTATTGCCGTTTACGATTTTACCATCAATGATAATACCTGAACCGACGCCTGTACCGAGGGTGACAGCAACAAAATTCTTTGAGCCCTTACCAACGCCGGCAACCGCTTCGCCGAGAGCCGCGCAGTTTGCATCATTATCAAGATAAACGGGCTTTCCGATTCTCTTTTCAAGCATTTCCTTTGCGGGAACCTGTTTGAAATCAAGATTATTTGCAAATTCAATATAACCGTTTTCTTTATTTACGGTACCCGGAGTGCCTACACCAACGGATACTACGTCATTGATTGTAATTCCCGCGTCAAGTATGGCGATCTGAACGGCAGCCGCTATATCGTCAAATATTTCTTCGGCAGGTCTGGGACAATTTGTTTTCTTGACACCTCTGCCTACAATTTTTAAATCCTCAGAAATAACTCCGACAGCAATATTAGTTCCGCCTAAGTCAACACCGATTCTGTACATTTTAATACCCTCCGTCAATTAAAAATCATGCCAGTATTCAAGTTCTTTTTTATTCGGCTGAACGTCATCGTTCATACCGAGCTGATGAAGCAGCTCTCTTGCTGCATTATAGCCCATTTTCTTTTGTCTGTTATTCATTGCGGCCGCTTCAATAATAATTGAAAGATTTCGACCGGGCTTAACGGGAACAACGTTTACGGGGACTTCAATATCAAGGATGTTCATATATTCATCTTCAAGACCGAGACGATCGTAGACCTTTTCGTTATCCCAAAGTTCAAGCTGAATAACCATATCTATTTTTTCGGTAAGTTTAACTGCGCCTACACCGAAAAGACGTCTTGCGTTAAGCACTCCGACACCGCGAAGCTCAATAAAATGTCTGATATTATCGGGTGCCGAGCCAACAAGAGTTTTATTTGAAACACGTCTGATTTCAACTGCATCGTCGGCAATAAGACGGTGGCCTCTGTTGACAAGCTCAAGGGCTGTTTCCGATTTACCTACGCCGCTGTCACCGAGAAGCAAAACACCTTCGCCGTATACTTCAACAAGAACACCGTGTCTGGTAATTCTCGGAGCAAGCTCAACACCCAAAAATGAAATAGTTGCCGACATAATATTTGAAGTACTCTCATTTGAGGAAAGAACGGGCACTTCATATTTACGAGCAAGCTCAAGAAATGTATCGCTGGGCTCAATTCCGCGCGAAACAATAATAAGAACCGGCTTTTGAGAAATAAACTTATCAAGACATTCCTTGCACTTTTCGGGGCCGAGACTTTTGGCGTATTCCATCTCCGCAAGACCCATAAACTGAACTCTTCTCGGGTCAAAATACTGCTCATATCCCGCAAGCATCAATCCGGGTCTGTTAACATCTTGGGTATAAACAAAGATATCGGATGCATCCTTCGGTGAATAAATAATGCCCAAAGAAAGGTCGTTCATCATCCGTTCAAGAGATACACAATATTCAGTCATACATTACCTCTGTAAGTAATAATTTATTATATTATACTGGTAAAGAGAAAAAAATCAAGATATACGAAGGCTAAATTTTATCCGGATATCTTTCTGCGGTGATTACTCCTTCATTAATATGAAGCTTACATATTCGCGCAGTTCTTCTGTCACCGATTAGCCCGTCACAAAAGGCATTTCTTGCATGATAAACAGCGTACCATTGACCGTCTTTCTTAATCATTGAATGATGACCGGTTCCTTCCTCCCATTCGTTTGAACAAAGAACGGGAGAATATATATTATCATCCGGATATTTTTCAAATTTAATTTTGGTTAGATCGGTTTCATTTGTCTTTGCTCTTGCATATCCGACAAAATATTTCTCATTTTCATAGCAGGCGCCGGAATACATTACGTATTGCCATTCACCTTCCCTGAAATAAAAAGCTCCTTCAATCGTATGCCAATGAACACCTTCCTTATATCTGTTCCTTCGATAAATCTCTTCATCAATGGAAGGCATTATAACGGGAACGGGATTTCCTGCAGCGGTAACGGGGTCAAGAAGTTTGTCACAAAATATACAAGTGCCCTGACGTTTTCCCTCAAACACGTTGGATGAATAAAATATAAACAAACCGTTTTCATTTTCCACCACGTGAGAATCAATAGAAAAAGGATGAAGAAGCTGTACGGCATCTGTGAACGGCCCGAGCGGACTATCGGAAGAACTCACATGCATCGTCTGTCTGTGCCCGCCTTCATCGGGAATATCTCCGTAAAATTCAAATGAACAGTACATATAGTACCTGCTGTCAATTTTAATCACACTCGGAGCCCAGAAATCACTTACATCGGGATAAGTAAATATTCTGCCTTCAAATTTCCATGAATCAAATAAACTGTCAGAACTGTAGGCGTAAATACCATCGTCACCTGTTGTATAGATATAGTATTTATCGTTGTCTTCAAAAATAAAAGGATCCGCCTGACCGATATAGTAATCCTTATCAATTTTCAGAAGCTGCATATTTTCTCCTTAAAACAACCGCCGCAGTCAAATAATAACGATTGCGGCGGCTGAATATTTCATCAAAAAATATAATCCAAAGCTACACTTGTTACTGCAACAGCGTGCATATGCTTTTTAACGACACCGCAATGGTAGGCGTCGTTCTGATATTTATCAAGTTCATCAAAAGAATCAAGAGTAACCTGAAGAATAACATCATAGCTTCTCTGCGAATGAAGTACGTCAACGCCTACTTCAATATCCCTGAGCATCGGAACATTACCTTTCATTGAGAGAAGTACTTCTTTTGCTTTATTGCATTCTGCTTCACAGTTATCCTTTAATTTGAAACACACAATATGTTTAAGCATAAAATCCTCCGATTATTTGAAAATATAACCGAAAACGGAAAATACTTTTCCTACTGCAAGCAGGAACTTTGCCATAAATTCATAGAAACCGGCTGCAAATTTTGAGGTACCGACCTGCTTTGCAAAATCTCCGTCGTTCATTGCTATTGAATTAATGGTGATAACTTTATTTTCCTGGTCACCGTTTTCGTGAAGAGTAATAAGTCTGGCGCCGCGGTTGAGCTCGCTGCTGTATGAATTATAAGTGATTGAGGGAGTATTCACAACATGAACGCCTTTGATTTCAACGTCAAAATCGTTTGTATGGTCATGGCCTGAGAAAATGGCACGCATATCACCCTTTTCGGCAATAGCATCAAGCTGACCTCTGTTATATTCACCTGGACAAGGGGGCTCGTTTATAAAACCGGTAAAGTTTAAAAGCTTGGGAACGAAGGTATAATGCTTACCGTAAAATGTTCTGCCGAGTTCTCCGAGATCAACAGGTGATTCGTAATAGAGAAAGTCATATACGTCACCGACGATGATATGCTGGAATGCGATTGAAGGAACATATCCGCCGTTTTCTTCTTTAAGAGAATCTCTCTTTTCTTTATACCAGGCAATCTGGTCTTCATTTACCGAATCATATCCGTCATCAATGTAATTACCGGAATCAAACATATAAAGAGCATACTTTACATCATCTGATTCGGAAGCGTAAATGGGAAGGCAATGTGTGCCTACTCTGTCAGAATCGGCTTTATCTTCGTTGAAACCGAGAAAATATTCTCCGCCTGCCTGAGTATAAATGTCAAACAGTGTTTTCTTATCAACACCCTGCTGATGGTCGTGATTACCGAAAACCATGGTAAAATACACCTCATGCTCTACAAAGGGCTTTACAAGTTGAGCAATAGCATCTTCCTTCTGCTTTACGGCAGCTGTGTAAATTTCATCTTCGGAAAGGCCCTGCTTTTCTTCATCGGAAAGTCCGCAGACCGTATTATCGCCGCCTAAGACAACAATATCAATTTTATAATTTCCAAGCATATAGTTTATATAAGCGAACATCTCTTCATGAGCGGGATAACCATCCTGGCAGTCGCAGATATACAAAACATTAAACTCGCCGTTATTATCAAATCTGAGTTTTGCATCAACAGATTCATTATCAGCGAAGGCGAGAACCGAAACAATACTTAAAGTAAAAATCAACGCAAGAAATATTGAAACAATTTTTTTCATAAAATAACCTCCGTACAGTTTTGTAAGATTATACAACCTGGTGAAATATAAATCAAGTAAATTAAACAGTAATTTATATTGAAAAATTAAATACGATGTGCGATAATGATAAAAAAATAAGGAGACACAAGCTATGACTGAAATAACAAAAGATATGAAAATCGGCGATATTCTCGATAACGCAAAGGAAACCGCTCCCCTTTTTCTTGAAATGGGTATGCACTGTCTTGGTTGCCCTTCGGCAAGAAACGAAACCGTTGCTCAGGCATGTATGGTTCACGGAGTTAATCCCGATGAATTCATAGCAAAGCTCAACGCTTTCCTTGCAAAATAATTTAATGCTTGAGTTAAGTCCGAGATTAAAATCAGTTGCCGGATTAGTAAGAAAAGGGTCTGTTATTGCTGATATCGGTACAGATCACGCTTTTCTTCCCGCTTATCTGATACTTAACGGATATGTTGCCGGGGCCCTTGCCTGCGATTTGCGTAAGGGTCCTCTTTGTAATGCTGAAAAAACAGCAGAAATATATCATATCCGCGATAAAATTGAATTACGTCTTTCCGACGGTCTTGACTCGGTATTTCCCGAGGAAGCGAATGATATTGTTATATGCGGAATGGGAGGCACTCTCATCAGAGATATACTGCAAAGAGCTGAATGGATTAAAGACAAAAAATACCGTTTGATTTTACAGCCGCAATCCCATTCGGAGGACTTGAGATTATTTCTGATAACAAACGGATTTGACATAATCAGCGAAACGGTTTGTGAAGATACGGGAAGGTCATACAACATAATTTGCAGTGAATATTCAGGAATTATTAAAGAATTCCCCGAGTATTATCCCTATTTCGGCGATTTGATTTTCAGCAATGACCCGAACGCAGTAAAGATAGTAAAAAAACAGTTAAAATATCTTAAGGTAAGACGGGAATCGGAATATAAATTCGGTGATAAAGCAACGGGAGACCATTTTGACAGAGTAATTAAAGAAACAGAAAAACTGACGGAGAAAACAAATGCCACTTGACGGATTCACTCTGAATTTACTTATCAGAGAACTAAAAAATGAAATTATCGGCTGCAGAATAGAAAAAATTCACCAACCGTCAAATGATGAAATCGTTTTTCATCTGCGTTCAAGACAAGGTGCAAAAAAACTGTATATTTCCGCTTCGTCCGGAACTCCGAGATTGAATCTTACGGAAAATGCGCCCGAAAATCCCGCCGTTCCTCCGATGATGTGTATGTTTCTGAGAAAGCATTTAACCGGTTGCATCATAACAGATTTAAGCCAGGACGGACTTGACAGAACATTATTTTTTGAATTGATCGGAACAAATGAAATCGGCGACGAGGTCAGTTTCAGAATTGCTTATGAAGCGATGGCAAAGCATTCAAATTTCATAGTGATAAATTCAAAAGGAATTATTCTTGAAGCACTTAAAAAGACCGATTTTTCAATCAGTGCAAACCGTGCCGTTCTGCCGGGATTCAAATATTCGCTTCCGCCGAAACCGGAAAAGCTTAACATATTTAATTCATCAAACGAGCAAATCAGGGATGCAATAAAAACTTTTAACAATAAAATGCTTTCTGCAGCAATTCTGTCAGTGCTCGAGGGAGCTTCCCCTCTGATAAGCAGAGAGATTTCTTCTTTGGTTTCCGGAAATGATATCGCCGTTTATGATATGACTGAAGTTCATTTTGAAAAGCTTGAGAATGTAATTGATGAATTGAGAACAAAACTGGCAAGCGGCGGCACTCCCACAATGTTATTCAGAGATAAAAATAATCCGTATGATATTACTTTCAGCGATATAACTCAATACGGATTCTGTGTCAGTTCAAAGGAATACTCATCATATTCAGAGCTTATTGACAAATTCTATGAGGATAAAAACCGCATTGAAAGAACCGGACAGCAAAGCAGAGAACTTCAAAAAACCGTTTCAAACCTCATACAGAGAAGCCGACGAAAGCTTGAAACAAGAAAACAGGAGCTTAATGAATGTGCCGATAAAGACAAATGCAGGATTTATGCCGAATTAATTCTTGCAAATCAGTATTCACTTGAAAAGGGCTCTCTTTATTATGA
Source organism: Acutalibacteraceae bacterium (assembly GCA_045598305.1). GTDB lineage: Bacteria > Bacillota > Clostridia > Oscillospirales > Acutalibacteraceae > CAG-177. The sequence continues at coordinate 37,584 of JAZLLW010000011.1, forward strand.
TTTGCAGAATTTTTATGATAATTACGAAACAGTAAGAATCAAGGCAGACCCGGCATTAAATCCATCCGGAAACGCACGTAAATATTTCAAGGAATACAACAAGCTCAAGAACGCCGAAAAACTTCTCGGTGATTTAATAGAAGAAAGCGAAACAGAGATAAAATATCTTGAAAGTGTATCGGATGCGGTAAACAGAGCGAGCGGATATACGGATATATCCGAAATCAAGCAGGAATTGTATGAACAAGGTTATCTTAAACGCTCAAAACAGTTAAAGGGCAAAAAGCCGAAGCCCCTGCCCCCTGTTCAATACGTTTCCGATGACGGATATCTGATACTTGTCGGCAGAAACAATATTCAGAATGAAATACTTTCTCTTAAAACAGCAAGAAAAGACGATTCCTGGTTTCATACTCAGAAATATCCGGGTTCGCACGTTGTAGTGGTGGGAAACGGAGATATTATTCCCGAATCAACATGCCGTCAGGCAGCTATAATTGCGGCTTACAACAGCGCAGCTTCCGATTCATCACAGGTTGCGGTAGACTACACGGAAATTAGAGAACTCAAAAAGCCCGCCGGAGGAAAACCGGGAATGGTAATTTACCATAATTATAACACCATGTGGGTTACCCCGGATAAAGATCTTTGTGAAAGATTAAAGAAAAAATAATAATCCGAGGATACAGATAATTTTCGCATCCTCAGAGCTATCTGAAATTATAGTCAAGCTGCGGCTTGGATAAGAAAAAGCAAGTCCGAAGACTTGCTTTTTCTGGTGCGGATAACAGGACTTGAACCTGCACATCAAAGATACAAGATCCTAAATCTTGCGTGTCTGCCAATTCCACCATATCCGCATATTACTTGAAAATAATATATCAATTCATAAAAAGTTTCAAGTATTATTTTTAATATTGACATAAAGTTTGATTTGGAATATAATCAAACCATTCTCGGGGCGAGGTGTAATTCCTCACCGGCGGTGACAGTCCGCTAACTCTTTATGAGCCGATACGGTGAAATTCCGTAACCGACGGTATAGTCCGGAAGACAGAGAAATGATAGTTTATCATTTGTGTCCCGATTAGGGGCACATTTTTTTATTGCCCTCAATCACGTTCCAAAAAACGAATTGTTTTAGTTTTATTTTTATTTTCAGGAGAATATTATGAATAATACGCAAAAACGAATTTATAAAACGACTCTGACAGCTACCCTTTCGGCAATAGCATTTATACTGATGTTTATTGAAATATCAATACCGCTTATACCTGCTTTCATTAAATTTGATATTTCCGATTTACCCGCATTATTCGGTTCTTTTGCTTTAGGCCCTGTATACGGAGTAATTATCGAACTGCTGAAAAACATACTGCACATACTCATCAAAGGCACATCCAGTGCCTATATCGGTGAATTGAGTAATTTCCTGCTCGGTTCGGTTTACTGTCTGACCGCCGGACTGATTTATTACTTCAGAAAAAACAAAAAATTCGCTGTAATTTCTTGTTTTGTCGGCTCGTTGATAATGGCAATAATTTGCTTACCCGTAAATTATTTTCTCGTTTATCCCGCTTACGTTGTATGCTATCATTTACCGCTTGAAGCAATTATAGGAATGTACTGTGAAATATTCGATAAAGTAGCGCAGGTCCCAACCGGCAACGCACTATTCAACTGTCTGCTGATATTCAACGTACCTTTTACCTTTTGTAAAGGAATAATCGATTCTCTTATTTGTATGATAGTATATAAGCCACTTTCTAATTCCTTAAAAGGAAAAATCAAATAATCGAGCTGCAAAAACAAGAAATCCGCTCCCGTCAGAAGACAGGAGCGGAAATTTATATATTCCAGATTATTTAAGTGAATCGGAAAGAGCGGTAAACGCGGACATAATACCGGAAGCAGTTTCATCACCGAGAGAAATCAGTTCCTGATAATGGTCGTCTACAATACCGAGCGAATAATCGTTATCGGGTACTACGTAACCGATTGCATCATTGCAAAGGCCGAACACTATCGTTTCATCACCGAAAAGCTCTCTTATGGTCTGATAACCGAAATCCTTGCCTTTGTATGAGCCTTCAGCGGTAAGTGAGCCGCCGCCGTAAACGATATCCTGAACAATTTCACCGGGCATCATTGCAACCTTAACGTCGCCGAATTCAGCATATCCGATTTCGGTAAAGAGATAATAATCAAAGAGACCTTCTTTGTACATCTTATATGAAACCATATCAAGCTTACCGACGAGAATCATAAGAGGATTCTTAACGTGGATTTTGGCTTCGGTAACTTTAACATTAAATAACGGTTCAAGTTCTCTTTCGGTTGTGGGAGACCAGTCTTCAAACCAGAGAGTATAATTTTCATTATTTTCTTTCTCTTTATTAATTGTATCCCAGTCTGCGTTTTCATTTATATAATCGTAGGAATTAGTGAGATTCAGAGCAATATTGCCCATTTCCTCTCCGAAACGCTGTGCCTGCATATATCTTCTTTCAAGGTCAACGCCGTCATTGGAAAGTCCTCTGCCGTAATAGATACCCGCAATAGCACCGTTGAAGAACATGAAGTTATAGCCGCCGTCTTCAATGGTCTTACCCATATAGTAAACATAGTCACCCGAAAGCTGTCTTCCGTTATCGCCCTCGAGGCCTGTTGCAAGACCCGTTACGTCGGGATGAGCATTGATATTGACTATCATTGTCGGCGTTTTTGACTCGTCATCGGGAGTAAAAACAAATCTTGACATATCTGTGCAGAGAGAAGTGGATGACTTTCTGTTCTTATTATTGAAATATTCTTCATTAAGAGTTTTTACGGCATATTTCATTGTGCCAGATTCCATAGAATCAACTGCTTCTTTGCAGGCAAAAGCCATCTCATGGCAAGCCCAGTCAAGCCATGCGGTATTGACGCCTTTATCTTTCTTAAGGAAAGGTAGGTATGATTTGAAAAGATTGCCGAGAATTTTTGAGAACATATTAGTCCAGAGTCCCTGGGTATCAATACAGCTGTGGCAATGGGTAGAAGTAATGTTGATTGAATTTATATCGGCATCGGGAAGCAATTCCTTAACGTACTTTCTGACAGTGAGAATATCGCCGTTGCAGAAGCCGATACAGTCAACGTTTGCATAAATGCTTACGCCTCTGCCGGAATTATCGGATACGGCAATAACACGAATCTGCATATCGTCAATAACTTCTTCAATCCTATTATACATAAGATTGTCAATTGTCATAAATCCGCCAAGGAAATATTCCGTACCCTCATCAAGGATATCATTGGGTACGAGGGAAGCTTTAGAATAACCAAGCATCCATTTTGCATTATCTGCGGGCACGTCAAGCATTTCATCAACACCGGTATAAATATCGGAAACGTGTTTTTTTACATTTTCAGTATTTGTGCTGTCGGGAACAATGGCACAAAAAGCGGTAAGCAGGGTCTTGACAATGCCTTCAAGAGCGGCAACTCCGACGTGAGTCATTGTTTTTTCAAAATCAGCGGCAGCTGACGCTCCCATAACGGAAAAACCGCCGAAAACCAATGAGATACAAAGTATTACGCTTATAAATTTTGAAACAGTTTTCTTCATAACATTATCTTCTCCTTGAACAAATTTATATCATTTTAACATCATTTAATTCACATGTAAAGCAGAATTTTGATAAACATAACGAAAATAAAAAAACAGAGAAAAAAGCACATATTATATTGAAATAATTTAAAAGAGAATGTATAATAAATCAAATAATCACTTGAAGGTGATAATTTGAAAAGAGTATTCGCAATTCACGATATTTCCGGTATCGGCAAATGTTCTCTTACCGCCGCCATACCGATTATTTCTGCTTTGGGCGCCGAGTGCAATCCCGTTCCGACAGCAATACTGTCTTCGCACACCGGCGATCTGGCAGGATATACATTCAGAGATTTAACCGATGATATGACTTCATACGTAAATCATTGGAAAAATCTCGGTATAGCTCCAGATTGTATATACAGCGGGTATCTTGCTTCAGAAAAGCAAACGGATATTGTAAAGTATATTCTTGACTCATTTTCCGATTCCGCTCCAATGTTTATATGTGACCCCGCTATGGCTGATTCCGGAAAGCTCTATACCGGATTTAATAGAACGTTTGTAAAAAAAATGGCGGAATTGTGCAAGAATGCATACATTATCACTCCGAATCTTACCGAAGCCGCAATGATTACCGATTCTGAATACAAGTGCGAAACAGATTATTATTATTTGGAAAAAATAATCGGTAAGCTTAAATCATACACAAAAAGATTTATCGTTCTGACCGGAGTTAATAACGACAAATCAAAAACCGGATGCTGTGTTTACGATAAAGAAACAGATAAAACGGCATTCTTTTCATCAAAAAAATATCCGGGTATATATTACGGTACAGGTGATATTTTTACTTCAGTTCTCTGCGGATGTGCCGTAAACGGTACAAATATATTCAAAGCTGCGGAAATTGCACTTGATTTCACCTCAAAATCAATTAAAGAAACATACGACAGCAAAACCGACACGCGACTCGGAGTTGCTTTTGAAAAATTCATTCCCCTGCTAACGGAGGTAAATAATGAGCTACGCTGACGAAGTATTTATCGCAACATGTAAAGATATTCTCCAAAACGGTATTTACGATATCGATAGAGAAGTAAGACCGAGATGGGATGACGGAACACCTGCTCATACAATCAAGAAATTCTGTGTAGTCAACAGATACGACCTGAGTAAAGAATTTCCGATGCTTACACTGAGAAAAACTTTCCTTAAAAGTGCCGTTGACGAGCTTCTCTGGATATGGCAGAAAAAATCAAATAACGTCAAGGATTTATCCTCTCACGTATGGGATGCTTGGGCAGACGAAAACGGCTCGATCGGCAAAGCATACGGCTACCAGCTCGGAGTCAAGCATCATTATCCCGAAGGAGACATGGACCAGGTTGATAAAGTAATATGGGATCTTAAAAATAATCCCGCGAGCAGACGAATAATGACAAACATATACGTTCATCAGGATTTAAGCGAAATGGCTCTTTATCCCTGTGCTTACGGTATGACCTTCAACGTAACGGGTAACAAGCTGAATGCCATACTTAATCAAAGGTCTCAGGATATGCTTGCTGCTAATATCTGGAACGTAGCACAATATTCCGCACTTACATGTATGATGGCTCAGATAAGCGGACTTGAGCCGGGCGAATTTGTTCACGTCATTGCGGATGCTCATATTTACGACAGACATATTCCCATTGTAGAAGAACTGATTACCCGCAAGCCGTTTGAAGCACCTGAGGTTACGCTTGATAAATCAATAACCGATTTCTACGATTTTACTAAGGATAGCTTCACAATCAACAACTATCAGTTCCACGAATTCACAACAAAAATTCCCGTAGCGGTATAAGAGGTCAGTAATGAAAGAAATTGTTTGCGTTGATAATAGCTGGGGTATCGGTAAGTCGAACGAATTACTTTACCGTATTCCCGAGGATATGAAATTTTTTAAAGAAAAAACAGTAGGAAACGTCGTTGTTATGGGTCTTGCAACACTGCTTTCATTTCCCAAAAGCGAGCCGCTAAAGGACAGAGTAAATATCGTTTTATGCGACGACAAAGAATTCAAAAAAGACGGAGTGATTCTTGTCGGCTCCATCGAGGAGCTTTTTGAGGTCCTTAAAAGATATGATACCGATACGGTTTACGTAATCGGCGGTGCTTCGGTTTATGCTCAGCTTCTCCCCTACTGTGATACCGTTTACGTTACTAAAGTCGATTCATCAAAAGAAGCAGATAAATTCTTCCCGAATCTTGACGAAGACGAAAGCTGGATGATGGTTAAAGAGGGTGAAACTCTCGAATCAAAAGGGCTCAGATATAAATTCACAAAATATAAAAACATTCAGGATTGAGGTGCTGTAATGAAAAACAATAAAGTAGGATATGCAGTTGTCGGTCTCGGTGTAGGAAAAAGCCACGCAAAAGCCGCTTTCAACAGTAAAAATGCGGATATGATTGCAGTATGTGATCTTATTCAGGAAAAGTTGGATCAGGCAAAGGAAGATTACCCAGGTGTAATTACTTATACGGATTTTGACGAGATGCTTAAAAATCCCGATATTGACGTAGTCAGTATTGCCGTTCCCAGCGGTATGCATGCTGATTTTGCATGTAAAGCACTTTACGCAGGCAAAAATGTTCTTGTTGAAAAGCCCGTAGATATTACCGTTGAACAGGCGCTCAAGATTGAAAAAGCCAGACAGGAAACAGGTCTTATCGCAGGTGTAGTTCATCAAAACAGAAATAATCCCGATATGCCTCTTATGCGTGAGCAGATATTAAACGGCAGAATCGGCAAGGTGCTTTTCGGTGATTTTGCCGTCAAATGGTACAGAACTCAGGAATATTATGATAACGGCGGCTGGAGAGGCACCTGGGAAATGGACGGCGGCGGCTCACTTATGAACCAGGCAGTTCATACAGTTGACCTTATGCAGTGGCTTATGAACAGCGAAGTTGAAAGCGTTACTTCACAGACCGCTATTTACAATCATAAAATTGATACAGAAGACTTTACCGCTTCAATAATAAAATTCAAATCCGGTGCGATTTGTACATTTATCAGCACAACCTGCGCTTATCCGGGACTTACGACCGATATAAGAGTATACGGTACCAAGGGCTCAATGGAAGCGAATCAGGATAAACTTATGCTCTGGAAATTTGAAGATGCTGACGAAAACGAAGAAGCAGAAATGCTTGCAAAATATACCGGTAATGCTGCAGCCGCAGCACTTGATCCCACTCTCTGCCTCGGTCACAATTCAGTAGTGGAAGATATGATTTCTGCCATTCTTGAAAAGAGAGATCCTCAGGTACTTCCCATGGAAGCTATCAAGAGCGTTCGTATCATCAATGCTGTCTATGAATCGGCAAAAACCGGTAAAACAATTTATTTTAACTAAAATATTATCATCGAAGGAGATGTGATTTCATATGGCATACTATTATCAGGAGCCCTCAAGAACGTTCAGTGAATACCTTCTCGTACCCGGTTATACTTCAAAGGAGTGTATTCCCGCAAACGTTTCTCTTAAAACTCCCCTCGTCAAGTACAGAAAGGGAGAAGAAGAATGTCCGATTACGCTGAATATTCCCCTCACCTCAGCTATTATGCAGTCTGTATCAAACGACACCCTTGCAATCGCTCTTGCAAAGGAAGGCGGTATTTCATTCATCTACGGCAATCAGTCAATAGAAGATGAAGCGGTGATGGTTGCTCGCGTAAAGGGCTATAAGGCGGGATTTGTAGTAAGCGATTCCAACCTCAAGCCAAACGATACACTTGAGCACGTACTTGAGCTTGTTGAAGAAAACGGCCACAACACAATGGCAGTAACCGAAGACGGTACTTCAAACGGTAAGCTTCTCGGCGTTGTTACAAGCAGAGATTACAGAGTCAGCAGAATGTCTCTTGACGAAAAAGTAGCAGATTTCATGACTCCCATTGATAAGCTTGTAGTAGCAGGTGAAAACACATCTCTTAAGGAAGCCAACGATATAATCTGGGAAAACAAGTTGAATTCTCTTCCTATTATTGATAAAAACGGAAACCTCCTATATTTCGTCTTCAGAAAAGACTATTCTCAGCATAAGGAAAAACCCGATGAACTTCTTGATAAAAACAAGAGCTACGTTGTAGGCGCAGGTGTAAATACAAGAGACTACGCCGAAAGAATACCTGCTCTCGTTAACGCCGGTGCAGACGTTCTCTGCATTGACTCATCGGAAGGATATACAGTATGGCAGGAAAATACAATCAAATTTGTCAGAGAAAAATACGGCGACACGGTTAAAATCGGCGCAGGCAACGTAGTTGACAGAGACGGATTCCTTTTCCTTGCAAAGGCAGGTGCCGATTTCGTCAAAGTAGGTATCGGCGGCGGCTCAATTTGTATAACACGCGAAACAAAGGGAATAGGCAGAGGTCAGGCGACAGCTCTTATTGAGGTTGCTGCCGCAAGAGACGAATACTTCAAAGAAACCGGCATTTACGTTCCCGTATGTTCCGACGGCGGTATCGTTCACGATTATCATATGACTCTTGCCCTTGCAATGGGTGCGGACTTTCTTATGCTCGGCAGATACTTTGCAAGATTTGACGAAAGCCCCACAGCACGAATAATGGTAAACGGCGTTTACGTTAAGGAATACTGGGGCGAAGGTTCAAACAGAGCAAGAAACTGGCAAAGATATGACCTCGGCGGCAAAGCAAAGCTCAGCTTTGAGGAAGGCGTTGACTCTTACGTTACCTATGCAGGTCCGCTGAGTGAAAACGTTGCAAAGAGTCTGTATAAAGTAAAATCAACAATGTGCAACTGCGGAGTAATCAATATTCCCGATTTGCAGAAGAATGCAAAGCTCACGGTAGTTTCTTCAACAAGTATCGTTGAAGGCGGCTATCATGACGTAATACTCAAATCAACAACCACAACAGGCAGATAAGGAGGAAAATTATGAAATACGCAATTTACGGTGCAGGTTCTCTCGGTACGATTCTCGGTGCATATCTCACAAAAGCAGGAGTAGACATTGAGCTTGTCAATAAAAATAAAGCTCATGTTGAAGCAATGCTTTCAAAAGGTGCAACAATTAACGGTACGGTTAACTTCAATGTTCCCGTCAATGCTATTTTCCCCAATGAAATGGAAGGAAAATACGACGTAATCTTCCTTATGACAAAGCAACTTTATAACAAAGAAGTTGTAACTATGCTCAAGGATTACCTCAGTGATAACGGCGTTATCGTAACACTTCAGAACGGTATCCCCGAGCCCGGTATAGCAGAAATTGTCGGTTCAAACCACACAATGGGCTGTACGGTTGAATGGGGCGCAACTTTATCAGCACCCGGTGTAAGCACTCTTACAAGCAGCCCAGATTCACTCTCATTCCATATGGGAAAAATGGAAGGAATCTCCGACGAACAATTCAACATGGTAAAAGAGCTTCTTGAGAAAATGTGTCCTGTTTCAACTGAAGAAAACCTTATCGGTGCAAGATGGTCAAAGCTTCTTATTAACGCAACTTTCTCCGGTCTCGGAACCGTCATGGGCGGCACCTTCGGCAGCGTTATAGACGACAAGCTCGGCAAGAAAGTAGCTCTCGCCTGCATGAAAGAATGCATTGACGTTGCTACAGCAGCGGGCATAAAATTTGCTCCCGTTCAGGGCAAGGATATAACAAAGCTCTTCTATTACAAAAATAATTTCAAAAAGAAGATTGCTCTTACCATCCTTCCCAAAGCAATGGAAAAGCACAGAAACCTTGTTCCTTCAATGCTTCAGGATCTCAAGAACGGCAAAGCGTGTGAAGTTGATGCCATTAACGGCGTAGTTTGTGAATGGGGTAAAAAATATAACATTCCCACTCCCGTCAATGATAAAATCGTTGAAATCATTAAGAAAGAACAAGACAGATCTCTTCCTCTCAGCAAAGAAAACATTCTCCTTTTTGACAATATGATATAAAATCAGGATGCCCCTATCCAAAAGGATAAGGGCATCCTATTTTTACTTAGTCATCAATTCACATACAAGTCTGCTGTGTTCTGCAGGGTCTGAAACGGATTTGCCGGCAATCAGACAAGCTTCGCTGAATAAAAGCTTTGCATACTTCGCAAGCGTATCCTTATCTGTATCATAAAGCTCTTTGATTTTTTCTGCAACAGCATGTTCGTAATTTATTTCAAGTACAAGCTTTGCTTTGACCTTATTATCACCGACACCGGGCATCGAATTGAGAGTTTTTTCCATATCAAGTGAAATTTCACCCTCTGTTCCGAGGCAAACGGGATGACCGGCAAGCTTATTTGTAAATCTGACCGACGAGACCTCATCACCGATTGCATTCTTCATTTCGTTGAACAAATCGTCAGATTCTCCGTTAAGTTTATCAAGAGCTGATTTTTCTTCGTCTGATGAAGTGTCAAAATCTTCATCACAAATATTAACAAACTCTTTACCGTTATATTCACCTATTGTTTTTATTACGAATTCGTCAACATAATCAGTAAGCATCAACACTTCAAGATTCTTTTCCGATGCAGATTCAAACTGAGGAAGCATCTTGATTTTTTCAAGCGTTTCGCCGCAGACATAATAAATCTTTTTGTCGTCTTCCTTTAATCTTTCAACATATTCCGAAAGAGTAACCGGTTTTTCTTCAAGCGATGAAGTAAACAGAAGCAAATCCTGAAGCATATCCTTATTCAGTCCATACATATTATAACAGCCGAATTTAAGTTGAACACCGAATGCTTCAAAGAATTTTTCGTATGTATCTCTTTCGTTTTTCAGCATTTTCTCAAGCTCTGATTTGATTTTCTTTTCAACAGTTTTGGCTATAAGCTTTAATTGAGAATCATGCTGTAGCATTTCGCGGCTGATATTGAGCGATAAATCTTCACTGTCAACTAATCCTCTTACAAAGCCGAAATAATCGGGCAGTAAATCAGAACATTTATCGGAAATCAGAACGCCTTTTGAATAAAGCTGAAGTCCTTTTTCATAATCCTTGGTGTAATAATTAAAAGGTGCGTGAGCAGGGATATACATAAGAGCTTTGTAAGTTGCATTTCCCTCAACGCTTGTATGAATAACCTTAAGAGGGTCTTCAAAATCATAAAATTTTTCTTTATAGAAGTTATTGTACTCTTCATCTGTAACTTCATTTTTATTCTTTTTCCAAAGAGGAATTCTGCTATTTACCGTTCTGGTTTCGAATACATCCTCATATTTATCTTCTTCACCTTCAACCTTCCTGGAGGTTACGAAATCCATTATGATTGGATGACGGATATAATCGGAATATTTTTTAATAAGCGAAGAAACGGTATATTCATCAAGATATTCGCTGAAATTATCGTCTTCGGTATCGTCCTTAAGGTACATTGTTACAACGGTACCGAAATCGGATTTATCGGATTCTGTTACGGTATAACCATCAACACCCTCTGACTCCCAGTGGTATGCCTTTTCGCAGCCGTACGGTTTTGTATCCACCGTAACCTTTTTGCTTACCATAAAGGAAGAATAAAAACCGACACCGAACTGACCTATAATATCAACACCGTCAGCTTTTTCGTTTTTATTTTTGAAAGCAAGGGAGCCGCTCTTTGCAATCGTACCGAGATTATTATCAAGCTCTTCATCTGTCATTCCGCATCCGTTATCAATAACCTTAACGGTTCTGTTATCTTTATCCAGTTCAATACGGATAACAAAATCATCAGAATTTAGGTTAATGCTTGAATCGGTAAGAGATTTGAAATATAATTTATCAAGAGCATCGGATGAATTTGAAATAATCTCTCTGAGAAATATCTCTTTGTGAGTATAAATAGAGTTAATCATCAGGTCCATAAGACGCTTTGATTCAGATTTGAACTGCTTTTTCTTCATTATAATTTGCCTTCTTTCAAAATATTGGCTTAATTATAAATCAGAAATTTCTGTTATATGTTAAATAGATATGAACAAAATGTTAATATTGGCACTCTGTCATTCTGAGTGCTAACAACAATTTATTTATGATAAATATTTGAATAATGTTCTTTTTTTGTTAATATTTATGTGATATTATCATCACAAATTTTAAGAAAGGTGTGACAAAATGAAAAAAGTAATGGATTATATCAACGATTCATTTGCTGCACTCCCCGACTCCGGAAGAGCTTACAAATATAAACAGATGCTTATTGATCAGGTTACCGAAAGAGCAAACGAAATCACACACGCTGGCATTACCGACGAAAACGTTATTGAAGACCTCATAATAAGCGAACATTCAGATATCAAATCAGAATTTGAAGAATCGGAAAGAGAATACAACCATAAAAAGAAATTAAAACAGAATTTCCTAATGAATGTAATCGGCACCTGTGTATACTTCCTGCTTGTAGTTGTCGTATTTCTTCTTGTAAGCTTTATATCGGGAATGTGGAACAAAACATGGTTGATTATCGTCAACGGTGTTTCTCTTTATATAGCTTATCTTTGCATATACTTTATTGTCAATCTGAAGAAAAAACCGCTGCTGATTCGCGAACTCACGAGAATACTTCTATATTTATGCATTTTTGCTTTCGCGCTTCCCGTATTTACTACTTTACAGGTCGTATTTTCCGTTCCCGCTTCATGGTTGGTATTTATATTTGCGGTCATGGCAGGATTTATTGCGGACAGCATTTATGTGAGTAAAATCGGTGACAGATTTGCTTCTATTTTCCAGATTCTGTATATCACGCCTTTCTTTACGATGATTTACATCATTCTCAGCGGTATGCGTATAATAGAATGGCATCCCGGATGGATTATTATTCCATTATCCCTTGTGTTTGTATTATTGGCTATTTACATCAGATTGAGAATTTACTATAAAAATAAAGATTTGGAATATATTGAGGAGGATGATGAATGGAACAGAGAAAACTGAAAGCAGAGCTTTGGGATAAAATGCATTATCTCTTTCGCGATTTCAACGACAGAATGGTCCACGTTGAGCTTGAATATGATTATGAAATAAATATAGAAGCACTCAAAACTGTAATAGTATGTTTCTTTGAAAAAGACCCGATTCTCCATTCAAGCTTTACGGATAATCATATTTCTCCCTATTGGAAGGTTAACAAATACTCTGTAGACGACGTACTGAGTGTAGAAAACGTCAGTGAAGACGATTTAAGAGAAAAGGTTGATGAATTTCTTACTCAGTATCTCCCTCCCGAAGGCGAGCTTCAGATGAAATTCTGTGTCTTCAATCACAGCGGAAAGTCCACGCTTTGCATAGTTGAAAACCATATGTGTATGGATGGCGGTGACTTCAAATACTGGCTTAAAGATTTCTGCAGAAATTATAACGACTACGTACAGAACAAAATCAGTCCTCTTGACATCAGAAGCGGTTCGCGAAGCTATACAGAGGTTTATAACGACTTTTCGCCAAAAGACCAGAAAGCCGCACAAAATCTATACAAAAACATTAACAAAAAAGACAATCACAGATTTCCTCTTACGGAAAGTAAGCCGGAAGATAAATCATTTATAGCAAGAAAAGTCATATCAGCCGATAAAATGATTAATCTTAAGGCAATCGGAAAAAAACACGGTGCTACAATTAACGATGTGCTTACAGCGACATATTTTTACAGCTTATATGAACTTGCCGGCTTTGACAAATCGGAAAGTGTAAGTATTTCATGCGCGATTGACCTGAGAAGACATATCAAAAACAATTCCGATATGGGATACACAAATCACACCGCGTGGATGCAGTGTAAAATCCCCGAGCTCGGCAGAGATATTTTCGAAACTCTTCAGTACGTTGTAAGAAGCTGCAATCAATTTAAACAGGATAAATATATGGGACTTTACGGTCTGCCTCTTTTATCACTCGGTTATAGAATCATGCCCCATGCGGCAAGCGAAGAAATAATCAAAATCGGCTATTCAAATCCGCTTATTGCTATGAGCAATATCGGTATACTTGAGGTTGATAAGCTTGCTCTTGAAGGACATGAGCCGGTCACGGGATTTATGAGCGGAGCAGTTAAATACAAGCCATTCATTCTTTTATCAGCTACCACAATAAGGAACGAAACAACCCTCTCCATCTGTTGCCGCGGTAACGATGAAGATAAAAAAATAATCGAAAAATTCTTTGAATTAATGGAAAAGAATATTGACAATTTCGTTAAAGAATAAAAATACGCTCCCAAATCTTTGTGATTACGGGAGCGTATTTATTATAATTTATTGACTGTAAAAATTTACTATGCTATTATATTTAAAATAACGTTTTGGAGGCATAATATGTCTGCTCCGCAATTAATGGTGAACGATATTACCGTTAATCTAAACAAATTGAAAATAGACCTTGCTCTGGTATATAAAAACACCGGAATTGCTCCGAAGGCAAGAGTGATATTCCGCAAGGGAGACAAAATCAGAAGACTCCCTATTCTTTTAAGAGGTTCTTTTGAACGCAAGAAATCAGAAGATAACATCGCTATATTTTCATATACGTATCTTATAGACCTGCTTTTCTTCAAAGATATAGCGATAGAGGATATTAACATTTCGTTTGATATATCAATCGGAAACGATAATTACGAAGAAATACCGTTTGTTATTTCCGAAGGAATTGCTGCCGGATGCAAGGACAAGGATATAGATAATAAATATATTGCCGACTGTACCTTTGAAGGAGCATCTATTTTTGCACAAACAACAGACGACATTGACGAAGAAGACGAAAACGACAACAATGTTTATTCATTCATCCCCTGCCCGGAATCGGATTTAATCATTCTGAAAAGCGTCAGAACTGATTTATCCGATGATAAAACGGGAATTTTTCGCAGAATTATTTCAGGTATTACATATATATTCGGTTTATTATTTACTTTAATTCTGTCTCCGTTTTTGATTATTGAAGGAATATTTGCGGGATTGAATATTACAAAGAGAAGAAAATGCAAAGACAATCTCGGTTTTATCGGTATGATTGATGCTCAGATAAAGGCAAATATCGCCGTTGTATTAAAAGCACTCATCAAAGATAAAAACATTAACGATAAGCTTATATCCTTCAAGACAAAAAAGCAGATAAACTATTACAACAAAATGTGCAGGAAGCCCGTTATCCGTAACAGGATATCCTTTATTTCCGGCAGACGCGATGAGCTCGGCGGAAATGAAATGTACGTTTACAATCTTTTAAAAGACAATAAGGATATAGATTTTCAGTTTCTGCTTTGCTCTGATCCGACACAATTTGCAAAATGGAAAATGAAAAAGCAATTTTACAAACTGTATGCCACTTCAAAAGTGGTAATAGTAGACGACTATTATAATCTGTTGAATTCCGTTGACAAGCGTGAAGAAGTAACACTTTTCCAGTTATGGCACGCCTGCGGTGCTTTTAAGACCTTCGGCTTTTCAAGACTCGGCAAACCCGGAAGTCCCAAACAAAAATCCCCCAATCACAGAATGTATGACTGCGCTATTGTAAGTTCAAAGGAAATCGTTAAATACTATGCGGAGGGCTTCGGAATCAGTGACAGCAAGGTTTATCCTACCGGTATTCCGAGAACCGATATATTCTTTGATAACGAATATGCCGAAAATGTCAAAAACGGATTTTATGAAAGATATCCAAAACTGAAAGACAAAAAGATAATAATGTTTGCCCCAACCTTCAGAGGAGCCGGACAAAACAGCGCATATTATCCCGTTTCCGTTCTCAATCCCAATACTCTCTATGAAAAACTCAACAATGATTACGCGATAATAATCAAGCTTCATCCTTTTTGCAAGGATAAGTTTATTATCAATGAAAAATATAAAGATTATATCATAGATTTATCGGAAGAAGACGAAATCAACGATTTGCTGTTTGTTTCCGATATACTGATTACGGACTATTCAAGTACTATTTTTGAAGCATCTCTTCTTAATATACCCATGATATTCTATGCATACGATTTATATCAGTATATTTCAGAAAGAGATTTTTATTGTGACTTCGAAACATTTGTTCCCGGAAAAATCGTCTTCCATCAGGAACAGCTTTCATCAACAATTCTTGCAGAGGATTTTGAAAGCGAAAAAATTGAACCCTTCAAAAATATATTTTTCTCCGATACCGACGGAAAATCTTCTCAGCGAGTCGCTGATTTGATAATCAAAAAGTTAGATTTGTAAGGAGGCAATTATGCCATATACTAATTTTGGTTCAGCATCGTTTATTTCAACAGATTTTGAAAACTATTGTGATCTGAAATATAATCCATGGGGAAAACGCAGAGCTGATTTATATCAACATACCGACCTTGTTGAATGGAACGGTCTTCCCGTATTTGTGAAAGATTTTGAAACAGACGAAGTCAATGACACCGTTCTTAAATTTTCCGCGCTCGGATGCTGTGATATATTCATTAACGGTAAGCATCCCGAATTCGGCGAAATGAAGCCTGGCTGGAGCGATTATCTGAAGAGAACTCTGTATTTTACCGAAAACATAACGCCTTTTGTTAAAAAAGGAAAAAACAGAATTCTTTTTGTTCTCAGCAGCGGCTGGTACACTGGAAGGATAGCGGGAGGCAGATTCGGATATAACTCTCCCTCTTTTATCGCAAGTATTGAAACAGACGGTAAACAGATTTTGTTCACGGACGAAAGCTGGAAGTGCAGTGTTTGCGGTCAGATAAGAACAGCCGATATCTGGGACGGTGAGTACAGAAACGCTAAGTATGATAACTATGACATAATGTCTGAATCTGAATACGACGTATCTGACTGGAAAAATGCAGATACCTTCATTTATGACGGTCTTGTAACCGAATATATCGGAACAAAAGTAAAGAAGAGAACCGAATTTTCTCTTAAGCCCGACATAATATATATATCAGACGGAGTCAAATATAACGGTACTCATTACGGTAAACTGAATGTAATAAACGACAATGCAGCTTTGCCGGTTAATCTTAAGTTGGGAATGGCTGCCACCGTTGATTTTGCGCAGGAAACCGTCGGTTGGGTAAAAATCAGATTCAAAGCACCGGAAGGAACAATCGTCAAAATCAGATATTCCGAGTTCCTTAACGATAGCGGTGATAAAAACAGAGGAAACGACGGGCCTGAGGGATCAGTTTACACAATAAATCTGCGTTCAGCACTTGCAAAGGGATATATCGTTTCGGGTAATGAAGAAATCACCGAATACCGTCCCACGTTTACTTTCTACGGATACAGATACGTCGAAATCAAAGCCGACAATGATATTGAAATCATTGACCTTACTGCTGAAATCGTAGGAAACGAAAACAGAGAAACCGGAAAAATCATAACCTCCGACGAAAGCGTAAATAAATTGATATCCAACACGCTCTGGGGTCAGAGAAGCAATTATCTCAGCGTTCCGACAGACTGTCCTCAAAGAGACGAGAGACTCGGCTGGACGGGTGATGCCCAGGCATTCAGCATTACAGCCGGCTATAACGCCGACGTTTACGGATTCTTCCGCAAGTGGATGCAGGATATGCGAGACAGTCAAGGCGAAACCGGCGGCTATGCAGACGTAAACCCGAGAGTTGGATGCTGCTCAAGCGAAGATGCCTGCGCTTGGGGTGATGCCGGAGTAATCATCCCGTATAACCTTTACTGGCTCTACGGTGATAAAACAATGATTCAGGAACATTTTGAATCTATGTGCAGATACATGGACGGTCTGGTTGAGAAATACGGTCTTTCCGGTCCTATCCCCCGTTACGGCGACTGGCTTGCGTACGATTGGTGTGACAATAAATTCATTTCATCCGCTTACTTTGTTAAAGATTGCGATATGATGGCATATATGAGCGAAGTAATCGGAAACAAGGAAAAAGCCGATTATTTCAAAGAACTTAAAATCAAAGCTCAGGAATATTTTAACGATAACTTCACAAAAGACGGTAAACTGATTGAACAGACACAGTGCAACAAAATCATTTCACTTGCATTTAATCTTATTGAAAACAAAGAAGAAGTAGCAGATGAGCTCGTTAAACAAATCAAAGATAATGACAACAAACTTTCCTGCGGATTTTTAGGCACGTATAACCTTTGTCCCACCCTTTCGGAATGCGGAAAGGATAAAACCGCATATAACCTTCTTTTACAGAGAAAAGAACCCTCCTGGCTTTATAGTATAGACCAGGGAGCAACAACTATCTGGGAAAGATGGAATTCTTACACTAAAGACAAGGGCTTCGGAGACGTGGGAATGAATTCGTTCAACCACTATGCTTACGGTTCAATAGTCGGATGGATGTACCGTTATATGGCAGGCATCAGACCCGCTGAGCCCGGATTTAAGAAGATTAAGCTTGCGCCTGCAATCGACCTCAGAAAAGAATCTGAGCTCCCGGAAAACGAATGTATCATCAAATGGGTCAAGGCCTCATACGATTCCGCATCGGGACTTATAGTAAGCGAGTGGAATAACGAAAACGGTCTGAAATACTACTGTGAAGTACCGGATGATATTGAATGTGAGCTTATCCTTCCCGTAACAAGCAGCAAAGTAAGTGTAGACGGCGAAGAAATAGCAATCAGCGGAGAAAATTTTACAGTTAAATTTATCGGCGGTAAACATACCGTTATTCAATAAGAAGTAAAAACACAGCTCTGTTAGTTACAGAGCTGTGTTTTATTATTAAATCTTATCTAAATCTTCAGGACGGATTCTCTTGGAAATAACGTATGTTTTAAGAGAGCCGTCTTTATTCTTTTCACCGAAAGCACCGTAGGATGATGTCACTACAGTGCCGTCATCAAGTATAACCGTTCCGCAATAACCGGTATCTGCCTCAGCGACTATGCCCGGTTCCGTCTGACCTTCCACATAACTATGAGCAAGTTTTAAGCGGTACTGTCCTTCTCGTCTGTTAACGAGATCTTCATATGTTCCGATCCAACCGCACCAGCCCTCACTGAACCAGTTTCTGTCCGTATCGGGCGCATACCTCTTCAATTTACCGTAATCACGCTCAATTGACCTGAATACAATAAATAAACGGCCGTCTTTAAGGTAATCCGCTTTATGCCTTTCACCGTTCAAAGCAGAAGGCACATACACCGGTTCTGACCAATTCTCTCCTTCATCATCGGAAAATAAAAGCAAAGAATTATAAATTTTACTGTTACATCTTGTAATAAGACAAAGCTGATTGCCGAGTCCTCTGTCAGATCTGATGCATTCGACTTCACATATCTCCGCTGATTTTTCTATATCTCTGAACTGCGTAAGATAAGCTTCGGGAACTGACCAGACAGGTTCTCCGTTTTCAAACGAAAGAACTGTTTTATAATTAACAAAATCCGGTGTATGAAAAAGACCCATCCACTTGTCAACAAATTTGCCGTTTTCTTTAAGCCGTGTAAGTGAGGCAAACGCAACGATGGTAGTAATATCATAGCCGTCTGCCTTTCCGAAATAAGTTATCGGTTCAGTCCAGTTTTTACCTTCATCGTCGGAAAATGAGCAATCAAATCCGCCTTTTGTTCCCAAGCCGTCACGCCAATCGGGGTTTCCCGATACAAGAATAAGCTTGTCGGGAGTACCGTCGGAAAACTCAAGACGGTAAACGGTAGGTGTTTCTCTTGAATTTTTCCATCCTGCCGGAGGATTGATAACAGAATCACTATAAGTCTGTCCGTTGTCATGGCTGATTTTACTGATAACTGCTCCTTTACCGTGTCCTTCGGGAAATACAGTAAGGATATTGCCGTTTTTCAGAAGAACGGAATCGGGATGACCGAGATAATCCGCATCGTCACATATTATGCTGTAATCATAAAGATAACTTAATTCTTCGGGACAGTTCGCAGGTCTTTTGTCAAGAGAAATTCTTTTAATTGTATAATCTCCGGCACCGTGACCGAATAATTCTTTACTGTACTCTATCATATCAGTACATATATTTTCTTAACACTTTAATTGCCTCTGACGCATCCTCAGCGAAATCAATAACGTCTGCTTCTATTGAGCAGTATTCAACACCGGCTTCAATAAGAGGATTAAAGAACAAATCCTGACTGAAATTATCTCCTACACGGGGATATATTCTCTTTTTGCCCTCAATCCCGGGATAAGGATTGGAAGTATGAGCATGAATAAGCAAATCCTTATATTTAACGATATTATCGAGAGAATCATTTGATGAAATCATATGCTTAAGGTCGGCAAGAACATTGATATATTTATTATTTACTCTTTTGGCGATTTCTGCACCCTGTTCAATGGTATTGATAACGTTGCATTCTTTAGGGCCAAGCGGCTCAATCGCGATTCTGATATCATATTTCTCGCAAAGAGGAACAATGTGCTTGACTATAAATTCATATATTTCTTCTCTGCATTTTTCCGTATTCTGACCTTCAAGAGCTTTTCTTGCGCCTGAAGAACCGAAAACGATAGTCTTTATACCGAGATAATCGCATCTTATGAAAAGTTCATTAAGATATTCATCAATAGCATTATCATCCCTGTCGGGAGAAATAATTCTCTGACCAATAAAGCAATTTGTTGCGTAAACAGGAATACCTACAGACTTCATTTTTTCAACGTCCTCAAACGGAGCTTTTACAATATCGCCGCAGTTTGATTCTACATAATCATAACCGAGTTCTTTTGCAAGAATGGCTCTGTCTATATTCATACCTACGCATACACCGATTTTCATATATTATTCTCCTTTGCTTTCAGCAGCATTTCTTTAGCTGAATCAATTTGTAATCCCGTAATACCCGTACCCGCTGTGATTCGGGCAATTTCGGCTGCTCTTGAATCAAAATCAAGCGAAACAACCTTGGTATACGTTTGATTTTCATTAACGATTTTCTCAATCTTCATATGATTGTCCGCCTGAGCGGCAATTCTTGCAAGATGAGTAACACAGATAACCTGTCTTCCTTTTGAAACCGAGTAAAGTTTAAGTGCTATTTTTTCGGCAGCCGAGCCGCTAACGCCCGTATCAATTTCATCAAATATCAGCGCATCAACGTTATCCTTACTCGACAGAACATTCTTTATGGCA
>JAZLLW010000012.1:0-29790 GCA_045598305.1 Acutalibacteraceae bacterium
TTTCAGCTTTTCAGCCTCAAGAAAAGGAATACCCTTTGCTCCCGCAATAACAAGACTGATATGAGTACCTCCGGAGGGTTCGTCATCCACGGAAACAACCTTGCCCTTTTTCAGAACGGCAATTCCCGTCGTACCGCCACCGATATCAACTATCATTTCAAAATGAACGCCCTTGAATGTATTGGACGTAACGACACCGTGAAGATGACCGGCTTCAATATCAACAACGTCAACGTCTTCAGGTCTTACAACTACGTCAACCGCTTCATTTTTTTCAAAGCCCTTATCAAGACATTCAAACTTATGACCCGAAAACTGAACAAGGCAGTCATCAAGCATAACGCCGTCAAGTATATTACTTTCTCCGATAAAATCGGCAACAAATGAGTTCTTGGGCTCGTTATAGATATCAATCGGAGTACCGATCTGCTGTATAACACCGTTATTCATAACAACGATGGTATCGGACATTGAAAGCGCTTCTTCCTGATCGTGAGTAACATAAATAAAAGTGATGCCGAGTCTCTGCTGTATATTTTTAAGTTCAACCTGCATATCCTTACGAAGCTTAAGGTCAAGCGCTCCGAGAGGTTCGTCAAGAAGGAGAACTCTGGGTTTAACGGCAAGCGCACGGGCAATAGCTACTCTCTGCTGCTGACCGCCGGAAAGTGAATTTATATTACGCTTATTGAATCCCTTAAGGTTAACAAGGGCAAGCATTTCTTCAACTGTTTCTTTAATCTGTTTTTCCGGTAACTTTCTGATACGAAGACCGAACGCAACGTTTTCATAAACGTCAAGATGAGGAAACAGAGCATATCTCTGAAATATGGTATTAACCTGTCTTTTATGAGGAGGAAGATTATTTACCACTTTATCATCAAAAATAACCTCTCCTTCGTCCGGGTCAATAAAGCCCGCAATAATCCTGAGCGTGGTAGTTTTACCGCAGCCCGAGGGACCAAGCAAGGTAATAAATTCCTTGTCACGAATATAGAGGTTAAGATTCTTTAACACCTGATTATCTCCGTAAGAAACAGAGATGTTTTTCAAATCAATTATGACATTGTTTTTCAACTATCATTCCCCTCTCTTTGGCCGGATTTACTCCCAGACCCATTATAATAATAATGATAATATATTGCAATTTTATACATTTGTCAATACAAATACAAAAATATCCGTGCAGATTTTTTGCACGGATATTTTTATTGAAATTACTGATCACCCTGTTCAATCATATCTGCCATTTCGTTTACCATTTCAGCCATCTGCTCGGCTTCAACTCTCTTGGCAACGAGTGCACGTCTTTCATTAAGAGCAATGTACATTTTCTCTCTCTTTTCACCTTCAAGGTCATAGAAAAGATAGGGAATCATTCTGATGACTCTGGGTATAATCTGAATACCGTTAAAGAGAAAGAATACTTTCTTATAGACCTCTTTACTGCCCTGAGACCAGGGAAGCATGGGAAGAGTGGCATCATAACCGGACCATTTGAAAATGACTATAGTAAGCATCGCCTCAAGGGGTTTTGTAACTTTAGTAATCAGGTCGGTAAGGATGTTTACGGTACCGTCGGGTCTTTCACCGGTCATATACTCGGTATAGTCATTGATTTCTCTTGTCAACTCCGCTTCAAATACGTTTGCGGGACCGTTATTGAGAGCGTCAAGACCGTGGAATATAGCATAAATTGCGATGATAAGTCCGCGCTTATCAACGTTGGGACATCCGAGAGTAAACATTCCGATAACCGAAACAAGGTCCCATATGCGAAGCCAGATAACCGCCTTTTTATTGTTGTTTTTAAAGAATTTCTGGAATGAGGGAATAAGAGCAACGGAAACTGGATTGAGAATATTATAAGGCGTATAAGCAATAAACGAGGGAATGCTTCCTCCGAAAATTTCCTGCTGAGTAACAACGTCCCATGAATATCCGCCCTCTGACCACCAGCTGATGGCAAAATTGGCGATAAAGTTTCTCATTGCGTACTTATTTTTAAGGACATAAAATATTGACTTTGTAATAGGAGCGGGCTTGGGCTGAAGAATAATTCTTTCGCGGCATCCGATTGCCATTGCAATATTACCGACACATCCGAGAAGAGCGCTGAAGCCGGCAAGCGCGGAGAAAAGAACGGAAAGTTCAATGTTGATATATCCCTTATTGTTGAGCTCCATAAGAGGCGGGAAAATAGCGTAAATTATTGATGAACCGAACTCACCGATATATTCGTTAAGAAGACCGACGTTGATTCTGTCTTTGGGATTGGGACTCTGTAACGTCACCATATTATTTCTGGGAATAGTATAAATCGTAGAGAACGTTTCTTCAATAAACAGCATTACAAAAAGGAATATGATCTTTTTGGGGTCGTTGCCCGATGTATTGCCGAGAAACAATGCGCCCGAATACAAGACAAAAGTAGCAACAAAATAAGGTATAGCAGTAAATACGATATAAGGTCTTGCTTTACCCCATCTAGTTCTCGTTCTGTCATAGACGGCACCCATAAGAGGATTATTCAACACATCATAAATACTGATAAGAGCAAGGATCGCCGTAACGTATACCATGTCAATTTTGAGAACGTTGACAAAGTATAAGGTACGGTAACAGTTAAGTCCCGTAAAAAATTTAGTAGCGAGCTGACCGATTGAGGGAAGAATCATTTCCTTAGGAGTCAAAACGCTCGAATGAAACATTTCAATAGCAAGATCACTGTACTTGCTGAGTTTTTTAATGTCAAGGCTTGCAGCTGAATCGTTTTCTGCGCCAAAAGCACGTTCGACGAAGTTGCGTTCGGTTGCATTATCGCTCATTTTACAGTCACCTCGCATGTAGATTTATAATATCCGTCATCGGACAGACAGTAAACCGTAGTAAAACCGGACGAAACAGCGTGAACAGTACCGTTTTGGTCAACTGTTGCAATATTTTCGTCAGACGTATACCAGGTAAGGGTTTGAATCGTAGCTTTTTTGGGAGATACTTTAACGGTAAGCTGACGTGAATCGCCGGGATTAAGCGTAACCTTTTTGGGATTCATTTTAAGGCCTTCAACGGGAACCTTGACCTCTATTTCGCATTCATCCGAATAAGTCTTTCCACCGAATTCAAAGGAAGCGGTAATAACAGCTTTGCCCGGATTTTTACCTGCATCAAAATAGCCCTCATCATCAACCGTAACGATTTCCTCATCGGAGCTTGTCCACTTAACCTCATACTTTGTGGCATCATCACATATAAGTGTTGCAAGCAGATTATCACCGCTCTTGGGTTCTACGGTCATATAGTTTTCGGAAAGCTCTAGCTCAGGCCAGACAAATGAATAGTCAAAATCTTCGCATACATTAAATATTACGTTGCCGCCTTTAAATTTATCCCAATCATTTACAAAAGAGATATCTGCCGTTACTTTTGCATCCTTAGAATATCTGAGGTAAGTAAGTTTATCTGTTAATCTGTCGATTTCAAAATATACGGTCAGTTTATCATAACCGAAATCAAGATTATCTACCGATGCTTTGCCGTTAATTGATTTATCAATTATTGCAGAGCACTCCTCGCTTGTCCTCGGAGCAAAGCATTCGGGAATTGCTTCATTGTCACAATTTAAATTGAGAGTGATTGAATACTTATCGCGATATTTCAGGTTATATTCGCCGTCGCTTCCACATAATTCACAGTGGTCAAGATATTTGTCACTTTCCTCGTTACAAGAAGGACATTGGTAATACTTATATTCGCAGCTAAAATCAGTAATATCTGCATCGGAAAAATCGGGAAATTCAACAAACTTTGAATTATCCTTGTAAAAATCTGATGAAGGTTTATCAACAGTATCTTCAAGATAGGAGCATACATTATCTTTAACGAAATCAAGTGATGCTTTGAACTGATCGGTTCCCTTGGTCTTTATTGATTCACTGTCAATACTGAAATAGGAACCCGTTTCCGTTTTCGGCTTTTCGGCAACGGCCTTTTTAAGGGATTCGTTAAGGTACTGCAATGCGGATTCGGCTGATTCGGGAGCGGGAGTAAGTGCCTCTTCGTTAACCACGGGAGGATATTGACCTTCCATTGCAAGCACGTTATTAAGCCCCCAGATAAATCCGACAACAAAAATAAGTATAAGAATCGCAATAATACCGGCGGTAAACAAAGTAGATTTATCAGCTTTCTTTTTCATCTGCTTTACCTCCGATTTCATTAAGGATTTCAACGCTCTCTTCGTAAGAACGTCTTTCTGCTTCTATTTCTTCCTTTATCTTTCTTGTTTCCGCAGTTTCAATTACGGGATAAGAAAGAGAATCAATATCAATTTTTCCGGTTTTGACGTTCTGCCATATTTCACTTCTTTCGACCTGACCTTCATTATATTCCACGTCAATGCCCTTAATCCAAAGTAAAAGATTTACAACAAAACATGCGGCAAACATAAGAATTACAACGTAAAGTCCGAAACCGTTGGAAGCATCTAAAATAACGCTGTTTTTTGCTTTTGAAACAAAAACAGAGGTCGCAATGATTTCGGCAACCGAAGATAAAATTCCAAGTCCGCAAAATACGCAGGTAATCTTTTGCATATTTTTAACGCTGAGGAAACAGAGAATCGAAAGCAGTAAAACAAAAACGGAAAACAAAGCAATAACTGCAAAAATAATGAATACGGTGAAAAGCGAAGAGAAAACAGCTGATTCTGGGTTATCGGACTGAAGTGACATTATAAAGTTAAGCTCTCCGCCTGAAAAAGCATTATATACACCAAGTAAACTGATGACAATTTCAGATTCTCTGAAAGGTAAAGTAAGTGACACATTACCGGCCGGAATAAGTAAAGCCGCAACAGGAAGCAACATAACAATAAGACGTGCAATAGTCAGCTTTGAACCGATAAATGAAGCTTTAAGTCTTCTGATTTTGCAGGAAATACCGGCCTGGGAAAGCTCAGCAACCTTAGCTTCGTGATAAAACCTTTCTTCAAAGTTATAAAGGTTCATATTCACTCCACATTCAGGACAGTTTTGACCGATATCTATCATTCTGAGCTTATGACCGCATTTCGGGCACTTTGCCATAAAATAACCTCCCAAACGTTAAAATCAAAATTAAGCGATACGGAATATCTTCAGGATATACGAAATAAAAAATTTAAAGTAAAGTAAAAGTTTAGAAAAGAAATCGTTTACGTTATTGCCTACGGAAGCGGCGTTGTTTACAGGAACACCGTAACCGCTAACAGTACCGGAATTATCATCAATTCCGTCTCTGTCATATGCAAGTCCGTACAAAATCGGAGAAGCAACCGCGAGAAGGAAATACTCGCCCGCAGTAACAGGTCCGAAAGTTTTGGCACAAAGCTTGGTAAAATCCTTACAAACGGATTCCGTACCGAAATTGGACAGAATTGCATTAGCCGCACCGAGGAAGCATATATCGTTTACGGTTGAAAGAACGTCAAGTAGAATAAAATCAACAGTCTTGAAAAGAATCTTTATCTCTGTTGAATCAAGTGCAAACGGTTCATTACCTGCATAATGATAACCGACCAGCTCCGTAGCAAGGTCCCAGCCGTTTTCGTAATCGCTGTCGGGAATATCAATATTATATTCCTTCGCTTTTGTCTGAACGGAATCATCGCCGTAAAGAGGTCTTTCAAGATAATCAAGAAGTCCGTTAACGGCAGTATAAACTATATCGGAATAGAAGGCGTCTTCTTTAACTCCCAGCTTTTCGGGAGTAAGACCGAGCCAGAGTCTATATTGAATTGACGCTTTGAAAAACTGTTTTGAATATTCACCAAAATCGGATTCCATAAATTCCTTCTGAGCATCGGTATACCCGTCAACCGATGAATACAGATTTTCAAAATCTATTGAATCTATTAACTTTGACTCATAAGTAATTATATCATCTTCAAATTTTACGGTTCTATAGGCAAGAGGATACATTGTAAGAGACGTAGTGGAAAAATCGTAAACGGTATTGCCGACAGCGCTCGTATATGACATCACGTCGCTGCCGTGTTCATGACCTGTAAAAACGATTTTTATACCTGCATTTGCTATTTTCTCTGAAGTAACGGTATGATTTCTGACGATAAAATCATGACTCAGAATTCTCTGTATGGGCATGTGACTGAGAAGATTATGATGCATCATAAGAATAGGATATCTTCCGTCATCGTATGCTGTCTTTGCCTGTTTGCAAATCCAATCAACTCTGTCGGAGGTAAGACCGTCCTCCGTAGAAACGGAAGTATCACAGCTATCGCATGCAATAAGTCTGTATTTATCACCTAAATCTGCAGTATAGGATAAGGAGCCTTCATCGGAAGCAATTGCCTCATCAAAGCCGAAATCGGCATAAATTCTTCTGAAATCTTCATTTTTGGTATCGTTTTCGCCTTCACCAGTGTCATGGTTACCGTTAATAACGAAAACCGATTTGCCGGTTTCTTCCTCAAAATTATGTAGCTTTTCGGCAACATCAAGATGAGACTGAATAACGGTCCTGCCGTCATCGGCAAGGTCACCGCTGATAAGCACGTATTCAATACCGTCATTCTCGGCACACTGTCTGAGAAATTCATCAATAATAAATCCGCTTTCATCTTCCATGGCAGCTCTGCGGTTCGCATAGAAAAACAGCTCGTCATCTATATCGCCCTCGATTATTTTCCGTGGAATTTTATAATGTAAGTCAGAAACGACGGCAATATTGAGAGTTGTTTCATTCTCGGCAAAGGCAGTAATTGCAAGAGAAGCAATGCTGAAAACCAAAATGAACGACAGCAAGAGCGAAATAATTTTTTTCATTTTTATACCACCTTACAGATACTTTATTTCGTAGCCGTTATCTTTTGCAAATTTAACAGTGTCTGCGGAATCCTCTTGTGTATACACTTTGAATTTACCGGAATTCTCAAATAAAGAAGCATTAAGATTGATAAAATTACCTCTGAGAGTAACAACCTTAAGCAAAGTATCATTTGAAAATACACCTTTGCCGAAGGTTTTGACCGAAGGAATAAGGTCAATCTTAACAAGCTTGCCACAATCCGCAAAAGCATAATCGCCGATTGATTCAAGCTTGTGGCAGGTGTAAAATTCCGCATCGGCAATGCTTGAGCCCCGGAAAGCATCATTTTCTATTTTAACAAGTGTACCGGGAAAGTGAATTTCTCTGATGGTTTGACAATCTTTGAATGCACCCTCACCTATTACAGTCACGTCTTTACCGTCTAACTGTGAAGGAATAAATATGGGGAAATCAATTTTATCAGTTAACTTATACTTGGTAATCTTTGCCGTACCGTCCTTAAGTATTTCGTAAGTATATGTACCGTCAAGATATCCTTTATCATCAATATTGGTCTGAGTGAGTTCGGTAACCTTTTCGGTTGTTGACAGCTCAGCATTCTGATCCGTTTTTCCGCAGGATGCAAAGGCGAATAATAAAATAAGAAAACAAATAATCAGGCAAAAAGATTTTTTCATAATTTATCTCCAATATCAAAGTCCGGCATTTCGCTTATTTTCAAGATGCTGTTCATAACTTTCGGCAAAGTGAAAGACACCGTCGGCATCGGTAAGAAAGTAAAAGTAATCATTATCATCGGGGTAGAGAGCTGCATTTAAAGCAACTAAGCCGGGATTATTGATTGCTCCCACGGGAATACCGGAACAATTATAAGTATTATAATCAAGGCAATATGAGTAATAAGTATCTTCATCAAAGTACGGCTTAACGTATCTTTTCAGATAAGAAGCGGAGCAATCGCATTCAATCCTCATGGGAGGATTCCTGTCAAGTCTGTTATGAATAACCGCGGAAACCGCACTTGATTGACTGCCGCCGCCCGCCTCACCCTGAATAATCGAAGCAAGCGTAATAATATCATCAAGCGAATATCCGAGCTCGCTCGCCCTTGTGCGCATATCTGGCGTAATCCTGGTATCGGTGTTCCTCAAAAATTTCTTTATAACCGAATCAATATTTTCTCCGACGTAAAACTCGTATGTATCGGGAAAAAGATAACCTTCAAGAACGTAAACACGTTTTTCCGGGTCGGGAACATCAAATCCGAATTCATCAAGATATGATATTTTTTTTGATGCTTCAATAAATTCATCTGCGGAGCAGACTTCGTTATCTTCAAGACGCTGTGCAATTTGTCTGACCGTAAAGCCCTCGGGAAAAGAAACAGTAACGGTTGAAAGACCGACAGACTGATTTTCATCAGTATAATACTCGGTTTCATCATCATTGACAGAATCTGAATTACATCCGCAAATCAGGATAATCAAAGCAGAAATAATGGTAATATAAACCAAAATTTTAGTAAAAATTTTCATATATTTTATTTATATCATAAAATACACAAAAAAGTCAAGAAACAAGACAACAAAAAAACGCCGTAATTATACGGCGTTATTTAATATAAGCTGCTCAATCTCAGATTGTTTCCGTCATATATCGAATCTTCCGACAGAGAAGCAATATCAATTTTATCGGTATTGAAGGCAATGATATATTTTCTCTGATAAAGCGGCAGTTCATCAGCATTGAACATTACATAATCAAGAAGTGCGGATACAAGATTTTTTCGGTTGCTCTCCCCCGTTGACTTTCTTATATTTTCGGTAAGAGTATCAATCGCAGGAAGAGAAAATCCCGTCAAATTTCTGCTTCCTCCCGAATGATAATAATCATATTTATCGCATGTAAAAGTGTCGGGATTTTTAACCAGCCACAAATCGGCTTTTCCGTTTTGAGCAGCTTTGACAAGCTCGTCATAAGTGCAAACCACTACACGGATATTTATTCCCTTAGAGGTAAGAGTATCGGCGATATAATCCGCTACACTTTTTTCAAAACTGTTTTTTTCACTGCAGCAGTATAGATTCATATTCATTTTCTGTTTCAGTTCAAAGTCTTCGGATGAAGAGAAAACATAAGCAGAAGCATTTTTCGGATATTCCTCAAATCTTAAGCTGAGTGGACGGTAAAGCCGTGAATATCTGTTGCGTAGAGTTTCGTCAATAAAGTCGTATACGCTGACCAAAGAAAATATATATTTTCTCGTATCAATGTCATCATACTTATATGCGTTTATATACAGCGAAACGTATTCGGGTGAATATATTTCGCGGCAGTATATATTATCATCGTCAAGTTTGCCGAATGAGTCATTATCGGAATCGACACTGATAATATCCAGTTTTCCCGATTTTACTTTTTTAATCAAATCTTTTTCAACGGAGGAAATGACGTTTACAACGGTAAAAGTCGGTTTAATCTGATTAAAAGAATTAACCGTAAGACATGCTGTTCCCTTTGCGGAATCAAAAGAATCAACACAGTAAACGCCGCTGCCAAGAGCTTCAACCGTTATGGCTTTTACTTTATCCGCGTTGCCTTTCGTATAATCGGATGAGTAAAACGATTTGGAAGCAAGATAACAGTTCAGCTCTGACACCATATTGATATTCATGGAATTACAAAGAACCGTACACGTATAGTCATCTATTCTTTTTATGCCCGAAATTGAGTTTACATCAATACCATCTGAATAATTCTCTTTGATGTATTTTGACATGATTTTTTTATCAAAGTCAATGACTTCAAACTCAGTTGCTCTTTCCTCGTATGAGGGATCATCGTAATAATATTCCTTGAGACCAACAATATCATTAAGATAAAAATCAGAATATACTCCGTCGTATGTTGCATCCGATACAAAATAATACCAGAAAATAATATCGTCAACGGTTACTCTGCTGCCGTCCGAAAAAAACAAATCATCTCTGATGGATACGGTATATTTGACCTTGCCATCGTCAAGAAGCTGATAGGAAATACTGCCTGCTTCATTCTGATATGTATTATCAGTCTTTCTGAGCAAAATAGGGTCAAAAACCTGGTTTATAACTCTGACATCTCCGTCCTCAACAGCGTAAAAAGGATTAAAACACCCGGTAATTTTTCCCGTACCGATGTTAAGTGACAAATCTTTATCCTTTTTAACCGAGCAGGACGAAAGCAAAACCAATAATACAAAGATGACATAAATAATTCTTTTTATCTTAGTAATATTTACGACCATAAAATACTCCGTAAACTAACAGGAAGGCAGAGGTTTAACCCTCTGCCCTCTCATTATGTAATTAGTCTTTGAAGCCCTCAAATCCTTTGAAGATTGCTTCGGTATAAACATTGTGTTCACTCTTATCATGGTGTGAATACCAAACCTGAGCAAAGAAGGGGTTAATTGAAGCTTCAGTATCGTAATCCCAGAAGAACTTTTTGCCTTCACAGTCTGAAGGAAGCTCTGCTGTACACCAGTGACCGCCCTTGAGGACAAGGTTGGGGCTCATCATGAATTCATTGCCTCTTGCGCTCTTCCATTTGATGGGAGTATAGAAATCAACGTATTCTTCCTCAGTAGCAAGGCATTCACCGCCTCTGAACTGAGCTGCCTTCTTAAGGTCGTCAAGAGTAATTTCGCTGACGGGCTTGCTCTCATCATAGCCGTGGTCAAGAAGAACAACGTCGCTTGAATCCTTCTTCTTTGAAGGAATAACTATATCAAACTTATCCCATGATGTGGGAGCAGCTTCATAAAGTTCCATTGAACCGTAGTAAGCGGAAATTCTTTCATCAACCTTATTTTTGATCCACCACTGAGTACCGTAGATTTCCTTGTTGGCAAGTGAACCGAGGAACTTCTTAACGATAGCCGTGAAGGGCTTAGCCATAAAGGCAAGCTTGTAGTAAGGAGCAACCTGATCAACAAGTGATTTGAAATAAGCTTCAACAGGAATATTGGCTCTGAAATGGCAATATTTTTCAAGCTCGTCGCCGTCATAGTACCACTGACCGTGGAAGTTACGGTTAATGAACCAGTTGGGCTGGAACAATTTCTTAACAGAACCGAGACGAAGGGTCTTCTGAAGAAGAAGCTCTTCAAATTCATAGTTTGTAAGTCTGTATTGTTCGCCGGAACCGATATTATAGAATCTTCTCCAGAATTCTTCGGGAATATCATCACCGCAAACGTTAACCATAAGTCTTGCGGAGTCTTCTACGGTTGCCCATTCAAGCATACCGTTGATGGGAACGTGGAACATAATGGGGTCAATGTTCTTAAGAATATCTGCATAAAGGATACCTGACTGTCTGAGTGATACCCAGTGCTTAAGTCCGCTCTCAGCAAAAAATTCCTCTGCAAGAGTCTTGGAAATAGCATAATGGTCATAAACAGAAATCTGAATGGGGTCACCGGTACGAGCCCAGTGGACGGGTGCGTTTCTGTCGCCTGTTTCTGCAACAGTGCCGATGTAAACGACCTTGATATCGTCAGCATTGGGCTGTGCCTTTACGGCAGTAACGATATTTTTGGCAGCTGTTGTATTGGTTTGAATGGTCTTTGTGGGATAGTAGTCAGCTGAAGGAGAAACCATACCGCCGATGTGAAGGACGAAGTCAGCGCCTGTTACGCACTGAAGCACATCTTCATACTTCTTAAGATCGCCCCAAACGATCTTAACCGAAGGATCATTAAGGTATTCAGCAAACATTTCTCTGTTCTTTTCGCTGTCACGAAGAAGAACAACGATATTGAATTCATCCTTATGCTTGATGAATTCAAGGAAACTGTGGTGTCCCATATTGCCGGAAGCACCGGTGATAAACACTGTCTTTTTCTGAGCCATAAAAAAACCTCCTGGTATTTAATTTAATACCTACTAATAATAACATACTGAAAATAGTAAATCAACACATTTTTGGGAGAATTAACCAAATTACGCATTACAAACCAAGTAACTCTGTAACATATTTTTCTACAGATAGCAATGCGGCAATCTCTTTTTTATTGCTCTCGGAAAATGTTGAGTCGTCTCTCGTTCTGCAAGCAGTACCGATTCTGACACCCATAAGACCCAAATGATACTTGGCATTTACGGGATACTGCTGAAGTTCTATAGTGGAAACCATACTGAGAAAATCAGCAACCATCTTTGC
The DNA here is from genome assembly GCA_045598305.1 of Acutalibacteraceae bacterium. Taxonomy (GTDB): domain Bacteria; phylum Bacillota; class Clostridia; order Oscillospirales; family Acutalibacteraceae; genus CAG-177. The sequence continues at coordinate 12,037 of JAZLLW010000012.1, forward strand.
TTTTTCAGGTTGAGACTTATAGTTATTGCAGAGCCACACATAAAGCTCGGGATGGAAATTTGCCATTACTCCCGAATAACCGGAACAACCGGCATCAAGAGACTCAAGAAGCGTAGCACCGTTGGCATTGTAAATCTTAAGTCCCGTACCTTCGGTGGCGGCAAGCTTTGCCTTAATCATATCAATTTTACAGCAAGTGTCCTTGATAAACATGAGAGGACTAATTTCACAACACTTCTTTAATGTTTCGGGAGCCATAACTCTTTTATAAGGATGAGGACATTCGTATATACCGAGACCTATCTCGGGAATGGATTTTATAACTTTTTCATAATTTCTGAGGAAAACGTCGTCACCTTCATTTTCTCCGGCAAAACGGTTTGCAATAAAAACGTAAGCATCAATACCGGTATCTATGAATGCATTTGCCTCTTTAATCTGTGTATCTATATCGTCAGCAGTATGACCTGAAGCAACTACGTTCATACCGTCGGGAAGGTTTTTCATTATGAATCTGAGCAATTCGAGTCTTTCTTCAAAACTGAGGAAAAAGATTTCGCTTGACTGACAGATTGCAAAAATACCGTCAACCTTCTTTTCATTGTAAAATTCAAGCAGTCTGAGTACTCCGTCGTAATCAATCTTTTTATCCGAAGTAAATGGTGTAAGCATTGTGGGATAAACGCCGTTTGCGATTTCTTTAATCATTACTGTATCTCTCCTTTAATAACTCTCTTATTTCACCTGCAAGATAAAACGAGCCGCAGATAACAACAGCCGAGTCATCCTCTGCAGAATCAAGTGCATCAATAACAGCTTGTCTTGAATCGGGAATACATTTAACTTCGGAACAGTATTTTTTAGCATCCGATGCAAGATCATTTGCCGGAAGTGCTCTCGGAACAATTGCATTTGTTGCCGTAAATTCGTCAGCAAGAGGAAGTACTATACTGAGGTATCTGTCATAGTCTTTATCTGCCATTATTGACGAAACCATCCTAATTTTTCTGTCGGAAAGATGAGTATCTATGTAGTCTCTCAAAGCACAGGCACAACCCTCGTTGTGACCTCCGTCAAGCAATACGACCGGTTTAAGCGAAAACAGCTCTGTTCTTGCCGGCATAATGGTATTACCGATACCCTCAGAAATACAGCGTTTATCAATATCCGGTAATGCAGACAAAACGGTTTCAACAGCAGTAATGCAATTATAAATCATATGTTTTCCCGGAAGACGAATGCAAAAATCAATACCCTTGTAATCAACTTCCGTACCCAATAAAGAAACGTCTTTAATTATTAGTGATTCCGTATTGGGAATGATAAGAGGAACGTTTTTTCTTTCACAGGTTTCACGAATGACTTTGAGAGCGGATTCATCCTGAAACGGATAAGTAACGACCTTTGAATCCGGCTTAATGATACCGCATTTCTCAAAAGCGATTTTTTCTATTGTATCTCCGAGGATTGCCGTATGGTCAAGTGAAATTGAAACAATTGATGAGCAAACGGGAGAATCAATAACATTCGTTGCATCAAATCTGCCGCCGAGACCGACCTCAAGTACAACGTAATCACAGTTTTTTCTGCTGAAATACAGCAATGCCGCCGCGGTAATCACTTCAAATTCCGTAGCTTTAATATCTTCGGCTTCAATGATTTCACGCAAAGTGCTTACGCAAATAGCAAGATCATCATGCTCAATCATTTCACCGTTGAACTGAATTCTCTCGCGAAATTCAATAACGTACGGAGAAGTATATAAACCGACGTTATATCCGGCGTTTTGAAGTATTTCCGAAATAAATGTTGAGGTTGAACCCTTACCGTTTGTTCCGGCAACGTGAAAGAATTTCATCCCCTTCTGAGGATTTCCGATTCTTTCACAAAGCAGTTCTATTCTTTCAAGTCCGGGTTTGATTCCGAATCTTTCAAGGGAATGTATATACTCAACCGATTCACAATAATTCATAATTATCAAGCAAAAGCCCGGACAAGCCGGGCTATTAAATTAACCTAATTTTGCAATACTTTCTTCAAGCATCGCAATTTTTTCAGCATACTTTGCGGCTGCTTCCCTCTGTGTTTCAACAACAGCAGCAGGAGCTTTTGCAACAAAATTGACGTTATTGAGTTTATTGTTTACGAAATCAAGATCCTTGCGAACCGCTTCAAGCTCTTTATTGAGACGTGCCTTTTCAGCTTCAAAATCAACAAGGTCACCCATGGGAATGTAAATCTTTGCATCCTGAGTAACGATGCTGACAGAACCGTCAATCTCAAAGGAATCACCGATTTCCGTCTCAGAAGCGGAAGCAAGACGTGACATAAACTCCCCTGCCTTCCTGAATGTATCCGCATAAGAGGTAGCAATATACACTTTTGCTTTCTTTGAGGGAGCAACGTTCATTTCGGCTCTTCTGTTACGGATGGCACGAATAGCTGTCATGATTCTTTCCATCTCGGCTTCTTCACTCTCAAAGCAGTGAGATTCGTCATATACGGGCCAGTCGGAAATCATGATTGACTCACCGATGTGAGGAAGAGTCTGCCAGATTTCTTCCGTGATGAAAGGCATAAAGGGATGAAGAAGCTTAAGCGTGTTGCTCATTGTCCATACAAGCACCTGCTTAACATTACGTGCTTCATCGCCGCCTTTCAGAAGACGGATCTTGGCAAGTTCAATATACCAGTCGCAGAATATATCCCAGATGAAGTCATAAAGCTTAGCAACGGCAATACCGAGTTCAAACTTTTCAAGATTATCGGTTACCTCTTTGACAAGTGTGTTAAATAGACTTATAACCCACTTATCCTCAAGCGAAAGTTCAGAGGGAAGCTCGCAGGGAATATCTTCCTCACCGATATTCATAAGGATAAATCTGGATGCATTCCAGAGCTTATTGGCAAAGTTACGGCTTGCACCGACTTTTTCGTCAGAGAATCTCATATCGTTTCCGGGGCTGTTGCCGGTTGCAAGGGTAAGTCTGAGTGCATCTGCACCGTACTCTTCAATAATTTTAAGAGGATCAATGCCGTTGCCGAGTGACTTTGACATCTTTCTGCCGAGGGCATCGCGAACAAGGCCGTGAATAAGTACGGTATCAAAAGGTGCTTTACCTGTATATTCAAGAGCGGAGAATATCATACGGCTTACCCAGAAACCGATAATATCGTATCCGGTAACAAGAGTATTTGTCGGATAATAATGCTCAAGCTCAGGAGTATTGTCGGGCCAGCCGAGAGTTGAGAAGGGCCAGAGAGCGGAAGAGAACCAAGTATCAAGGGTGTCGGGATCCTGCTCAACCTTACCGCCGCATGAGGGACAGCAATCAATATCCATCTTGGAAACGGTTGTTTTGCCGCAATCCGAACAATACCATGCAGGAATTCTGTGACCCCACCAGAGCTGACGGGAAATACACCAGTCTCTCGTGCCTCTCATCCAGTTCATATAATTCTTGGTGAAACGCTCGGGAACAAATACGGTTTCACCTTTTTCGACAGATTCAATAGCCGGCTCGGCGAGGGGCTGCATTCTGACAAACCACTGTTTGGAAACCATAGGCTCGATACTGTTGTGGCAGCGATAGCAGGTGCCTACCTCATGCTTGATGGGTTCAATTGATTTGATATATCCGCCTGCCTCAAGGTCAGCAACAATAGCTTTTCGTGCTTCAATTGTTGACATACCCGCATATTTACCGCAGTCAAGAACCTCGGGTTCATCGGGAGCGGCTTTACCGCTTGCGATATATTCGTCCGCTTCTGCCTTTTCTTTGGCACCGGTAAGATGTCCGTCATAAGTAAAAGTACGTATAACGGGAAGATTATGGCGCTTACCGACCTCATAGTCGTTAGGGTCATGAGCAGGAGTGATTTTAACAACACCCGTTCCCTTGGTCATATCGGCATGCTCATCGCATACGATGGGAATTTCTTTATTAAGAAGAGGAAGAATTGCGTGACAACCGTGAAGATGAGCATATCTGGGGTCTTCGCCGTTAATGGCAACTGCAGTATCACCGAGCATTGTTTCGGGTCTTGTGGTAGCAAGTTCAAGCTTTTCGCCGGTTTCTTTTACAGTATAGAGCAGATGCCAGAAATTGCTTTCCTGCTCATTATACTCAACCTCTGCATCGGAAATGGACGTGTCACAATGAGGACACCAATTAACCATTCTGTTGCCGCGGTAAATCAAATCTTTTTCGTAAAGACGAACAAACACTTCACGAACCGCTCTGCTGCAACCCTCATCAAGAGTAAATCTTTCTCTGTCCCAGTCACAGGATGAACCCATTTTCTTAAGCTGCTGAATAATTCTGCCGCCATAAGTTTTTTTCCATTCCCATGCTCTCTCAAGAAAAGCTTCTCTGCCGATATCTTCCTTTGTAAGGCCTTCTTCTCTCATTTTTTCAACGATTTTTGCCTCTGTTGCAATGGAAGCATGGTCAGTACCGGGCAGCCAGAGAGTATCATAGCCCTGCATTCTTCTCCAGCGGATAAGAATATCCTGAAGAGTATTATCCAAAGCATGACCCATGTGAAGCTGACCCGTAATGTTGGGAGGAGGAATAACTATCGTATACGGTTTTTTTTCGTTTTCAACTTTGGCATGGAAATACTTCCCCTTGAGCCAGAAGTCATAGATACGGTCCTCAACATTCTGAGGATCATACTGCTTGGCAAGTTCTTTTGCCATATTATCAACCCTTTCATATGGTTATTTTCAAAACAAAAAGCCCGTCTCAATAATGAGACGAGCATAATTACCCGCGGTACCACTCAATTTGCCGTATAGGCCACTCAAAAGCATTAACGCTGCCGCACGGGGAAGGTCTAATCACTTTCGCTTTCTTCTTCCCGACTCAGGGGCTACGGTAAGCAATTCGTTTATCGGCTCGCACCATACACCGACTCTCTGAAAAACGGAGCATTGCCACTCTCCCCGTCACTGTCATTCAACGCAGAAATAATATCATAGTAAAATATTAAAGTCAACACAAAATTTATTTAAAAATAAAACCGGAGTACACCGCCTTACGGCACAGCAGCGTACTCCTGAGTAGGTTCGTTGGCAAAAAGTGATATCACTCCGGGAGGCCTGACGCGCCTACTGAGTGTATGATACCACAACGTTGATTGTTTGTCAAATTAAATCAATCAGCTTTGAAACAGCTTTTTTGTTTTCATCATCCAAGAGCATGAAAGGCCTCCTGCATACGCCTACATCAACACCCATCTGATTGAGGATTTCCTTCTCACACTGAAGAACGCCGTATTTACACATAACCGATATAATTTTGTTCGCTTCTTTCTGAAGTTTTGAAGCAGTTTCCATATCACCGGATTTGAAAGCTTTGTAGAGGTTGACAAATTTCTTACCCATAAAATTATAGGTGCTTCCGATAGCGCCGTCGGCACCCATAGAAAGACCGCCGAGACAAATTTCATCATAACCGTTGAACACCGTTATACCCTTGATGTTTTCTTTGAATTGTTCAAGAGCAAATAAATCGTTTGACGTATGTTTTATGCCTGCGAATCTCGGGTCAGAATCAAAAATATCCTTTGCGATAGCGGGAGTGAGTCCGAATCCGGTTCCGGCCTGAAAATTATAAATATACATCGGCGTATCTGCTGCAGATACAATATCAATATAGTATTGCTTTATTGCTTCAACTGAAAAATCGTAATAAAACGGGGCAACAGCCGAAATTGCATCATATCCGAGTTTTTTCGCTTCAAGTGCCATACCGATTGCTTCATCCGTAGAAACAGTACCGACGTGTGCAATCATGGGTACGGCATCACCGACATATTTTTTTACTTCTCTGAAGACCTGTTTTCTTTCTTCACTTGTCATCAACATACCTTCACCGGTGCTTCCACCTACATAAAAACCGTTTATGCCGTTGTCAAGATTAAAATCTATAAGCTTTTTAAAATTGCCGAAATTGATAGAATAATCTTTATTTATGGGTGTTATCAATGCGGAAAATATACCTTTCATTTCTTTCATATCAATCATTCTCCTTTACTTTTCTGTTATAAACAAATGCTACTCCGATGCAAATAATTATTAATAAAGAAATACCGGCCGCGAGAAGAGGAATCATAAGAAAATACCCTTCCCTTATTTCATCAACGGCGATATCCGTAATTATCGGTTCACGATGGAACAGTCCGTAAACAAACAACGGATTATAAAACGGATATGCGTAAAAAGGAGGGAAGCTTACAGCACCTCTGATAATTGAAAATATTGAGTAAACCAAAGGATAAATACCACATAAGCCGACGTATTTCATTCTGAACTCGGTATTGTAGTTTCCGGTAAAAAGAAGAATAATCATCAACGAAGGAATAATCATGTGATGAAACACCTGAATAAACGACGACATTGCGTGAACGGGAGAATCCCATATAAAAGGAGGAGTAAATCCGAGAGGTATACCGCAGCAGTAAACCGCACCGGTTACAATGATATAAACCGTAACGAATACGGTAACGCAGGGATTATATACAAGCTTATCGGCTTTTTTTATGCCGAGAAGAGATAATGAATAAAAGAACAGATATACGGCAACCATTATATTTGATTGAACCGTAAAATACGAGAAAAAGTTGAATCTGCCGTAATCATAAGGCGAAAACTGAGGGTCAAATTCATAAAAATAGCAACCCATACGGTGAAAAATCACAAGCACGGCAAACACCGCAATCACCATCAGTAAAGCACCGAAAAGTTTGTTTCTGTAAATAGCACTGTTTTTCATTATCATTCCCCCTGAGAAATATATACAACTACTCCGGCGTATTGTCAAGTTTGCCTTGAAATCAGTCGTATTATCTGTTATAGTTATACCATTATATTTAGGTGGTGAAACAATGAAGCCGTCAATCATCCCCGCTCCGCAAAAAATCAGATATACAATCGGCTCATCCGTATTGAATGATAAAACAGAGATAAGATATTCGGCGGATGAATCACTCGTTCACGAAGAATACAGGCTGCTGATTGATAACGGAGCAGTAAACATAACATACGGTGACGAAGCGGGTAAATTTTACGCAGAGCAGACGTTAAACCAGATCAGGGAAACCTGCGGCGTAGTCTGCAAGAATCTTGAAATTGAAGATTCTCCCAAATTCGGTCACAGAGGTTTTTCACTTGACTGTAGCCGTCACTTCTTTGACATCAATCAAATAAAAAAGTTGATAGACACGGCTGTTTTTTTCAAGATGAATATATTTCACTGGCATCTGACCGATGACCAGGGCTGGAGATTTCCCAGCGACAAACATCCCCTTCTCAACGATATCGGTGCCAAAAGAAAAAAATCAGCTTTCGGCGGAGTGATTGAAAAAGACGAATATTCCGGCGGATATACAAAAGATGAAATTACGGAAATCGTAAACTATTGTAAAGACAGATTTATTGACATAATACCCGAAATAGATATGCCTGGACATACTACCTCAGTTCTTGCGTCATACAATAACCTCGGATGCACCGGAGAACCGGTCGAAACACAGATAAAAGAAGGAATCTTTGATACCGTACTATGCATCGGAAATCCGGATTCAATGCAGTTTTGCAAGGATATACTTGATGAGGTATGTGAACTGTTTCCGTACAGATATATTCATATCGGCGGTGACGAAGTACCGAAGATCAAATGGAAAGCATGCCCGGTCTGTAATGCGAAATTCAACGAGCTTCGGCTTAATAGTTACGACGAATATCAGGGTTGGTTTATGAAATCAATTTCCGATTATCTCAGGTCAAAAGGCAGAACTGCAATCACCTGGAACGAAAGTCTTAAGGGCGGAATGCTTGACAAGGATGATTGCATTATACAGAGATGGATGGACAAGGGAAATCTGAGTATTGATTTTGCAAACAAAGGCGGAAAGATAATCGAAACGGATTTTTATCACTATTACTGTGATTATCCGTACGGTATGACACCGGTAAAAAAGACCTATTCATTTAACCCGGTCAACAAAGACATAAAAGACAGCTCAAACGTTATCGGCATTGAAGCGGAAATGTGGACCGAGTACGTAAGAAATGAAAATGACCTGCACCGCAAGCTGTTTCCGAGAATGATTGCAATTGCGGAAAGAGCTTGGTGCGGAAATCGCAATACCGACTATAATGACTTCAAAAACCGATTTGAAGCCTTAAGAAAAACAACAGAAAAAATCGGAATTAAAATCATTCCCGTTGAAGATTGGTCAATGAGCCCTTCGTCACGAGTAAAAGATATATTCAAATTTTTCAAGGGATCAATAAAATCCGGCGTTGACTCATTCATCAAATCAAATTCATAGTAATTGAGGTGACCCATTTGGGATTAGGAGAAAAAATCAAAGATATCTGCGGTATTGAGGGCAATACTAAAGACGTTCTCAGACCTATGGCAAATTTTACCTGTGCCAATATCACAATCGGCGGTGCAGGATATCCCATAAATCAGTTTCATCAGCAGTTTCTTGCCTATGTTGAAGGTATGAAAACCGGTGATGCAGGTAAAATAACTTTGATTTCGGGACTCTGGGATGCAATCAGCGACCCGATTATGGGACTTATAACCGACCGAACAAAATCAAAGCTCGGAAGACACAGGCCGTGGCTTCTTGTTTCAATCATTCCCTTCTGCGTTTCCTATGTGTTTAAGTGGACGTCATTCGGCATTTCATCAACGGGAAATGAAAAAGCGACATGGCTTTGGTATCTTTTTGCCGCGTTATTGTATTGCACGGGCATGACCATTCTCTCGATTCCCCACGATGCAATGCTTCCAACCGTAGCTCCCGATTATTTTGAGAGAACGCAATATAAAATCGTTGAATACGGTATGAACTCCGTAGGTCAGGTTTCATCATACATTTTCGCCGCACTTGCATTAAGCGGATTTGATATAAAGACGGCATTGACCGCCCTGCCGAACCCCTCCCCTGACGACAGAGGCAGATATACCATGGTGGGAATCGTCCTTGCGGTATGGTTTTTATGGTCTCCCATTCTCTGCTTTATCAAGACAAAGGAGCCGTCTTCCAAAAACCAGATAAACGAAAAGCTTGACCTTAAATTCCTTGTAAACGAATACAAGACCGTATTTATGAGCAAGGCATTCCGTCAATATTTTGTTATCTCTCTGTTCTTCTCAATGAGCAGATATTTCTGTAATTATGCCGACCAGTATTTCATGGTAAGCGTAACAGACACCTATAAATTCTTTATCTCGCTCAATATCATTTCAGGAATATCCGAATTCTGCGGCTCGCCCATTAATTACGTCATAACAAGATACAAAGGCAAAACCGCTTGCGGAAAAGTACTCGGCCCGCTTATGATTGTCGGCATAGCGGCAAACAGCATTCTCACTTACAATACGCCGAAAATAATTAAATACACGGTAATCATTCTTTCATCAATCTGCTATAACATCGGATTTTCCGGACCCGGCTTTGTAGCGGAAAACATACAGCCGGATATTACAGATGTTGACGAGCTTATTACCGGAAGACGTCGTGAAGGCGTTATTTCCACTTTCAGCACTTTATTCAAGAAAACCGTCAGTTCCCTTATGGGATATGCTGTTGGTACGCTGATCGAATGGTTCGGATACGATCCTAAGGTTACACATCCGTTAAAGCAGGCCAAGAGAACCGTATTCGGTCTGAGACTCTGCTACTCTATAATTCCCGCCATACTTGCGGTATTCTGTGTAATGTCTGTATTCAGATATAAAATGACAAAAGAAGACCACGAAGAAATCAAGAGAATTATTCAGGAAAAGCATGAAACCGGCGAATGTAACATTTCGGACGTTGAGAAAAAACGTATTGAAGGCATAACCGGATTATCCTGGGAAAATATGTGGATAGGTCAGGGAAACAAGACAAGAACGTCAGATGAAATAATATAATTTGAGAGGTACATACATTGTCCGTTTCAAAAGATAAAATCAGAAATTTCTGCATAATTGCACATATAGATCACGGCAAATCCACCCTTGCCGACAGGTTGCTTGAAAAGACCAAATCAGTTGCTCTCAGAGATATGACCGAGCAGCTGCTCGATGATATGGATCTTGAGAGAGAAAGAGGCATTACCATCAAGGCACATGCGGTTAAGCTGAATTATACCGCCGAAGACGGAGAGGAATATATACTCAATCTCATTGATACCCCGGGTCACGTAGTCTTCAACTACGAGGTATCAAGGTCTCTTGCTGCCTGCGAAGGTGCAATACTTATTGTAGACGCTACCCAGGGTGTTGAAGCGCAGACTCTTGCAAATACATATCTCGCACTTGACCATGACCTTGAGATAGTGCCCGTTATCAACAAAATCGATCTGCCCTCAGCGGACCCCGACAGAGTTGCCGAAGAGGTCGAGGACGTAATCGGTCTTGACTGCTCAGAGGCACCCAGAGTATCCGCGAAAACAGGCGAAAACATAGAAGCGGTGCTCGAGGAAATAGTAAAATATATTCCTTCTCCCAAGGCAGACGATTTTCTCCCCTGCCGTGCACTTATATTTGACTCGATTTATGACAGCTATAAAGGCGTAATCGTTTACGTAAGAGTTAAGGAAGGAAAAATCAAACCCGGCGATACAATGAGAATGATGGCTACGGGTGCCGAATTCACCGTAGTCGAAACCGGCTATATGAGAGCAAGGGAAATGGAACCCAGCAAAGAGCTTACCGCAGGTGAGGTCGGCTACATTACAGCGAGCATTAAAACCGTAAGAGATGCAAAAGTCGGCGATACGGTTACGACTGCAGATTATCCCGCATCAGCTCCCCTTCCCGGATATAAAAAAGTTAATCCCATGGTATTCTGCGGAATTTATCCCGCAGACGGTGCAGACTATGAAGCTCTGCGCGATGCTCTTGAAAAATTACAGCTCAATGATGCTGCTCTGACATACGAGCCTGAAACTTCAAGCGCCCTCGGATTCGGATTCAGATGCGGATTTCTCGGTCTTCTTCATCTTGAAATCATCCAGGAAAGATTGGAAAGAGAATATGACCTTGATCTTGTAACTACCATTCCCAGTGTCATTTATAAAATCAATCTTATTGATGGCTCGCAAATAGAAATTGACAATCCCACTCACTACCCCGATCCGGGACTGATACAGTCATGTGAAGAGCCCTTTACGGATGCTCATATTTATACTCCCGCAGAATATATCGGTACCGTCATGCAGTTGTGTCAGGAAAGACGCGGTGTATATATCGGAACAGATTATATCACTCCCGACAGAGTTGATTTGCACTATGAACTTCCCTTGAACGAAATAATATACGATTTCTTTGATTCTCTCAAATCAAGGACAAGAGGATACGCTTCCTTTGACTATGAGATATCAGAATACAGACCTTCAAAGCTTGTTAAGCTTGATGTTTTGCTCAACGGAGAAATCATAGACGCTCTTTCATTTATTATCCATAGCGATGCCGCTTATTCAAAGGCAAGGAAAATTGCCGAAAGACTGAAGGACAATATCCCGAGACAGATGTTTGAGATTCCGATTCAGATAGGCATCGGCGGTAAAATAATCGCCAGAGAAACCATCAAGGCAATGAGGAAAGATGTGCTCGCCAAGTGTTACGGCGGCGATATTAAAAGAAAGAAAAAACTGCTTGAAAAGCAGAAGGGAGGAAAAAAGAGGATGCGCCGTTTCGGTACAGTAGAAGTTCCTCAGGAAGCGTTTATGGCTGTTCTCAAGCTTGACGATAATGATTGATAAAAAACGTGTCGGGCTCTATGTTCACGTACCGTTTTGCAGAAGCAAATGTCCGTATTGCAGTTTTTATTCATTCATTCCCAAAAGCGAAATAATCGACGAATACTGCTCCAAGATCAAGGATGACGCAAATAAATTTCCGTATATTTACGATACTGTTTATTTCGGGGGCGGTACACCGTCTGTACTCGGGCCGGACAGAATAGCCGACATACTTTCGGGAATAAGCTTTACAGACGGCAGTGAAATAACCGTTGAATGCAATCCTTCCGACACCGGAGATAAAGATATGGATTTTAATTTTTCCGTACTAAAAAAAGCCGGTGTCAATCGCATATCAATGGGACTGCAAAGTGCCGTAGACAGTGAAAGAAAAATACTCGGCAGAAAGGCCGGCAGAGAAGAAATACTCAGAGCATCCGACAGAATCACAACAGCGGGAATCAATAATGTTTCGCTCGATTTGATGCTCGGAATTCCCGAACAGACACCGGAATCTCTTGACGAATCACTTGACTTCTGCCTTTCAATCGGAGCAAAACACATCAGCTGCTATATACTCAAAATCGAGGATGGAACTTTTTTTGCCGCAAATAGAGAAAAATATCGGTTTCCCGATGATGATTGCTGCTCGGATTTATACCTGCAAACGAGTAAAAAACTGACTAAAGCAGGAATGAAGCACTACGAAATATCAAACTTTGCCTTTCCCGGATATGAAAGCAGGCATAATATCAAATACTGGAACTGTGATGAATATCTCGGATTGGGTCCCTCGGCCCACTCATTCATCGACAGCAAAAGATTTTACTATCCTGAGAGTATTGAAGAATATCTGAAGGGATGCGGTACGGTTGACGACGGTATAGGCGGAGATGCGGAAGAATATCTCATGCTGCGTTTAAGACTTTCGGAAGGGATAAAATTCACAGAATTTGAAAACAAATACGGACTGATTCTAAGTGATGAATTTCGCGAAAAATGCAGGTTTTATTCCTCGGTAAATCTCGGACAGTTCTCCCCGGACGATTTCCATCTGACACCGGAAGGATATCTGCTGTCAAACAGAATCATATTTGAACTGACGGAGTTGATTTAATCTTCGTCAGTTTTAATTATTTTGTTGAAAAAAAATCCGAAAATCAACGGCCGTTTGTTGCAATATACAATATGTTGTATTTGATAAAGATTTTCCTTGATTTTTGACGGTCAGTTCATTATAATGATTTTGTCAAATGATTTGTATTTTGATTTGGGGTGAATTACATTGCAGATTCTTGAGGAGAAGATTCAGAATTACGGTGAAATAATCGGCAACGATATCGTTAAGGTAGATATGTTTCTCAATCATCAGATAGACGTAAATCTTCTCTGTGAAATCGGCAAAGAATTCAAAAAGCTTTTTGCAAATGAAAATATCAATAAAATCCTCACCATAGAAGCATCGGGTATAGGAATTGCGTGCATAACCGCGCAATATTTTAATGTTCCCGTTGTTTTTGCCAAAAAAGGCATTCACCGCAATGTCGGCAACGATATCTATACGGGTGAGGTTTTTTCATTTACCAAAAACGCAAATACACAGATAGGCGTTTCAAGAAAATACATTACCGAAAACGACCATATTCTCATTATTGATGACTTTCTTGCAAACGGCGCGGCAGTAAAAGGTCTTATCGGATTATGCAAGCAGGCTGGGGCAACCGTTGAGGGTGTCGGAATCTGCGTTGAAAAAGGATTCCAGCCCGGAGGAAAAATGCTTCGTAAAATGGGATTGCACCTTGAATCGCTTGCAATCATCAATTCCATTGATGACGGTAAAATCACCTTTGGTTAATAGTCAAATATTTTTATGTGGAGGTTACATAAAATGAAAAAAATATTAGCAATTCTCATGGTACTTTCACTCGTATTCTGCCTTGCAGCATGCGGTGGAAATACCGACACCAAAGATTCAACAAAAGGCGGAGAAAACGTATCCGCAGAGCCCGTTGAAAAAAGTGACATCAAGGTAGGTTTCATCTTCCTTCATGACGAGAATTCAACCTATGACAAGAATTTCCTTGACGCCGCAAAGTCGGCTTGCGAGAATCTCGGCGTAGATTATCTTCTCAAGACAAACATTCCCGAAAGTGACGATTGTTACCAGGCAGCTGCTGACCTCGTTGATAACGGCTGTAACGTTATTTTTGCAGACTCCTTCGGTCATGAAGACTATATGATTCAGGCCGCCAAGGAATTCAAAGATGTACAGTTCTGCCACGCAACAGGTACAAAGGCACATACCGAAAGTCTTGCAAATTATCACAACGCATTCGCTTCCATTTATGAAGGCAGATATCTTGCAGGTATTGCTGCAGGTATGAAGCTCAACGCCATGATTGAAGCAGGCGATATCGCTCCCGAAGAGGCGATAATCGGTTACGTAGGTGCATTCACCTATGCAGAAGTTATTTCCGGTTATACCTCATTTTTCCTCGGCGCACGTTCAGTTTGCGAAAGCGCAACTATGAAGGTTCAGTTCACAGGTTCATGGTATGATGAAACCGGCGAAAAGGAAGCTGCTCAGAAGCTCATCAACGCAGGTTGTGTACTCATCAGCCAGCACGCTGACTCCATGGGCGCTCCCACAGCTTGTGAAAATGCAGGCATTCCTAACGTTTCGTACAACGGTTCAACCAAGTCAGTCGGACCCAACACCTACATCATTTCTTCCAGAATCAACTGGACTCCTTATTTCGAGCACATGATCAACTGTGTAATCGAAGGCAAGGATATCGGTGCTGATTACACCGGCTCCATCGCTACCGGTTCCGTTGAACTCATTGACCTTAACGGTGACGTTGCTGCAGAAGGCACTCAGGCAGCTATTGACGAAGCAAAGGCCGCTTTTGAAGCAGGCACACTTCACGTATTCGACACCGCTACCTTCACGGTAGATGGCAAGGCACTTGATTCATATAAGGCAGACGTTGATTCGGACGAAGCTTACACTCCCGACACAGAGGTTATCTCCGACGGTTACTTCCATGAGTCAGAGTTCCGTTCAGCTCCTTACTTCGATCTCAGAATCGACGGCATTGAGCTTCTTAACGATGCATATTAATCTGTAAATTGAGCTCCGGGCGGAGTCAAAAGCTTCGCCCGGTTTCTGTTTTTTGGTGTTGAAAAGGAACCATCAAGGTGATTTCTTTTCAAAGTCAAAAACTGAGGTGAAAATATGAGCGTTCCGGCTATTGAACTGAAAAATATTACGAAAGTTTTCGGCAGCATAGTTGCCAACAAAGACGTATGTCTCACTGTGGAAAGAGGAGAAATACTGTCAATACTCGGCGAAAACGGCAGTGGCAAAACTACCCTTATGAATATTATTTCGGGTATATATTTCCCCGACCACGGACAGATATTCATTGACGGTAAAGAAGTTGTCATCAAGTCCCCTAAAGATGCGTTTGACCACAAAATAGGTATGATACATCAGCATTTTAAGCTTGTTGACGTTTTCAGCGCAGCAGAGAATATAGTTCTCGGTCTTAATGACGGTAAATTCAATCTTAAACAGTCGGCTAACCAAATCAAGGAAATCAGTGACAGATACGGATTTGACATTGATCCAAATAAAAAAATATATGATATGTCGGTATCCGAAAAGCAGACCGTTGAAATCATAAAAGTGCTCTACAGAGGTGCAGATATTCTGATCCTCGACGAGCCCACTGCCGTACTCACTCCCCAAGAAACAGAAAAGCTTTTCAATATACTTCGCAAGATGAAAGAAGACGGAAAGTCAATTATCATCATCACTCATAAGCTTCATGAGGTGCTTGCACTTTCCGACAAAGTTTCGGTTCTTCGTAAAGGTGTATATATCGGTACGGTAAAAACCGCAGAAACCAACGAGTCAGAGCTTACCGAAATGATGGTCGGTAAAAAAATCAGCCTTAACATTGAGAGAACCGAGCCGGAAAATCCTCAGGACCGACTTATAATTGAATCTCTGAAGCTTTTGAACAATGATGGCATACCCGTTCTTAACAACATTTCTTTTACTGTTAAATCGGGTGAAATTCTCGGCATTGCGGGTATTGCCGGAAGCGGTCAGAAGGAATTGCTTGAAGCGATAGCCGGACTTCAGAGACTTGATGAAGGAAAAATTATCTATAATAATCCCAAAACGGGAAAAGAAGATAATCTCAGAGACAAAACTCCCACTCAGATAAAAGAGCTCGGCGTCAGACTGTCATTTGTACCGGAAGACAGACTTGGCATGGGACTCGTAGGTAATATGGACATCATTGACAATATGATGCTAAGAAGTTACAAAAAGGGAAAAACACCCTTTACTGAAAGAAAGAAACCGAGAAATCTTGCGGATAAAGTTATCAAAGATCTTGAAGTCGTTACTCCCGGCCCGACAACTCCCGTAAGAAGACTTTCCGGCGGTAACGTGCAAAAAGTACTTGTAGGCAGAGAAATTGCCGCAGCTCCCACCGTACTGATGGTTGCTTACCCGGTAAGAGGTCTTGATATCAACTCATCCTATATGATTTATAATCTTCTCAACGACCAGAAGAAAAACGGAGTTGCCGTAATATTTGTAGGCGAAGACCTTGACGTACTTATCGAGCTTTGCGACAAGCTGGTCGTAATCAGCTCCGGCAGCGTTTCGGGAATAGTAGACCCGAGAAACGTTACTAAAGAAGAAATAGGTTTACTTATGACAAAAGGAGCAAGCGAAGGAGGTGTCGTTAATGAAGAATAATTCAGGTTCTGCGAAAGAGCCCTTATTCCATATTACAAAAAGAGCGGCTATCCCCTTCTGGAAATCCGTACTCATCCGTATTCTTTCGGTACTTGCTTCTCTAATTTTATGCGGTATAATCACAGCAATCGTAACCAAGCTCAATCCTCTTGACGTATACAAATCAATGATTGACGGTGCTGTCGGTTCGCCGAGAAGATTATGGAATCTGGCAAGAGACACGGCTATTTTGCTCTGCGTTGCTCTTGCGGTTACCCCGGCGTTCAAGATGAGATTCTGGAATATCGGTGCGGAAGGTCAGGTGCTTATCGGAGGACTTGCAACCGCTTCGGTAATGATACTTTGTAAAGACACGTTACCCGTTTGGGCTCTCTACGTAGTAATGATACTTGCAAGTATCGTTGCAGGTGCAGTATGGGGACTCATTCCCGCATTCTTCAAGGCAAACTGGAACACAAATGAAACTCTGTTCACCCTTATGATGAACTATATAGCAATACAGATTGTTTCCTATTTTGCGTTTATCTGGTCCAATCCCAAGGGCTCAGGTAAAATAGGCGTAATTAACAGTTCTTCTGAACTCGGATGGCTTCCATCCATAGACGGCAACAATCATCTGCTTCCCATTATTATTGTTGCAATACTTACGGTAATAATGTATTTCTATCTAAAAAACAGTAAACACGGATATGAAATCGCAGTAGTCGGCGAAAGTGAAAATACGGCAAGATACATCGGTATCAACGTAAAGAAAATAATCATCAGAACAATGATTCTTTCCGGCGCGTTATGCGGTATCGCGGGACTTTTGCTTGTTTCGGGTACAAGTCACACAATCAATGCGGAAACTGCCGGCGGCAGAGGATTCACCGCAATCATGGTATCCTGGCTTGCCCATTTCAATCCCCTGACTATGGTGCTTACCTCACTTCTTCTCGTATTCTTTGAAAAAGGTGCAGGTCAGATTTCCATGGAGCTCGGACTCAATGACTCGTTTTCGGAAATTATTACCGGTATTATCATATTCTTTATTATCGGCAGTGAATTCTTTATCAATTACAAAATCAATTTCCGTCAGAAGGAGGCCGAGGATAAATGATTGTCAAATTCTTAGTAAGAGCAGTCATGCAGGGCATTCCCCTTCTTTTCGGCTCTACCGGTGAAATCCTTACGGAAAAAAGCGGTCACCTCAACCTCGGAACCGCCGGCGTAATGTACG